>JAJZVP010000161.1 GCA_021845615.1 bacterium | reverse complement strand
ACGCATCGAGGGAGCGAGCTGGAGGCGACGGGCAGATTCGAACTGCCGAATGGGGCTTTTGCAGAGCCCTGCCTTACCACTTGGCTACGTCGCCGGACTGGAGCGGGTAGTGGGAATCGAACCCACGCATCAACCTTGGGAAGGTCGCAGGCTACCATTACATCATACCCGCACGTACACGGCGCGCGATGTTCTGTGCCGCCTTCCATGCGTCCTATCAACGCGCGTTTCGAGCGATTGGTTGCCGGAGGATCGAGGAGGGATCCCTTCGTTCGAGAATGGCGTCGCCGTGGACTGGATCTACGGGATACCGACCTGGTTCTTTGCAATCGTCGCGATCTCGGTCGCCTGCACGCTCGCAGCATGCGGGCTCTCGCTCTTCGAGCGGCGCGTCGCGTGGGGAGGCCTGACCCATAACGATGTCGCCGGACCGATCGTCGCAACGATCGGGACGATCCTCGCCGTCATCCTCTCGTTTATGGTGGTCACCGTCTGGCAAGAGTTCGACCAGGCGGCCGCGACCGTTCAAAACGAGGCCGCCGCACTCGGCGATCTCTACCACCTCTGCGAAACGCTTCCAAAAAGCTTCGCGACGCCGCTGCGTTCGGAGATCGTGCTCTACGTGCGCGCCGTCGTCGAGCGCGAGTGGCCCGCGATGCAGCACGGCGGGTTCAGTCGACGAGCGCGAAATCGGGCCCATACGATTATCGAACGCATCGCCGGCTTCCACCCGACCGACGCGCGCCAGGCCGCCGTCCTCGCAACGATGCTCGAGCTGACGACCCGTTTCGTCGACCAACGACGAACGCGCTTATTCGACAATCAAGAGAGCATCCCACCGGCGCTGTGGGGCATGATGCTCTTCATCGCCTTCGTCACCGTCTCCGGAACCTATCTCTTTCGCGTCCAGAGCCGACCCGCCCATTACGTGATGACGATGCTGCTCGCGGCGACGATCGTCGCGACGATGGTCGTCATCGCCGAACTCGACCTGCCGTTCCGCGGCGACGTGCATATTTCGCCAAGCGCCTTCGTTCGCACGCGATTGCTCTCGCAGTCCCAACTCTAACTCTTCGCCGCGGCGATGTTTTAAATAACGTTAATCGCCCGCGAGACGACGAGCGCGATCGTAACGAACGAGATCGACGCTTCGACGAGCATCAACATCTTCGCCGCTCTCGTAATCGGCATCGTATCGGTCGGGCTAAACGCCAAGGCGTTGGTGAACGCGACGTAGAGATAATCGAGAAAGAGCGGCTTCCAGTGCGGATCGACGCAGCGCACGCGCTGCGCGTCGACCATCATCTGCGGGAAGAGGAAACTCGCTTTCAGATCGGCCGCGGCGCTGCGCGCTCGGCTCCGCTGCCACGGCCCCCCTCCGTCGACCTCCCAGAACCAGAGCGCGTAGACCAGCACGTTCGTCATCCAAATTTGCGCTCCGGAGAGCAACAGACGCTGGCCGGTGATGCCGGGCACGCCCTTGGGATGATGCGAAAACGCATCGAATACGAGCAAGAGCACGGAGAGCACGTTAAAGATATTCAGCAGGACGATCGAAACGATCGAAGCGATGCGATGGAGCGGCGTTTCGTCATCGCGGTCCGGAGCGAAGACCGAGAGCGGAACCAGCACCGCCAACACGACGATCGGCGCGAACCACGCGGGGCCGAAAACCAAGCGTTGCGGGAGCAAGACGTAGAGAATCAACGCGCCGATCGCCGCTAACGAGGCATGCCAACGCGGTTCGTCGATCGCCTCGGCTTTCGCACCCGCATTCGGCGGGCTCGCGCTCGATCGTTCCATGCCTGCGGTGTTTCCAAGGCACCGAGGAAAACCCCGCCGCCTGCAACCCTCTCGTTCGTGCCGAGGGTTCGAAAGTATCGCGCCGCGAGCGCAGGAACGAATGCTACGAGAGGAACGAAGATGGGATCGATGATCGAATTTACGCGCCCCGATGGAGCGATGGCTCCCGGTTACCTCGCCGAGCCCGCCGATGCGACGCAGGCCCCCGGAATCGTCATGCTCGAGGAATGGTGGGGCGTCAACGACCAGATCATCTCCACCGCCGACCGAATGGCCGAAGCGGGATTTCGCGTTTTAGTACCCGATCTCTACCGCGGTCGCGTCGCCGCAACCGGCGATGAAGCGAACCATCTCATGCAGGGGCTCGATTTCGGCGATGCCGCGATGCAAGACGCGCGCGGCGCGGCGCAATACCTCGCGAAGAACGGCAAAAAAGTAGGCGTCGTCGGGTTTTGCATGGGCGGCGCGCTAACGCTGCTCGCCGCGATGCACGTGCGCGAATTTGCGGCCGCCGTTCCCTTCTACGGCTTTCCACCCGAAGAAGCGGGCGATCCCGGCAGTATCATAATTCCGCTCCAGGGGCACTGGGCGCTTCGCGACGAGTACTTTCCGATCGCTCGCGTCGACGCGATCGAAGCGCGCCTCCGGGAAGCGCACGCTCCCTACGAATTCCATCGATACGATGCCGGACACGCGTTTTCAAATCCCGGCGGAATCGGGAACTACAACGAAGCCGCCGCGAAGCTCGCGTGGCAACGCACGGTCGAATTCTTCCGACGCACCCTCGCGAACTGAGCGCCGGCCGGGCGCGTCCGTTAGTGCTGGTAGAGATTCCCGGCGTCGACCGGAATCGAACGAAGCGCGCCCGCCTGCAGATGCCACTTCTTCAGCAAGCGGTCGTAACTTCCGTCGGCGACCATCCCCACCAACGCATCGACGATCGCCGTCCGTAGGGCCACGTTTCCCTTGCGGACGGCGATGCCGTACGGAATTTGGTTGAAGGGTCGCCCCGCGACCGCGAGTTTCCCGCTCCCGATCGTACGAGCGAGATAACTCACGATCGGAAAATCGGCGATGTGAATATCGACGCGTCCGGCGAGCAGCGCTCGCGCGCCTTGTTCGTCTCCCGCGACCGATACGATGTGAATGCCACCGAGCCCCAACGCGCGACAGCGCTGCGATTGTTCTTCGAGCGCCGTAAATTGAAACGTACCGACTTCGGCGCTCGCGGTAAGGCCGCAAAAGCCGGCGAGCGTGAAGACGTCGTGCGGGTTACCCGCGCGTACCATGATCGCGGTTCCCGAAAGAAAATAATCGACGAAATCGGCGACTTTTTCGCGCGTCGGCAGATCGAACATCGACGAGATCGTGAAATCGACGTTTCCGGAGGCGACCGCACCGAGAAGTTTTCCAAAGGGCATATCGACGAACCGCACCGGGCGGCCGAGGCGTTTGCCGATCTCGCGCGCGACGTCGGCATCGAAGCCCCGAACGCGTCCGCCGGGCGCGCGGTAAAACTCCAGCGGCGGATGCGAGATATCCGTACCGACGCGCAGCGGCTGCGCCGCCGAGAGGGGCATCGCCACGCCCCCGACGAGAGAGCCGAGGAGCGCGATCGCCGCTATTGCACGAACGAGATACGAGCGCGCCATTTAGTGCTCGTAAAGCGTCCCGGCGTTCATCGGCGTCGAGCGAAGCGCCCCCTGTCCGAGCCCCCACTTTGCAAGCAATCGGTCGTAGGTGCCATCGGCGATCAGCGACTGCAATGCCGACTGCACCGCAGCGGCGAGTGCGGCGTTGCTTTTCGCCACGGCGATACCGTAGGGAACGACGTCGAATTGCTTCCCGGCAACGGCGAAGCGCTTCCCCCCGTCGAGCGTCCGCGCGAGGTAGGCGACGACGGGAAAATCGGTGACGTGGACGTCACTTTTCCCCGCGAGCAACATCGAGAGTGCGGCATCGTCGGTCGGTCGTTGTTGCAAGAGAATCGGGGCGAGCCCGACGGCCTTACAGGCGCGCGATTGCGCTTCGAGGGCGTTCGCTTGCGAGGTTGCAAACTGGACGTCGACGGGGAGCCCGCAGAGGGCGGCGAGCGAAAAAATAT
>JAJZVP010000030.1 GCA_021845615.1 bacterium | reverse complement strand
GTCCATGGTCCGGTGCGAAGGGATGCCGAAAGTAATCTGCTCGCGTCCTCACGCGGTCGTTACGCCGATGCCGGGGACGAAGCGTATTATACCGATGGAAGCATACTTGTTGCCGTTTATCATCCTACGAAGCGGCGAGCGAAAATTCACCATCGCTCCCGGGAGAACGTTGTGGGTTACCAAGTCGTGCGTTTCGAGGGGCCCGCGAGCGGACCCAACGGATGTGTGCCTTCATGTAGCCTGGACCGATGCGGCCGATACCCCAGCGGACGCGCCGAACTCCGAAGACCTGTGGTATAACCGGTCGACCTACGTGCTGGATCGTTATAAAATTGGGAAAGAACCGACAATAGATCGCCTAATTTGCGCGAACATAACAACGTGCCGCGATCCGAACGGGCCGACGACCGCGCAGCCACTTGGGCCCTAGGCGACCGTAGCGACTAGGCGCAGCGGGAAGGCAGGCGGACGCGGCTGGTTGTGCAAAGAAGTGAACCCATGGTCGCATCGGCTGCTTTTGCATACAAATTATTTGCCAATGCTCGCGCGTATTGGAACGACCAGGTCTATCCGCATCGCATGAACTACAGCGTTCGTATCGACGTTCGCGATAAGAACGGTCGGCGGGTGGAAAACTACCGCTCGGCATACGATGCGAGCAACGGGCAGATATGGGTCGACCCCGTCAGCGACTACGAGCGCGCCCATCCCGCTCGGGGGCGGGGAGCCACGCTTTGCTTCACGACAGGTTTTTCACCGGCGCTGGGCTCCCCGGACGGGGTGCGGCCGATGATGCCGCGTTGCGGCCCGACGCTCGCCCCCGCCCCACATCAAGATTTCATCGGTGTGCCGATTCTCGCTCCGAACTATTCCTTTTCGCTCGGGGACGCCGAAGCCGGAAAGGTGCCGACGGTCCTCGACTCCGCCCGGATCGTTCGCCAAATCCGAAAGGAATTTCACGACCCTTTGCGTCGGCCGTTGCCGGTGCGAACGCGTGGATCGAAAATGCCGGTGATCGCCGATGTCGTTGCGTACGCTCGGCGATACACCATCACGCTTGTCGGCGAGGAACGAATCGGAACGCATCGCTGCTATCACCTCGTTCTGCGGCCGATACGCGTGAGTGGAAACTATCGGCTGCGCGATCTTTGGATCGATACAAAAACTTTTGCGACGATCCGGGCGCGTATCGCACTGAATTTCGTCACCGGTCCCGGCACCCACATTCCATGGACGATCGATTTCGCCGAGATCCACGGCGCGCGCTATATCGCCGCCGAGCACGCGGATGCTCCATATCGCTATGCCGGTCGTGTGTACTCTCGCGTCTCCATCCGATTCGTCGACCTCGGTGCGCGAAAGCAGCGAATGCCGTTCCGGCTCCCTTTTGCCGCCTATCTGAAATTGCGCGAGCCGAAGTGAGGTCGCACCGCGACGGTTCGATGTTTGCGAATCGCTCCGGCAACCGGGATCGGTGATTGCGCGAGCTTCGAATTTGCGAGGAAGCGATCGTATGATGAAGGGGCGAACGTGGGCTAAGGGAAGCTGTGGTCGCATCGCGCCCAATGGGGCGAAGTACGAGCGTTGGGTCGGGAGTATAACGGGTTGATGAAGCGGTTGTCTTTGCTCGCCATCGCCGCGGCGATGCTCTGTGCCGTCCTCTCGCTGCCAGCTCCAGCGGCGCAGCCGCCGTTCGCGCCGCCGTCTTCACCGTGGAAGCTCGATACGAAAGCCATGAAGGATCCGGATCTCGGCGCCCCATCTCGGCATTTTTAAACTCTTCACGGTTCATATTTACGCCAATCTCGGCACCAACGAGGAAGCAACTCTCAAACAATTCTATCCGCATGCCGTCTTTTCGCCGCCCCACGATATTGCGTTGTGCGACGGCATCGTCGGCTCGTCGTTCTCCTACGTCGCCGATTTAAATCACGACGGCCACCGTACGGAAACGACGGAGGTCATCGCCCAGGGGGGCGCGCTCTACGCGATCGAGTATCGTCGCCCGGTCGGCGAGGCCGACGACGCACAGGCCCTGCGAACGCTGCATTCGCTCTGCCCCTCCAAAACCGA
The DNA here is from genome assembly GCA_021845615.1 of bacterium. Taxonomy (GTDB): domain Bacteria; phylum Vulcanimicrobiota; class Vulcanimicrobiia; order Vulcanimicrobiales; family Vulcanimicrobiaceae; genus JABEUX01. The sequence continues at coordinate 18,823 of JAJZVP010000030.1, read as the reverse complement.
GCCCTTGCCCACCGCCCCGCCGTTCGTCATTCCGGCTGCGTTTTCGAAATATTCCCCTCCCCATGGATTTCAGCGTATCGGAGGGCGAACGGAGAATAGCATTGGCTGGACGCGCCAAACTCCGGAGGGCATCTCCGTCATCGTGCTGCGTCATCTGCCGACGTTCTACGCTACGCTTCAACAGTACGATGACGAACGTCGCCTCCTTGCGAAAGGTGGCGCGTCCACGCTCGACGGATTTCACGATTACGAATTGCTCGCAGACGGACCACGTCGGATCTGCGCGGCGCATCCCGTCGGGGGATGGTACACCGAGATCCGCAGTTCGTATGCCGGTACGCCCGCTATCGCCAAGCAGTTCCTTTTCATCGCGGGCCAGACGTTGTATTCCGTCGGTTACCTGCGCGCGCTCTCGGCGCCCGAAGACCCACGTGCCGTCGCATCGTTGCAAACATTTTGCCCACGGCTCTCGGCCTCCGCGCTCGCCGCAGAACGCGCGGGTCACGCTGCGGTCTACGCGTTCGGGGACTTCATTGCGGATTTCGACGTCGCGTATTCGGTTCGGCTTCAGCCAGCGCCGCGCAACCATGCGCCCACGGAGGTCGGGCTCGCCTTGAGCGGCAGTGCGTCGGGTGCGACGATGTCGATCGCTCTCGATCGCATCCCGGGGGCCTCGGCATCGCTGAACGTGGTGGCTCGGGCCTCCACCCCCGCGCAGAGGCCGAAATCGGTACGCGACGCGATCCACTGTGCTACCTCGTGTCGGCTTGAGTTGGTCGCCGTGGATGCGCTCGTGAACGACACACAAATCGCGCGGTGGCCTCGAGGTCGCTATCCGGCGTGGCCGACGCGGGTGGAAGTTTTCGCGAACATCGCTCAAGTTGGCGATAGCGTCGCAGCTCGTTTTCGTGCGGTTCGCGCGATCGCCGGGGGGAAACACATCCCAACGCCGTCGTGCGGCTTGGGCGCAAAAGGCATGGAGCCCGGCGTGGTGGGGAGCGAGATCGTGCTTGCGGGTTCCTTCCTTCGTAGCGCGCCGATCGCATTTCGAAACCTACGTCGTAGCAGACCGACGATCGATTGCCGAGCTGCGAGCGATGCGTCGTTGGCGAGCGGCGGTGTGGTGGGAGCACGGCCGCATTTCGTCGTTCGCGGCGTGCGTTTTGGAACGCGCGGTTCGCGCGATCTCGTCATGCTGATGTTCGCCGATGGCGGGGCGATGAACGGTACGACGATCTGAAAAGATGCAACGGCCATGCCCGACTACGCACCGATGATCGCTTATGCCGGAAAGGGCGCGAGCGGACGGCCGACCTTCTGGTCCGCGCGCGGCATCGACGCCGTTGGTGGCAATCGTAGCGATGCGGCCCGGACGGAACTCTATCGAGAAGCGCGGGTGGCGGCGCTCGCCTCTGCCTTAGACGCGGGTGCGGGGGGAACGACGATTCAGTCGATGGTCCGGCGCTTGCATCGTACGCCCAAAGCGCTCACCTTGCTCGCCTATCGAGTTCGCGACGCCATGCGGCGCTACAGCGAACGATCCGTTGCCGAGTCCGCTGCAACTCAACGATGGATACTCCGCCATATTCGACCGGGGATGACCCGCGCTCGAGTCGCTCGCGCGTTAGAGTCGCGTGGTATTCATTCGAGGACGTTCGCCCCGACTGCGTTCTGCAGATCCACCGCTACGAATTTCGTCGCTCGTTGGTGGAGTTGGGGACCTATCCGTATGACGCGTGCTCCTCCGCAGCAGCGGCGGCGCCCCCCGCCGTCGTCATCCGTCTCGTCGGCGTCTCCGAGCCGGGCTGTAGTTTTACGACCAATCTCAACGTGCTCTTCGACCGTCACAACCGAGTGCAAAGGTTCGCGCGGTTTACATGGCGTCGGTGACGTATTGGCGCGGGGGGCCTATCTGGGTCACGAGATCGCGCCGATCGTAGTACACCCGCACGTTCACCGATTCTCCACAACACGGAGGCGCTAACCACTCCGCCGATCGATAGATGTAGTAAGGAGGTCGCTGCGGGGTCACGCATTCGCCGTTCTGCATAACGCAACCAAACAAGATCGATAAGCCGTCGGTTCGTGCCTCGCGATCGACCTGTTGGCGTGTCATGCCGATGTGAATGTGGCGCAAAAAGAGCCGCTCGGTTGCCCAAGCCGCCACGCGATCGGATTGTATACTCGCCTGGAAGAGACCCAGCCCCACGACACCGAGGAATACGAGCACCAAAAATACCGCTATAAAGAACCCTCGCCAAGACACATACGTACGGCGAAAATCGTTACTTTCCAACTGCGGCATACCCTATCTCGCCATTTTGGCGTCGTTGCGTCGTGAGGTTTCCGCACTCATCGACGGTGGTGTCCTAAAATTGCGCCATGCCGAGGCGGACGATCGTCCGCGGCGCTCGCCACGCTTTACTCCAGCGCTTCGCCTTCGTCGGCGCCGCCTCGGTCCACAGGCCGTAGACGCGCCCCGCGTATGCGGCGATGCCGTTGTAATCGCCCATGAATTGAAACGATGGATCGAACGGTTTCGTCGTCCATTCGTAATTACGATAGCTGCGCCCGCCGTCGGTCGAGCGCGCGAGCGTGATGGTTGCGAGTTCGTTCTTCGGGTCGCCGCGACGGTCGTCGAAGATGACGTAGGCGTCGCCGCTCGTGGGATCGACAGAGAGCCATTGAAAGAGATGGTCGCGCCCATCGTGCGCGCGATCGGAATTCACCTTCGTCGGCGCACTCCACGTGAGGCCGCCATCGGTTGACGTCGCACTAAAGATATCGACCTCGCCATTTCGGTAATCGGACCAGGTGACGAAGAGGCGATGCGCCTTCGGCGCAATCCCGATCTGGGGAAAGCCGTTGACCTCGCGGTCCTGGTAGCCTTGCACGTAGTAATTCATCGATGGGACGTCGATAATCGAGTGCGAGGGAGCGAAGCTCTTCCCGCCGTCGCGAGAAACGGCGAATACGATATGCCTGCCGTCCTGCCAGACGGTGTAGAGCGTCCCGTGCGGGCCGACGGTGCCGTCGAACCCCTCGACCGCGCCGTTATCGTCGCGCGGCAAACCGTTCGCGGTGCTGATGCGCATGGGGTGCGACCACGTCGCTCCGCCGTCGGTCGAGCGCGAAAGGAGCATTTCGGAGTACGCGCGATGGAACTCGGTCCATCCGATATAGAGATTGCCGCGATAGGGCCCGTGCGTATCGTCGGCGACGATATAGGGCTTGTCCTCGAAGACATTCGGGCGGCCCACGGGAGCCTTCACGGCGACGGCACGGCGCTGCCAATGGAGGCCGCCGTCGTTCGAACGTTCCACAAAAATGCCGCTCCGCGTCGCGTGGTGCGCCCAATAACTTTCGGTACCGAGTTTATCGAACGCGATGTAACAGAGAACGGCGTGTCCCCGTGCGTCGTAGGCGAGCGAAACGTCGCCGTCGATCAGGCGATGGTCGTGGGGAACCGCTGCCACGCTCTTCCAGGTGCGTCCGGCGTTGCGCGAATAGTCGACGAGCCCACCGACCTGGTAGGCCGCGATGACGCGACGCGGATCCGCGGGATCGATCGCCACCGCCGGTTCCGACCAGAAGCCGGGCTTCGGCGTCAGCGTGATGACCGCTTTCCCAGGCGCGGGAGGGAGCGTTATCGACGATGCGGCGAGTAAGAGCAGCGCGAGCAGAAGAAGCGAACGTTTCATGATTGGTGCAAGCCGCATTCGGTTTTCGCGCGTCCCGGCCATCTCCCACTTCGGGTCTCCGCGCCGGTACTCGGTGCGGTGCAGGGAACGCAGCCGATACTTCCATATCCGGCGTCGTGGAGCGGATTATAAGGCACGTTATGCGTCTCTATGTAGCTCCATATTTCACGTTCGCTCCAGCGCGCGAGCGGATTGATCTTTACTATTTCGAAGCGGCGATCCCATTCGACGACGGGCGTTCGAGCTCGTGCCGAGGTCTGATCGCGCCGAATTCCCGAAATCCACGCGCGATATCCGGAGAGATAGCGCCGTTGCGCGTCGATCTTGCGGATCCCGCAGCACCGATCGGGATCCCGGTCCCAAAGACGTTCGCCGTAGCTCTGCGCCTGCGCGGCCAAATCGATCGCGGGGTGCACGGCGATGGGAGCGATATCATATTTTTTCGCGACGGCGCGAATGTGTGCGTACGTCTCTGCGTGTAAGAGCTCGGTATCGAGATAGAAGATCGGTACCGTGCGATCCAGGGCCAGCAGTTGATCGAGAAGTACCATCCCGCTCGGCCCGCCGAACGAGCACGCCGCGACGATCGACCCCGAATATCGCGCGAGCGCCCAGCGCAAAATTTCCTCCGAGCTCGCCGCTTCGAGTTCGGCCGCCGTAGCCGAGAGTTCTTCGATCAACGTTTTCCGCCGATTCCGCGAAAGAGTCCGCGACCCACCCGCCCGAAAGCGCGCCAGAACACGTGCTGTTCCGCGCGACGAACCATGCGCTCCGGATTGCCGGAAGCGACCGCTTCGACGTCGCCGAGAACCGAGCCGCCGCGATAGAGCGCGTGGCGAACGCGGCCGATACTCGTCGCCGCGCTCGCCGCTGCGACTCCCGCTCCAATCGCCGCCTCCGTCGCAGCGGCATGCGGGCTCCGCTGCGCTGCGATCGCCGCGCGTCCGGCGGTAAAGGCATCGGCAGCCGCATCCATCGACGTGTTGACGATCGCTTCGAGATGTTCGTTGACGGCTGCGGCCAAACTGCTCTGCACGTCGGGCGCGCGGCCGTTCATCGCGACCAGCAACGTCATCTTGAGCGCGGTATGCATCGCGTTCTCGGCGATCTGCGCCGCCATCTCGCCCTCCGCACCCGAACCGGTAAAAAGGCGCTTCGCCTTCGTCCCATCGGTAATCGGAATATTCATAGGTCCGCTCTGCGCTTCGGCACCTTACTGACCCTTTTTTATCGGCAAGCCGCGCTGCACCCAGCGCAACATACCGCCGGCCATGTTGTAACAGGCCCCGAATCGCCCCGAGGCCTCGATGGCGGCTTGCGCTCGCCCGCTTCTGGCCCCCGAACGACAGATGCACACGATTTCGCGATCCGTTGGAATCTCTGCAACGCGCGCGGCGAGGTGGCCGAGGGGAATGAGCGTCGCTCCCTCGATATGCCCCTCCGCCCACTCCGAGGGCTCGCGAACGTCCAGAAGAAAGGCGCCCGCGCGCGCTTTCTCAGGGACCTGCTGCGGTTCGATCTCTCCGGGCACGTGTGCTTCCTTTCGTTATCGCTTGCTACCGGGGGTGATTCGCGTGTCATTGACCCCCGTCATTCCCTCGGGGCGAGCTGGGTGTAGAATGCTCGAAGGAGGGTCATGCATGGGCGACGGTCTCTTGGTTTTGAAGATCTTTCTCGTCGTAGCGGCGATCGCGATAGCGGCGATGCTGTTCGTCGCGCTCTATGGGGCGAAGAAGCCATTACCCCAGAGCGTCGTGAACGACGCCGGGTATCGCATCCGCAAGCTCTGGCTCGGGCTCGTTCTCGTCGTTGCGGCGATCGCGTTCGCGCTCACGGTGCCGTTCTTTCCGTATCCGTGGGCACGAGCGTCGGTGGGAGCGCGGCACGTTCGGGTGACGGCGGCGCAGTACGCATTCGTCATGCCCTCCGTTCTACCGGTCGACGTACCGCTCGTCTTCGACGTTACGTCGCAAGATGTGAATCACGGCTTCGGCATCTACGCTCCCGACGGTACGCTCTTCGCGCAAGTTCAAGCGATGCCCGATTACATCAATCACCTTCCGATCGAATTTCACGTAAAAGGCCATTACGTCGTGAGATGTCTCGAGTTCTGCGGAATCGGCCACGCCTATATGCATGGAGGCTTTGACGTTCGATGAAAATAATGTGGACCTATATCGTGGCCGGGCTCACGATTTTCGGACTGATGTTGCTCGTCGGTATCGGCTTGCGCGCCTCGCAGGCCGGCTGGATACCGATCGATACGGGAACGTTCTACTCGTTGTTGAGCCTTCACGGCGTCGGCATGATCACCGCGATGGCGATCGCCGGCCTCGGCCTGCTCTGGTATCTGGTCGATCGCGAAATCCACCTCGACGAGCGCGTCGCGATGCTCGCGTTCGCATTCTTCGCGATCGGCGTCGTGGTGGTGATCGTCAGCGTCGTTTTCGGACACTACGGCGCGCTCTGGACGATGCTCTATCCGCTTCCCTTCGTGGGAACCACCTGGCCCTCGTGGGCGACCGGAGCGTGGTTGCTCGGCGTCGCCGCGGTCATGCTCGGCTTCATGCTGATCTGCGCGCAAATTCTCGGCGCGATCTTGCGTAGCTCCGGTGGATTGGGGTCGGCGCTCGGGCTCGATTACGTCTTCGGGCGCAAGGCATTCGAGGCCGCGGGGAAACACCCGCCGAGCCCGCAGATGCTTGCGGCGACCGTCGTCTCGATCGACGGACTCATCGGCGGTGCCTCGGGGCTCTTGGTCGGAATCGCCATGATCGCCCATTGGCTCGATCCGCACGTCGTCATCGATCCGCTCTGGGCGAAAAACCTCACCTATCAGTTCGGCCACACGTTCGCCAATCTCACCATGTATATGGCGGTCGCGGGCATCTACGTCGCGTTACCGATTTGCACCAAACGAGCCTACCACTCGTCGATCCCGCTCGTCGTGGCGTGGTGGGGGACGTTGGTATTCGTCATCATTGCGTATTTCCACCATCTCTACATGGACTTCGTTCAGTGGCCGGCGGTGCAATATATCGGCGAGATCAGTTCGTATCTCGCTGCCGTTCCGGTGGTCGTCGTGACGGTCTTCGGCGGGCTCATGCTCATCCATCGCTCCGGCATGAAATGGACGTTGGGGTCGATGTTCTTTTTTGCCGGGATGGTCGGATGGATCGTCGGGGGGAGCGCGGCGATTCTCGATGCGACGATTCCCTTCAACGTCGATTTGCATAACACGCTCTGGGTGCCGGCGCACTTCCACACCTATCTCCTCGAAGGCGTCTTCCTCTTCATTCTCGGTTGGGTCTTCGTCTCGTTGGAGCAGCGTGCGGAAGCCGCTTCGAACGCGCTCGTACGGTGGATCGTCGGTCTCGGCATCTTCGGTGGCGGCGCGCTCTTCTTGATCTCGTTTTACGTCGCCGGTGCCGCGGGCGTCCCGCGCCGTTATGCGGTCGAACCAGCGCCGGGTCCGTTCTGGGCGGGGATCGCGACGGTCGGCGCCCTTCTGATTCTCGTCGGGGTTCTCGCGGCGCTCGTTGAAGGCATACGTCTCGCGCGTATGCGAGCCGTGGGGAGCGCGGTGTGAAGCCGCGAGCGTTCGGCATCCTCGTTCTCGCAGTTACGCTCGTCGCTGCGCTGGTACCGTTCCTCGACCGTCACGCCGAACTCCCGATCTGGCAGCATCATCTGCTGCACGCGGGGCTGCTCGCGGGCGGCGCGCTCGGCGGCATTTTCGTCACCGCGCGCGCGCGCGGTTCGCAAGGGGGCAGTGCGTTTTGGCTCGTGCCGGCGCTGCTCGCGCCGATGGTGGCGATGTTCGCGATGTGGCCCTCGGCGTACAACTATTTCGAGTTACATCCCTCGGGACACGTTCTCGAACATCTGCTCTTGATCGCACTTGCGTATATCACCACCGCTTCCGCGGAGAACTATGCGGCGGGGCTCGGTTGGATCGTCGGCGGCGCGATGGTCTTCATGGCCGTCGCCGCGGCGCGCGGTTTCGGCGTATCGTTCGGAAACGGCGGTTAGCCGACGGCCTCACCTGGGAACGCGTTGTTCACGATCTGAGTTAAGCTCTCGCGGTTGAGGCGGACGATGCGCCCAGCAACGCGCTCGATCGCTCCGCCCGCCTCGAGCTCGGCGAGCGTACGATTGACGACCTCTTTGACCGTGCCCGCCGCGACGGCGAGATCGCCTTGGGTCATGCCTTCGAGGCTCGGTAACGCCTTCGAAAGCCCCGCGTCGGGAGAAGCGTAGGGCAGCAGCGCGCCGGCGACGCGCCCGATCGTCGGTAAGGACGTTTGCGCGGTAAAGCGGTCGATCACCATTCGTAGCCGTTGTGCGAGTTGTGCGTTGATCGCGCGCGCGACGCGCATGTCGTCCTGGAGAATCGAGCGGACGACCGAGCGAGGGAAGATCGCTACTCGCGTGCTCTCGGTGATGCCGATCAGGCGCGCCGAAGCGACGCCGCCGTCGATCGTATCGAGAATGCCGAACGATTCACCGGAGAGAACGTCGTAGAGCGCGTGCTCTCGGCCGAGCGGCGAGGTGACGATCGCGCGAAGGCCGCCGCGTAGGACGAGCCCGAGGTACGGCCACGGCGTTCCTTGCTCGCAGAGCGATTCGTTGCGCGCGACCTCGCGTTGCGTCGCCGCGCGTTCGAGAGCCTCGATCGTGGTGGCCTTCGCCGTCGAAAAAATCGCGCTGCGCGCGAGAAGATCCGCGAGCGTCTCGACCGGCGATTCACCGATGCGCCGCAGCAGAACCTCCCACGTGTCGTTGCCGAGCATGCTCTGCAACCAGACGAACTGTCCCGGCCGCAACCGTTCGAAATCGCTCTTGAGCGGGCGCGGCTCGTGATCGCTGACGATGCGCATCGCCTCGCCGATCGCGAGGGCGTCGAACGATGCGACGATGCGCGCGTGCCGCCGCCAGGTCGGCAGGATCCGCACGTCCACCTCGAAGGCGATTTCATCATCGAACATCGCCTTCGTATGTCGCACGGCGGCCGCGCCTTGTCAAGCGCCTTCTACAGAAGCCCCGCGTTAAATCGCAGTTCGACGATGGCAACCCGGAGGTCGCCTTCAGCCCGAGCGAGCGTCTCGCGTGCGGCGCGATCCCCGAGATCGGCATCCTCGAGTTCGAGTTCGGTTCCGACGCCGCCGCGATAGCGTACCTCGGCGAGCCGGAGCGTTTCATCGCTGAGCGCGACGAGTTTTTTCGCCGCCTCAACTTGCGAGGCCGCGATCTCCTCGCGGAGATATGCTTGGCGCACCTGAAGTTCGACGCCGTCCTGCAGCTGCGTCACGCCGAATTGCGCTTGCTTAAGTCCCGCTTCGGCGAGCGCGATGCCGTTTCGGGAATAGCCGTTGTCGAAGAGCGTCCATACGGCGGTGAGGCCGATGGCGAATTGGTTGTGATATCCGCCGACGACCGCCGGCTGCGTATTCCCATCGGAGACGACCGCATTTATTTGCGGAACGCGCGACGCCTTTGCGGCGACGATGCCCTTTCTCGCCGCCCGAACTGCGGCGCGCGCGGCGGCGAGATCGCCGCGTTGCGAGAGTGCGGTCTGCAAGAGATTCGCGAGATCGAATGCAGGCGCGGTCGTACCCAGTGGTTCGGTGAGTCGGTAGCGGTTGGTCAGCGGTACGCCGAGCACCATATCGAGTTGGTTCTCGGCGAGTTGTACCGCCCCGGCGGCACCGATGGCGCGCACTTTTTGGTCGGCGAGCTCGGCTTGCGCGCGCAGCAAATCCGCACGCGGAATCGTTCCGTTTTGAAGATAGAGCTCGGCCTCCCGTTCGTGTTGTGCAGCAACCTCCACCGCTCGCCGTGCGACCGCATCCATCCGTTGCGCGGTGACGACGCCGAAGTAGGCTTGCGAGACCGCAGCGATGGTCGCGCCGCGTGCCTGCACCAGTTGAGATTCCGCCGCCGAGAGCCCGGCTGCGGCTTGCCCGACGTGAGCGTTGCGAATGCCGCCGTCGAAGAGCGTATATTGCATCGCGAGAATCGGGCTGTTCGTCGCGTTGACGGCGCTGAACGGAAGCGCTCCGATCGGCGTGCTGAGTTTTGCAACAGTACTCACGCTTTGGTACGAGTCTTGGAGCGCGAGGCCCGGAAGCAGGGGGGCTTCCGCCTCGCCGAGTTGCGCGCGAGCGGCCTCGACCCCGACCGCCGCACTGCGATACGACGTGTTTCGTTGGAGGGCGATGTGGATCGCGTCGGCGAGTGCGAGGGGTTGCGGGCTCGCTGCGGGCGTCGGCGTGGCGGCGCGAAGCGCGCCGCCGGAGCTCAACGAGAGAGCGAGTGCGAGAACGAGCGATTTATTCACGATCGAGGTCTTTCCATGAGGGAGCGTTTTCGAGAGAACGCAACGTGAGGTGTTGGGTGGAGGTAATGGCGCCATACGCGCTCTGTAGTTCGATCCGCGCTTTCTCGACACGATACGGGCCATTGAGATCGGCGACCGCATCGCGGGCATCGCCCTCGCCGCGGAAGATCTCCATATCGAGATCGACGCTCTCGCCTTCGAGGAGACGGGGCAGTGCCGTAGTTTCGAGTTCGATGCAGTCGAGTTCGGGGAAGTTCACGATACTGCGAACGCGCTCGGCTTCGATTCCCGGCGTCGGGAGTTGTTCGACGCCGCGTGTCCGGCCCTCGGCGATCAATCCGTAGAGCAGTGGAATCGCCAGCACCGAAAGCACCGCCGACATCGTCATACCGAAGACGAGCGCCCACGCCAATCCGCTCCACACCGGATCGGCGGCGATCACGATTGATGAAAGGACGCCCGCCGCCGCGGTCAGGAAGATCGGCCGCGTGCGCGCCGTCGTCGCCTCGACCAAGGCTTCGTTCAGCGGAATGCCCTCCTTCAGTTTCGATTCGATAAAATCGAGCAGAATGATCGAGTTGCGAACCACGATGCCGATCAGGGCGATCAATCCGATCATCGCGGTTGCGGAGAAATAGATTCCGAACGGAGCGAGCAACGCGAAGCCCGGTAAGACGCCGATCACCGCAAGCGGGACCGCCGCGAGAACCACGAGCGGAATCATGAACGAGCGGAAGCGTGCGACCAGCAAGAAGTAAATCAGAATAAATGCCAGCAACATCGCGCGCCCGAGATCGGCGAAGACGCGATTGGTGAGGCTCCACTCTCCGCCCCACGAAATCGAGTACCCGGCGGGAAGCGGATGGCGCATGAGCGCGAGCTCCATATCGATCACCGCGTAGGTGGAACTGCGCCCCGCCATATCCGCGCCGACGTAGGAGACGTTCCGAAAGTCGTCGCGATAGAGCGGACGTTCGACGTTCCCCGCGCGCGTGGTCACGACCGCACTCAACGGCACCTGCATGCCGCTTCGTGAGGGAAGCGTGAGCGACTCCAGCGCGGCCGGGTCGCCGCGATACGCGCGTTCGAGCCGAAGGAAGATCGAGACCGGGCGTACTTGGTCGGGAACGTGTAAGGTCGAGACCGGTGCGCCGTGAATCTCCATTGCGAGCGTTTGAATGGCGTCGGTAACCGAGACGCCGGCGAGCGCCGCTTCGGTGGGATCGACGCGGAGATTCAAAGAGGCGGGAAGTTCTTTAAAGCTGGAATCGATATCGACGACTCCCCGTTCGCGTTGCATCATCGAGACGACGCGTGCCGCAATCGCTCGTCGCACTTCGGGATCGGGACCATATATTTTCGCGAGAATCGTATCGCGCACCGGCGGGCCGGGCGGGACTTGCAGGATGCGTAGCGAGGCGCCGCGTGCGGTTGCAACGGCAGCCAACGCCGGGCGAATCTCCGCCACGAAGGGAGCCGATTCGATCGAACGACGATCTTTCGGGAGCAGGGTCACGTGGATCTCCGCTTGGTTCGGTGCGTTGCGAAAGACGGTGCCCTGAAAGAGCGCTGCGAGATCCGGCACGGCATTGGTGCCGACGAACGTTTGGTAGGAGCGAATCTGCGGGTAGGTCGCGAGTTTATTGCCGACCGCAGCGGCGATGCTCTCGGTTCGCGCGATCGAACTCGAGGGTGGGGCGTCGATCGCCACGAGAAATGAGGTTTCGTTGGCATCGGGGAGCATGCGGAACTTCACTAGTTTGAGCACCGGCAACATGGCCGCAAGCACGAGCGCGAGCGCGAGGATCGCCAGGAAGCGTCGTCCGAGTGTGCGGTCGGCGAGCATCTTCGCGAGCGCGTTGCGAAAGGGGAGAATCCATTTCGGCGTCCCGTGTGAGGCCTTCGGCTTCTGATTGCGGAGCAATGCGTAGGTCGCCCACGGCGTAATCGTAAACGCGATCAACAACGATGCGATCATCGCAATGGGAACGTTGAGCGGTATCGGACGCATGTACGGCCCCATCATGCCGGTGACGAACAGCATCGGCAGAAAGGAGAGCACCACCGTAATCGTCGCGAGAGTCGTCGGGTTGCCGATCTCTTCGACGGCGAGAACCGTTGCCTCGGCTTTGGAGCGATGGGGATTGACGACGTGATAGTGCCGATGAATATTTTCGACGATGACGATCGCTTGATCGACGAGCAGACCGAGCGACAGGATCAGAGCAAAGAGCGTGATGCGGTTGATCGATTGTCCGTCGATCATTCCGATCCCCAACGTGACGAAGAGCGTCAACGGAATGGCGGTCGCAACGACGAGCGCCTCGCGCCAGCCGAGAACGAAAAGGAGCGCGACCACGATGACGATCGCTTCGAGCAACCGTTGAATGAGCTCGTTGACGGCGAGGTTCGCTTTATTGCCGTCGTTGCGCGTGACGTCGAGCGTCATGCCGGGCGGAAGCGCGATGCCCTTCACGCGGGCGAGAATTCGGTCGGCGACGGTGACCGCATTGGTGCCGGCCTTCTTCGCAATCGCAATACTCACCGACGCCTGGAGGCCACGCTCGGCATTTTTGGTGCCCGCGCCGTAGCCGAATCCGGTGGCGTTCTCGCGCGGGGTGAGCCCACGTTCGACGGTAGCGAGATCGCCGAGCCGGACCGGCTGCCCGTCGCTGACGTTGACGATCTGATTGCGTACCGCATCGAGTGAGGTGAGTGCGTCGCCCGCGCGCAGCGAGAGGCTCTCCCCGTCGCTATGGAGCGCACCGACGGCTTGGCTCGCATTGCTCGCACCGAGAGCGGCGGCGATCTGTCCCGCCGAGACACCGTAGGCGGCGAGCTTGATGGGATTGAGGCGGACGTTGACGACCTGCGGGCGTCCGCCGAACGTTTGCACGGTCGAGACGCCGGGAATCGCGCGAACCTCGGAGATCAGCCGTTGTGCGGCCTGATAGAGTTCGCCGCGATTGTAACGTTTGCCGTGAAGGTTGAGCACGACGATCGGAACGTCATCGACGGAGAGGGGCGTGATGACCGGGTGGGAGGCGCCCGGTGGAAGGTCTCCGAGGTGCGCGTTGACCTGGTCGTAGAGGGCGACGAACGATTTACTCGGGCTTTCGCCGACGTGAAAGAGCACGGTCAGCATCGAGTAGTCTTGCGTCGTGGTCGCGTAAACGTGGCTGATACCGGGAACTTCTTGTAGAACGCGTTCGCCGCGTTCGGTGAGCAGACGTTCGACTTCGCGGGCCGATCCGCCGGAGTACTGCGTGAAGATCGTCGCCGCGGGCATCGTAATCTCGGGGTTCTCTTGCCGCGGCGTCTGGAGAATTGCGAAGATTCCCCACACCGAGATCGCAATAACGATCGTCGGCGTGAGTTTCGAGGTGAGGAAATACCGCGCGAGGCGGCCGATTCCGGTCAACGGCTTCATCGAGTCGTAACCGTGACGGCGGCCCCGTCGGTGAGTTCGGCGAGATTGCTCGCGGCGATCGTGGTGCCATCGGTAAGCCCGGTCACGATTGCATAGCGGGTGTTGCTGGCCACCGAGGTGACGGGAACGAACTCCGCCTTCCCGGCGCGGATTGCGAAGACGCCGCTCTGTCCGGCGCGTTCGACGAGCGCCGAGAGTGGGATGCGCATGCCGCGAGCGCTCTGCGCGCGGACGAGAACGCGCGCGAACATTCCGGGTAAGAGCCCGGGATGGGCGGGAAGCTCGACGCGCAGCATTGCGGAGCGCAGTGCCGGATTATCGGAAGGAACGATCGAGCGAACCGTTCCGCGGAGCGTGCTCTCTCCGATCGCGTCGACGCGAACCTCGAGTTCGCGCTGGGAGCGCACCGCGGCGAGATCGTTCAGGGGAATCGCCACTTTTAATTCGAGCGATCCGTCGCTCTCGATCCGTGCGACCGGGCTGCCCGCTCCGACGACCTCTCCTTGGCGAACGAACGTCTGGGTGACGATGCCGCTAAAGGGTGCCGCGATCGTGGCATCGTTCACCGGAACGCTCGCCGCCGCGACGCCGGCGCGTGCCGCCGCCTCGCCCCCCGATGCCGCTTGCACCTGGGCGCGCGCCTGTGCGAGCCCCGCACGGGCAACTTGAAGTTGCATTTGCACCTGGTCGTGTTGTTCTTTGGAGATCGCGCCGGCGCGATAGAGATTGCTCATGCGCTGCGCGGTTTTGGCGGCGAGATCGTAGCGGCTCTGCGCCTGTTGCAGGCCGGCGAGTGCCGCCTGCGATCCGGCGCCCGCGGCGCGTGCACCGGCCTGCGCGCCGGCGAGCATCGCCGAATATTGCGCGCTATCGACGCGTGCAAGCACCGTGCCTGCCGCAACGCGATCGCCGGCGCGAACGGCAACGAGATCGATGCGCCCGGGCGTCAGGGCGCCGACGGTCGCACGATGCACGGCGACGAGGGAGCCGGAAAAATCGGTCGTCGATGCGATCGAGCCGCTCGTTACGGTCGTCGTGCGCACCGCGATTGCAGGCGCGGCTTGCTGTTTGGATTCGCCGCCGCCGCAAGCGGTGAGGGCGAAGGAGGACGCTACGGCGAGCGCCGCGATCGTGCTACGCTTCACGCGTTTTCCCTCCGACGCCGACTGCAGCCAAAATGTTCGACATCATGCACCACCCCGTCAGCGACGACTGGAGGAGGTTCGCGCCGACGAACGCGGTCAGCCAGAGCCAGCGACGATCGAGCAACGACAGCGCGAGGCTCGCGAGCACGATCGTGCCGGCGATGCCGCGCACGGTTGCTTCGACCTTCCAGCCACGCTCGCGCGCCGGGCACATCAGTGAATCGGTGAAACGCATTCGAGAAACTCCCCAAAAAAGACGGTTAGGAACGGTCGTGATGATACCATACCCCCTAGGGTATTGCAAGACGCGGGGCTACGGGGTAGAGTATCGGCATGGCAAAGCAACGAGCGGGGGCTCCGGCCGACTTTCACGGCAGTCTCGACGCGACGACCGCCGGCGACGTGCTGACGCGCCTACGCCGCGTTGAGGGGCAGATTCAGGGCATCGCGCGCATGATCGAGCAAGGACGCGATTGCCACGCGATCGCCCAACAAATGGGCGCGGCGAAAGCCGCGCTCGAACGAGCGACCGTGCAGCTGATGACCTCGAGCCTCGTACAATGTCTCAAGCCCGGAAAGAACGGCTCGATCGATCAACAAGAGATCGCTCGACTCACCGATACGTTTGCGAAAATTCTCGGTTAAAATCTCGGGCGCTAGCGAATCGAACGCACGCGCATCAAGCCGCGGGCGGAGTTCCCAAGGTAAATCTCTTCGGCCTCGGTGAGGTCGTTCGGCGCGAGCGGCGCTTCTTCGGCCTCCCCGGCCTCGAGGAGTTGCGCGCGGAGGATGCCCGGCAAAACCCCTGCGGAGAGCGGCGGCGTGAGCAGCCGGCCGTTCCGCTTGACGAACAGCGTGCTGCGGCTCCCTTCGGTGAGTTCGCCGCGTTCGTTGCAGAGCACGGCGTCGAACGCCTGCGATGCGGCGGCGTAGGCGGCAGCCTCCTCGTATGCGGGGCGATAGGAGCTTTTGATCCGTAGCCACGGATCGTCGGAGCGCACGCGCGTTGGCGCGAGCGCGATGTCGATTGCGGCGGGACGTTGCAGCGCTTCACTACGAACGACGAACGTGCCGTCGCGCCGGAGGCGGATGCGTAGCAGCAGCGGCGCGCTCGCGCCGTTGCGGGCGCCGTCGATACGCGCGTAGAGTTCGTCGCCGTCGAAAGGCAGGTGCAGAAGCTCCGCGGAGCGTTGCAGGCGATCGAGGTGGAGAGCGATCGTGCGCTCTGGGGCGTCGCTCGCCAGCGTCTCCAACAGTTCGATCGCCGCCGCTTCGCAGAGAAAGCGGAGCTTCGTATCGACCTCGCTCCGTTCGTCGTCGGCGACCGAATCGTAGAGAATGCCGCCGCCGGCGGAGACGCTCGCCGCATCGCCCTCGATCTGTACCGTCCGTATCGCCACGTTCCACCAGCCGCGACGCTCCGGTGCGAGATAGCCGATGCTTCCGCAGTAGAGTTCGCGCGGGCGCCCCTCGAGGCGCGCGATCCGCTCCATAGCGGCGCGCTTGGGGGCCCCGGTAACGCTCGCGCAGGGAAAGGTCGCGGCAAAAATTTCGGCGAGCGTCGGCGTGGTGTCGAGATCGGCGCGGAGCGTCGAGGTCATCGTGGCGAAGGTGGGGTAGCGTTCGACTTCGAGCAATCGATCGACGGAGACGCGTGCGCCGAGACGGTGAAGATCGTTGCGAAGGATGTCGACGATCATCAGGTTCTCCGCGCGATTCTTTTCGCTCGCGAGCTCGTCGCTGTGGTCGATTGGTGCGGTGCCTTTCATCGGGCGCGCCGTTACGCGCGTGCCGTCGAACGCGAGAAAGAGCTCCGGCGACCACGAAAGCGCGATCCGTTCTTCGTCGCGCACGAACGCCTGGTAGCGTGCCGATGTGCGCGCCGCAATCGTCGACCAGAGCGCGTAAGGATCGCCGGTAAACGAAAAGCGAAACGGAACCGTGTAATTGACTTGGTACACGTCGCCGTCGCGAATCGCCGCGACGATCTCGGCGATCGCGCGTTCGTACGCGCGCTCGGTGAAGAGCGGCAACGGCGGCGCGCAGCGCTCCGGGCCGCACGGCGGGGCGACGCGCGGGGAGGGTGACGCAAAGAGACCGATGGCGACCAGCGGCCACTCGGCGCGAACGGGAAGGGCGTGATACGCCGATCCGAGCGCGTAATTGAGATATCCCGCGATCCAATAGCCGTCGGCGAGCCCGCGCTCCGCCTCAGCGAGAGCGCGCTCGGCCTCGGTGAGCGTGCGGGCCCGTAGGACCGTAGCGGGTTCGTTGAAGTCGAGTTCGTCGACACCGGCACACGCGACGCGAAAGTTCACGGGCGGCTCACTGCGCTCGCCCTTCGAGCGATCCCTGCGCTGCGGCATGGAATGGCGCGGCGACGGCGTAAGGGCGCTGGCATGAAAGCAAGCCACGAATTGACGCTGCGTGGCGTCGTCATCGGCGCGATTATCACGCTCTTCTTTACCGCTGCGAACGTCTACCTCGGTTTGAAGGTGGGGCTGACCTTCGCGTCGTCGATCCCCGCGGCGGTGATCTCGATGGCGATCTTGCGCTGGTTTAAAGATTCGAGCGTGCAAGAGAACAACATCGTGCAGACCGTTGCGTCGTCGGCGGGGACGCTCTCGTCGATCATCTTCGTGCTGCCCGGCTTGGTGATGATCGGTTGGTGGACGGGCTTCCCGTTCTGGGAATCGTTCTCCGTCGCAGCGCTCGGCGGAATCCTCGGCGTGATGTACACCATTCCGCTGCGGCGCGCGTTGGTGACGAACTCCGATCTTCCCTATCCCGAGGGCGTCGCGGCGGCAGAAGTTCTTCGCGTCGGCGCGTCGTCGAAAACCGGCGCCGCCGAGGGAGCGGCCGGACTCGTTGCGATCGTCGCCGGCGCGATCGCATCGGCGGCGTTCGCCGCCGTCGTCGCGACGCGCATCTTTATCGGCGAGTTCGATGCCTACCGTCGCTTCGGACATGCGACGACCGGTATCGGCATCTCGCTCTCGCTCGCGCTCGTCGGCGCGGGGCACCTGATCGGATTGAGCGTCGGGCTTGCGATCCTCGCGGGCATCGCGATCGCCTGGGGTATCTTGGTGCCGATTCTGACGACGATCCATCCGGTTGCCGGTGGCGCGCCAATGGATGTCGCGATGGCGATATGGTCGCACGACGTGCGTTTTCTCGGCGCGGGTGCGATCGGCGTGGCGGCGATTTGGACGCTCCTGAAACTGCTCGCGCCGGTCCTCGAAGGTCTTCGCGGCGCGCTCGCTGCGGCGCGGACGCGGAAAGAAGGACGCGCGCACGAGCTCGACCGCACCGAACGCGATATCCCCATCGGGATCGTCACCGGCGTCTCGGCGGCGCTGATGCTGCCGCTCGCGG
Source organism: bacterium (assembly GCA_021845615.1). Lineage (GTDB taxonomy): Bacteria > Vulcanimicrobiota > Vulcanimicrobiia > Vulcanimicrobiales > Vulcanimicrobiaceae > JABEUX01. The sequence continues at coordinate 832 of JAJZVP010000030.1, read as the reverse complement.
TCTTGCTCTTCGTCTTCGTGCAGGGAGTACTACCGCCCGCGATCGCGATACCGCTCATCGTCGTGGCGGTTCTCTACATCGCGATCGTCGGGCTCTTCGTCGCGGCGATCTGCGGCTATATGGCCGGCTTGATCGGTTCGTCGAACAGCCCGGTCTCGGGGCTCGCCATCCTCGCGGTCCTAGGGATCGCGTCGATCGCCGTACTCTTCGGGCACGCACACCCGGCACTCGAACAACCGCTCCTTGCGTTCGCGCTCTTCGTAACGACGGTGGTGATCTCGGTCGCCACGATTGCGAACGATAATTTGCAAGATCTCAAGACGGGGCAACTCGTCGATGCGACGCCGTGGAAACAGCAGGTCGCATTGGTGATCGGCGTGATCGTCGGCGCGGCGGTCATCCCGCCGATTCTCGATTTGCTCGCGCGCGGATACGGTTTCATGGGCGCGGCAAATCTCCACGTCGCGCCGGGATCGCATCCGCTGCCCGCTCCGCAAGCGATGCTCATCACCGCATTGGCGAAGGGGGTGCTCGGCGGCAATCTCGACTGGTCGCTCATCGGCATCGGCGGTTTGATCGGCGCGGTCGTCGTCGCGATCGACGAAGTGTTGCGCGCGACCGGGCGCGGCAAGCTTCCGCCGCTCGCCGTCGGCCTCGGTATCTATCTCCCCACCTCGACGACCGCACCGGTGGTCATCGGTGCGTTGCTCGGATACTGGTACGAACGTCGCCTGCGCGGCGAAGCGTTCGCCGATCTCGGACGGCGCTTGGGCGTCCTGCTCGCATCGGGGTTGATCGTCGGCGAGAGCCTCTTCGGCGTGCTCCTCGCGGG
>JAJZVP010000160.1 GCA_021845615.1 bacterium | reverse complement strand
TCGAGCAAGCGCAGAAAATTCGCGCGCAACGCCGCCTCCGGTGCCGGGCGCAGCGGCGAGGCGCTACTGCCGAGCGAGTCGACGCCGCAGCGTTCGACGAAGGCGCGGTCGGCGGCACCGCTCGCGCAGCGTATCGTCGGCGCGCTCACGCCTGCGTTCCCAATGCGGCGTCGGCGAGCGCCGCGAGAAAGGCATCGTTCTCTTCGCGCGTACCGACGGTGACGCGCAATCGACCCGGCATCCGCAGCGCGTCGCCCGAACGCACGATGATCCCGCGTTCCAGGAGCGCTTCGTAAGCGTCGTGCGCGGCGATCGGCACCGTCACGGCATAGAAATTCGCGCCGCTAGGATAACAGTGCAATCCACGCGCCCGCAGTTCGTCCGTGACGCGCGAGCGTTCTGCCGCATTGAGCGCGATACTCTTCTCGAGAAAATCGACGTCGTCGAGCGCCGCCGCGGCGCCGAGCGCGGCGGGGCGGGAAACGTTAAAAGGTAGGCGGACCCGCTGGAGCCATTCGATGCTTTCGCGATCGCCGTACGCGTAGCCGAAACGCAGGCTCGCGAGTCCGTAGACCTTCGACATCGTTCGCAGCACCACGACGTTGCCGCGCCCCAACACGAGTTGCGCGATATCGAATCCCGCCGCGTCGAGATACTCCGCGTAGGCACGATCGATCACCAACAACACGTCGGGCGGTATGCGTTCGAACAAGTAGTCCCAGGCAACGGCGGGGAGCACCGTGCCGGTCGGATTGTTGGGATCGCAAACGAAGAACGCTTTCGTGCGCGGGCCGACGGCGGCGAGCATCCGTTCGATATCGTGAACGCCGTCGAGCAGCGGCACCTCGACCGGGAGCGCGCCGACTAACGAGACCGCTAAACGATAGAGCGAGAAACTCGGATCGGCGATCACCACTTCGTCGCCGGGATCGAGGAAGGTCTGCGCGATCGTATTGACGATCTCGTTGCTGCCGTGCCCCAGCACGACGTTCTCCGCACCGAGCCCTTCGCTCGCGCCGAGGCGTTCGCGCAACGCTTCGTGCGCGTCATCGAGATAGAGATTCAGACGATCCGCGCTTCGCAACGCCGCGAGTGCGAGCGGAGAACTTCCGAGCGGGTTTTCGTTCGAGGCGAGCTTCACGATCCGCGCGTGCCCGAAGCGGCGACGCACCTCTTCGATACTGGTGCCCGCCACATACGGGGCGAGCGCGCGAACCGCGGGCCGGCTCACGCGCGGCGCGAACCCGGATCGATAATGGGCTCTCCGCGCGCGCAGAGCGGGCACGCGTCGGGCGCGAAGGATTCGATCGGCATCTCCAAGAGCGCTTCGAAGGGCACGCCGAAATCGGGAATCGAGCGGGCGACGATCGCACCGACGCCGACGCACGTCGCGCCGTGTTCGCCGATGAGTTGCAGCACTTCGCGAACCGATCCACCGGTCGTCACGACGTCTTCGACGACGAGCGCGCGATCGGCGGGGCCGAGCGCGAACCCGCGGCGCAGCACGGGAACGCCGCCCTCTTTCTCGACGAAGATCGCGCGCAGCCCCAACGCACGCGCCACCTCGTAGCCCAAAATAATGCCGCCGACCGCGGCGCTCACGACGATGTTCGGGCGTTGCGCCGCGAAGCGCGCGGCGATCGCCTCGGCGACGGGCGCGACGAGTTTCGGCTCTTCGAGAATGCGGAACTTCTGGATGAAGCGGTCGCTATGCCGCCCAGACGAAAGACGAAAGTGCCCTTCCAAGAGTGCGCCGCGCTCGACGAGCGCTTCGCGCAACCGTGCCGCATCCATCACGCGCGCGCCTCGACGATTTCATCGAGAATCGCCCGCGTCGCCGCGAGCCGATCGGGAGCGGTCAGAATCGGCCGGCCTACGACGATATAGTCGCTGCCGGCAGCGACCGCGCCGCGCGGCGTCGCGACGCGCCGCTGGTCGTGCGCCTCGGCATCGGCGGGGCGAATGCCCGGCGTGAGCGCGAGAAAATTGCCGCCGTAGGTCGCTTTGAGCGCCGCGACTTCGTGCACGCTACAAATCGCTCCGTCGCAACCGGAGCGCCGCGCGAGCCCGGCCAAGCGCATCGCGATGCCGCCGATATCGCCGCCGAGACCCAACTCTTCGGCATCGCGTTGCTCCATGCTCGTGAGCATCGTGACGGCAAAAATCTCCGGACGAGTGATACCGAGTTGTTCGGCACGGTGCGCCGCCGCATCGACCGCCGCATGCATCATGCGCGATCCCCCGAGTGCGTGCACGTTGATGATCGAGGCGTTCGGGCGAACCAGACGTTCCATCGCCGCACCGACGGTACGCGGAATGTCGTGCAGCTTTACATCGATGAAGACGCGCACGTCGCGCGCTTCGGCGTGGGCGAAGATCCGTTCGGGATAACCGCAGAGCCCTTCGAGCCCGATTTTGAAGATGACGTCGGTCTCGTAGAGTTCGTCGATGCACCGTTCCGCTTCTTCGGCGGTCGGCAGATCGAGCGCCACGATTAATTGGGCCATGCTATTATCCTTCGTCTCCTTCGAATTGACTGCTGTTGGCAAATCCGGCGTTCGCCGTCCCGACGATGTCGCGCAGCGAACGAACGTTCTGTTGTGCCATGTAGGCGAGAATCCCGTCGAGAATCGTCATCGGTGCTCGCGGATCGGCAAAATTTGCGGTGCCGATGCCGACGGCGCTCGCTCCCGCGAGCAAAAATTCGATCGCATCGCTCGCGGTTTCGATGCCGCCCTGCCCGACGATCGGGACCGAGACCGCCCGCGCGACTTCGTAGACCGCGAGCAGCGCGATCGGCCGGATCGCCGCGCCGGAGAGACCTCCGGTAACGTTCCCCAAACGCGGTTTGCGCCGGTAGATATCGATCGCCATTCCGCGCACCGTATTCACCACCGCGAGCGCATCGGCTCCCGCTTCGACCGCCGCGCGCGCGATCGTTCCGATATCGGTAACGTTCGGCGAAAGTTTTGCGATGATCGGCTTCTCGGTCGTCGCGCGGGCGGCGCGAACGACGCGGGCGGTAAGGTTCGGATCGCAGGCAAAGGTCTCGCCTTCGTGCGCGACGTTCGGACAGGAAATATTCAGTTCGATCGCCGCGATCTCGCTACGCGCGGCGAGCCGTTCGCAGACGTAGGCGTAATCGTCGACGCTGAACCCAGCGACGCTGCCGATGGTCGCGCACGGCGTCTGCGCGAACTTCGCGACGTCGTGCTGCAGGTACCAATCGATGCCGGGATTCTGCAAACCGATGGCGTTGAGCATTCCCGCCGGCGTATGCACGATGCGCGGCGTCGGATTTCCCATGCGCGGACGGCGCGTCACGCTCTTGAGCACCACGGCTCCAAGGCGCGAGAGATCGACGTAAGGAGCGAACTCCGCTCCGCTGCCGTAGCAGCCGCTCAAGCCGACGGTGGGATACGGGAGCACGAGCGAACCGATTCGCGCGCTCACATCGAAGCCGGACGGATCTACCATCTCAATTCGTGCGCCCAAAATACGGGGCCCTCCACGCAAACGCGCGCGTGCACGACATCGCTGCCGTCGGCATCGCTCGGGGGAAACGACGGTGCCTGCGCGCTGCTGCCGATAATCGGCACGACGCAACCCCAACACCCACCGACGCCGCACCCGAACGCTTCTTCGAGCGAGAGTTGCGCCGGAACGTTGCGCTCCTGTGCGTATGCGGAGACCGCACGCAACATCGGCGTCGGGCCGCAGGCGAGAATCGCTTCCGGAGCCGGCTCGCGCGCGAGCACCTCGGTGACGACGCCGCGGTGCCCGCGCGAGCCGTCGTCGGTTGCGAGCAAGAGGTCGCAGCCTTCGGTTGCAAAGCGTTCGGCCTCCACCAATCGCTCGGCGGTTCGCGCGCCGTAAAAGAGTCGCACGCGAGCGCCGCGAGCGAGAAACGCTTGCGCCGGGAGCAGCACCGATGCGATGCCGAC
>JAJZVP010000159.1 GCA_021845615.1 bacterium | reverse complement strand
CGTCGCAGAGACTCTCGGCGAGCGTTTCGATCGTAGCGCGCACGATCTCCGCCTCCGACAAATCTTGGGTATCGCGCCCAACGATGCGCGCGAGCCGTCGGCGCGCGCGTTCGAGGTCGCCCGCCGCTAACGCCGATTCAACGGATTTCGCTTCGGCGATCAGGCTTCTCCACGCCAACGTGCTCGCCGCGAGGAGTATCTCGATTGCCGTGCACGCTCTCCCCGTGCGCCGCACCAACGCCGCCGCGATGCCGTAGCTCGCACCGACGATGGCGAGCGTCGTTACGACACCCGCGATGCGGCCGAAAAGTGGGTGCTCGCGTATCGAACGCGCGCTTGCGAAACGATCGCAGCAGTCGATCGCCGCGCCGATCGCTTCGACGGGATGCGGGAACTCCGGCGGGTCGCCGAGGACGATATCGAGTGCGAGCGCGGCGGCAAAAACCTTCGTGCGAATCACCACGCGCGCGACCACGGCGGCCCCGGGTGCTCCTCGTCGCGCAATCGCGCATCGATGCCGTTGCGCGCTTCAACGACGCGCGCGCAGAGCCAGAGAACGTCGCTCAGGCGGTTCAGATACTCGAGCACGGTCGGCTGAACGACGCCGCCGCTCGAAACGTAACGCACCGCCGCGCGCTCCGCGCGCCGACAGATCGCTCGCGCGGCGTCGAATGCAGCAGATTCTCGAAACTCTCCCGGCAGCGACCAGTCGCGCAAAATATTCGGTTCGGCTTCGAATCGCTCCACCAGCGCATCGAGCCGATGAACCATCTCCTTGCCGATCGTCGGAACGGCTTTTTTCGTCGTCGGCTTGGTCGAGATTGCAGAGCCGATCGGAAAAAGCTCGCGCTGAATCGCGCGAACGATGCCGCGCAGCTCTTCGTCGGTACAGAGCGCTCGCGCGAGCCCGATAATGGTATTGAGTTCGTCGATCGCCCCGTAGGCCTCGACGCGCGCATCGGCTTTCGAAATTTGCTCGCCGCCGCCCAAGCGCGTGACGCCGGCGTCGCCCTTGCGGGTCGAGATCGAGGGAACCATTCGCACCACCTTTACGCGAGGCGTACACAAGCAAGCGTTCGTTGCGGTATCCTGACTTGCGGATCGTAGCTATCGCTCCAAACGCCTTCCCGCTCTCGCAGTGGCGATGGAAGCTCCCCGCTTACAGTGGCGCGACCGTCCCGGAATTTCACCGGGTTCCCGGCAGCGAACGATCTCGGCTTTGCGTTTCTCCGCGAAGGCTCCTCTCAAAAAGGAGCCTTCTTGGGAGAAATGCCGAAGCTCAGAAGGTTATGAATGCACGAATCGTTGCAACGGCCCTCGCCGCGCTCATCGCGCTCGGCGCCGCTGCGCCGGCCGCAGCGCTCACCGAACACCAGTGGGAAGCGCAAGTCGGCCAACAAGAATATCAAACGCTGCAAAAGCAAGGCGTGCTTATCCAATCCTCACCCTACTACCGCATCCTCAATCCTATCGCCGCGCGCATTGCCAAGGTCGCCGATCCGCAGTACGATTTCCCGTTTCGCTTTCTTCTCGTGCATATGAAGCAACCCAACGCGTTCGCGGTTCCCGGCGGCAACGTCTACGTCACCGATTCGTTGATGACGTTCGTACAGAACCAGCAAGAACTCGCGGGCGTTCTCTGCCACGAGACCTCACACGATATCCACCACGACGTCTTCAACCTCATGCAGAAGAACCAGCGCTTGAACATCATGGCGACGATCGCCGATATGCTCTTCGGCGGAGGCAACAATCGCGTCGTCAATACCGTCCTCGGTATCGGCACGCAGCTGGAGAGCCTCCGCTTCTCGCGAACCGTCGAGCAAAATGCCGATCGCAAGGGCGCATTTACGTGCGCGGCGGCGGGCGAGAACCCGTGGGGCATGGTTTGGCTCTTCCGGCGTTTCGAAAACACGAACATGGCGAGCCCGCCGGAGTTTCTCTCCGATCACCCCGGCGACGCCGAACGCATCACCGCGCTCGAGAATCTCTTCCGCCAGTACCCCGCGACCTTCGGCCGCTTTAGCTCCAACGTGCAGTCCGCGACGCCGTTGAAATAATGGAACGGGCGAAGGAATAGGCCGCCTCCAGGCGTAGCATCCGCCTGCTGTTATTATTCTGGAGGTGCCTATGCCTACCGCTACGATGCCGGTCAACATTGGTAATACCGGCTTCATGTTACTCTGCGCGAGCCTCGTCATGCTGATGACGCCGGGGCTCGCATTTTTTTACGGCGGCCTCGTCGCACGTAAAAATGTGCTCAGCATCATGATTCAAAGTTTCATGTCGCTGGGCTGGACGACCGTTCTCTGGTTTGCCTTCGGCTATTCGATGAGCTTCGGCCCCGATTGGCACGGAATTATCGGCAACCCATTTACCTACGCGTTTCTTCGCGGGGTAACGCTGCAGACGATGTTCACCGGAAACAACGCCGGCATTCCGCTCGTCGTGCACGTCGCCTACCAGATGATGTTCGCGATCATCACGCCCGCGCTGATTACCGGCGCCTTCGCCAACCGCGTGACTTTCAAAGCCTACTTTTGGTTTCTCACCGCTTGGCTCGTTTTCGTATACTTCCCATTCGTTCATATGATCTGGAGCCCGCAGGGGCTGCTCGCCCAGTGGGGAGTGCTCGATTTCGCCGGCGGCATCGTGGTACACGCATCGGCGGGCTTCGCCGCACTCGCATCGGTGCTCTATGTCGGTCGGCGCACGATCGTCGAGAACAAACCCCACAACGTGCCGCTCATCGCACTCGGCACCGGGTTGCTGTGGTTCGGGTGGTATGGTTTTAATGCCGGCTCCGAACTCCGCGTCGATTCCGTTACGGCAACCGCATTCCTCAACACCGATGTCGCGGCATCATTCGCTGCGGTCGCTTGGCTCCTCATCGAGTGGGCATACGGTCGGCAACCGAAATTCGTCGGCCTGCTCACCGGTGCGGTCGCCGGCCTCGCAACGATTACGCCCGCCGCGGGCTACGTTTCGCCGGTTACCGCCGTCATCATCGGGCTCGCCGCCGGGTGCGTGTGCTACTATGCCGTCGCGTTGAAAAATCGCCTCGGTTGGGACGACGCGCTCGACGTTTGGGGCGTGCACGGCGTCGGTGGTTTTCTCGGCATCGCCCTGCTCGGCGTCTTTGCCTCAACGCAGTGGAATCCCGCCGGAGCGAATGGCCTGTTAAACGGAGGCGTCGCATTCTTCGGCAAACAGGTGACGGCGGACGTGCTTTGCAGCGCGTACGCATTCGTGTTTACCTACGTCATGCTGTGGCTCATTAATTTCATCACGCCGGTGAAAGTGCCGCCGGAGGGTGAAGAGCAAGGGCTCGACATCGCGCTTCACGGCGAGGAGGCCTATCCGCTGGGGCTCTAACCTCCGCGAAGAAACCGCGTTCGGCGGCGGCTACGGGCCGACGCCGAGCACCGGATGCAGCTCGACGCCGTTGCGCGCGACGCCGTCTTGCTGGTGGATACGATCGAAAAAGCCGACGCCGGCGACCGTTATGGTCGGCGGCGTCGCGCCGTGGTAATCGAGCCACCACCAAAAGCGCGTCGCGGGATGGTGACCGATGCGATCGATCTGCGCGCGTAGCGCGGCGTACTGCGCGCCGCGCGTCGCCACGCATCGTGGAAGCGGAATCTCGCCGATCATCGTCGCGCCGTTGCGGGGATCGCGCAGCACCAAGTGGTAGTCTCCGTCGGCTTCGATGCGATAGCCGACGAGCTGCGCGCGCACGCGCCACACCGTCGTTTCTACCGGCGCCAGACGATGGGCGACGAGATCGGGATCGCTCGGTGCGCGCTGTGCCGCGAGCCACGCAATGCTGGTTGCGTGGGGGGCGAAATTGATGTGCGCCGCGTCGCGATCGCGCAGCGTTTTCATCGCCCACAGCTCGGTGCCGCAGCGGATCGGTTTGAAACGTTCGTGATAATGGTAGTAGCCGCGCGCCGAAATCGCGCCGCCGAAAGGCAGCGCGAACGCGA
>JAJZVP010000029.1 GCA_021845615.1 bacterium | reverse complement strand
CGGCGTCGCGGCGCGGAACGGTATTTTGGTGAAGGATGCCGACGCGCTCGAGCGGCTCGCGAAAATCGACACCGTCGTTTTCGATAAGACGGGTACGCTCACGCGCGGGCGCCCGCAGGTGGTCGGCATCGACGTTTTTACCGGCGACGAGACGCGGCTGCTCGGGCTTGCAGCATCGCTCGAAATTGCATCGACGCATCCGCTCGCCGGTGCGGTGGTTCGTGAAGCGCGGGCGCGCTCGCTGACCTTCGAGCCCGCACGCGACGTCGCGGCGGTGCGCGGGCGCGGCCTCGCGGCGAGCGTCGCGGGGAGTACCGTACTCGTCGGGAGCGCGGCATTTCTGCGCGAGCGTGGCGTCGCGTTCGCCGAAGTGCCCGAGGTCGACGCGATCGAGAGCGCGCTCTACGTCGTCGAGAATGGCGCCGCGCTCGGGCGCATTCGCATCGCCGATCCCATTCGCGACGACGCGCGGAGCACGGTCGAGCGATTGAAGGCGCGCGGGATCGTCGTCGCGCTCGCGAGCGGCGACGCGCCCGGCGTTACGCGGCGCATCGCCGCGGCGTGCGGGATCGAACGCGTCTACGCCGAGCTCTTGCCCGAAGCGAAGGGCGAGCTCGTGCGCACCCTTCGCGAGGGCGGCGCGCAAGTCGCGTTTTTAGGCGACGGCATCAACGATGCCCCCGCGCTCGCGCTCGCAAACGTCGGCATGGCGATGGGTGCCGGCGCCGCCGTCGCGTTGGAGACGGCGGGAACCGCGGCGTTGCGCGACGACCCCGCGGCGATCGTCGATGCGATCGAGATCGGGCGCGCCACCATGCGCACGATCGTCATGAATTTCTTCTGGGCGCTCGCCTACAACGTGGCCTTGGTACCGCTCGCGGCGTTCGGGATCGTCGCCCCGATCTACGCCGCCGGTGCGATGGGGGCGTCGAGTCTCTTCGTGGTCGGCAACGCGATGTGGCTCGCGCGTCGCTATTCGTCGAACGCGAATTCGCCGCGCGCGCAAGCGGCGACGAACGCGGAGTAATCGCGCTCGCAACGCACGCCGTAGGCGAGCGCGAATTGCAGCATCGCTTCCTCGAATTCGGCGCTATTGCCGAGATAGCCGCCGATCGCGCTCGGTTCGCCGGAACGCGCGTGCGCGCGGGCGAGCGCTCTGCCGCAATGGCGAGCGTAGCGAATCAACGTCGATGCGCGAACGCCGGTCGTATCGAGCGATGCGTGCGCGTCGGGCAAACGACGGAGGTAAAAATCGCGGTCGCCATCGCTCGTCCAGCCCAGAAACGGATCGCTCGCCGCGCGCGCGAGCCGTTCGCCGGCGACGATGCGCTCGCCGTGGTGGGCGAAGCGGCTGAGCCCCAGCGGGCGCTCGAGCGTCGAGCGTTGCGCCTCTCGTAGCTGCAAGAGCAGCGGTCGTTCCGAGCCGGCGAGCAGGAGCACGACGAGGCAGAGCGTGCCGACGCCACCGATACCGACGATATTGAGCGCGATATCGACGCTGTGATAGCGGTCGAAGAGCGCTCGACTATCGTCGGGAAGTGCGGCGCGATAGGAACGCAGGATCCCGTGCGCGAGCTCGACGCGGTCGTCGGCGTGGCGCAGGCGCCGAAAGAGCGGCGGGCGATCGACGAAGCGTGGCGTGCGTTCGTTCGGCGACGCGAGCCTCGGCACGAGCGCCGCTGCGGCGGCACGCATCGTTTCGTCATCGGCGATCCGCGCGTCGACGTCGATGCGATCGTACCAAATTGCGAGCGGATCGAGCTGCGCGTGCGCATTCATCGCTTCGCGGTACGCCTGGGCGGCGGCGACGACGGCATCCTGCGCGCGGTCGTTCCGTATTCCGACCGAGGCCGCGAAGACGATGATGCTCGAAGAGAGCCGGAGGATATCCCATTCCCAGGGTCCGGGAAGCGTTTCGTCGAGATCGACGAGATCGAAAACGAGCGCGCGCTCCGCGGTGGAGAAGACCGCAAAGTTGAGTAGATGCGCGTCCCCGCAGAGTTGCGCGCGCAGCCCGGTCACGCGAAGTGCGGCGAAGTCGCTCGCGGCGATCGCCGCCGAGCCGCGCAGAAAGCTAAACGGATCGCGTCGCATCCGTTGGTGGCGGATCGGTAACAGCGCGGGGATGCGCGTCGATTCCTGGCGTCGGAGCGCGGCGAGCGGATCTTCGGCGCGCATCGCATCGTCCCAGACGCACAGGGTCGCGCGCGGAAGACGTTTGCGCAGGGCCTTCGCGGCTGCGTTCATCGCGCGCCGGAGCGATCGGCGTACGCCATCAGTGCGAGCCCGGCGAGCGTGAGTGCGATCCCCCAGCCGACGCTCGGCGAGGGAATCTCGCCGAGAAATCCCCACGCGGCGATGATGCCGACGATGGGATTGCTCAGCACGCCCATGCTTGCGTCGCGCGCCGGCAGGCGATCGAGCACGTAGACCCAGAGCACGTAGGCGAGTGCGGTCGCGATAAAGATGTTATAGGCGAGCGCGCCGATATAGGCGAGCGTGTAATGCGTCGCGCCGTGCGGCACGAAAAACGCGGCGATACCCAACGCCGCGCCGCCGGCGAGCATCTGCCAGGTGGTGAGTTCGATCACGTCGATCTCGGTACGATTGGCGAGCCGTTTGGTGATGACGACGCCGATCGCCCACGCGATCCCCGCGAGTAATGCGAGCGCATCGGCGTAGCCCGCGCGGCCGAGATGGTCGAAGCCGACGATCGCGAGGATGCCGAGCATCGCCAACACGAGCGCGACGATCTGCAACGGGTGCAGGCGTTCGCCGAGAAAGAATACGCCGCCGACCGCGACCCAGAGTGGCATCGTATAGGCGAGCGTCGAGATCGCGCCGACCCCGGAGATCGCGATCGCCATCATCACGAAGCCCATGAAGCCCGCGGTCTGAAAGAGCCCGATCCACGTATAGGTGGCGAGATGGCGCGGCCGCACGCCGCGCCCGCGCCACGCGCAGAGCGCGAGCAGCGCGATGCCGCCGCCGATCATCCGCGCTGCGGCGAAAACCAACGGCGGCGCGTACGCGACGGCGACTTTGAGGACGACCCAATTCAAACCCCACGCGAACGCGAGGACGAGCAGCGCGAGGAGCGCGCGTTGTTTCTCGCGGTCGGTCGCGACCGTCGGTGCCTTCATCGCGCGCTCGCGCGTGCGAGCCGGTCGGCGATCGCCGCGCCGAGCCCACGTTGCGGCACGCGTGCAGCGTCGATGCGTTCGAGCCCGAGGGCGTCGAGTTCGTGCAGATATTCGAAGAGATGTGCGGCGGCCTCGCTCTCGCTCCCCTCGGGCGAGAGCACGCGCTGCGCGGCGTAGCCCTCGGCGCCCTGCTGGAAGCCGAGGTAGGCGGCATTCGCGCGCCGTTCGAGCGGCGGGAGGCGATCGATCACGCGAATCGGGGTGCGCGGCGCATAATGCTGCAGCAATTGCCCCGGTGCTTGCGGCGCCGATCCATCGCTCGGTGCCGTTGCATCGAGCAGCGGGCCGATCTCCGTTTCGATCGCTTCGCGCGCGATCGCGCCGTGGCGCAGCAGCCTCGGAACTGGATCGAACGCGACGATCGTCGATTCGATCCCTAACGGCGTCGCACCGTCGTCGAGAACGATCTCGACACGCTCGCCGAGTTGGGCGCGCACGTGCTCGGCGCTCGTCGGGCTGAGCCGCCCGAAGGGATTCGCGCTCGGTGCCGCGATCGGCATCTTCGTCGCGGCGAGGAGCGCGCGCGCGACCGGGTGTGCGGGCATGCGCACGGCGACCGTCTCGAGCCCTGCGGTAACGATCCCCGGAATCTCCGGACGTTTCGCGAGCACGAGCGTCAGCGCGCCGGGCCAGAATTTTTCCGCGAGCCGGGCCGCGAGCGGCGGGACGTCGCCGACGACGCGCGCGAGCATCTCGGCATCGAGGACGTGGACGATGAGCGGATCGAACGTCGGGCGCGCTTTAATTTCGAAGATTCGCGCGACGGCGCGAGCGTCGAAGGCGACCGCGCCGAGCCCGTAGACGGTCTCGGTCGGGAAGGCGACGCAGGCTCCGGCGCGGAGCGCGGCGGCCGCGCTTGCAATCGCTGCCGTATCCGCACGTAGAACCGACATAGCGACGGGGTTCGGCTCTTGCGAACCGAACCCCGCCGAATTGCCTCTACCGCAGCGACGCTACGGCGATTGCCACGAGCAATCGGAGACGTTGTTGTCGTACTCGCCTTGGATCTCGAAGACGCTGCCGTTGAGCGAGATCTGTTGCGTCGGGACGCCCGCCGCCGGGGCGCAGAGATCGCCGATCTCGCCGCCCGAGGAGTTGTACCACGCGAGGTTGTTGATCGCGACGTCGGGATCGGTGAAGGTCTCGGAGAGCTCGTGCGAGAGCGTCGACGAGGTCGAATCGATCGTCGATCCATTCGGCGATTGTCCGCCGTTGCTCACCGAGCTCACCTGGCAGCCCGAGACATCTTGGTAGGGCTCGACGGTGTAGAGGGTGTGCCCGATATCGCTGTAGTCGTTGCTCCCATGATAGGCGCAGTACTGCTGCAGGTAGCAGCCGCCGGCGTTCTGGCTGCACTGCTGCACGCCGTTCTCGAGGAAGACGTTGTAGACGGCGTTGTACCCGGTGCCGTACTGCTGGGCGACGTTGTAGATGATGTTGACGATATCTTGGTCGCCGAGTTGGCTGCTGGTGTTATAGGTCACCGGCACGTCGCCGCCGACGGTATAGGTCGCCGACTGTCCGACGTACTGGTCGAGAATGTGGATCATGTCGCTGGAGAAGAAGCTGTTCTCGAAGCCCGAGATATCGCCGCCCCAGCAGCTCTCGTCGGGGCAGTTCACCAGGATGTTGTAGACGCTCGCCGTGGGCACGACGGGGCCGCCGTTGTTGGTGAGGTTCATGCCCGCCGAGACGGTTTTCGTGTGAATGCGGATCGGTTTGCCGCCGACGATCGGGGAGAAATACGCTCCCGAGCGCGTCAGCTTCGCCATCGCGATCTTCGCAGTCGAGCGCGAGATGTGCATGACGGGGAAGATTTTCGGTTTGAAAGCGCTCGCGGGCGAGACGGGCTTGGTCGGAAGGGCCGAGGAGCCGGCGCCGCCACCGCAACCGGCAACCAGGACGCCGAGCGCGCATGCGGCGGCCGCCGAAGCGAGGCCGCGCAGGGCGCGAGAAGATCGAACGTTCAAGGGGTCTCCTTAAGTGCGAAGGGATGAGTGCAGTAATGCGCCGACGTGCTCGCCGACGCGCTCAGCCCATTCCCAGCTTCGCTTTTCGTTCCTGTGACAAAAAGCACATAGAGGCGCCCGGCTGCTGCTCTAGCGGGGGCGCTCCAGGCGATCCATCCGGCGGAGCTGCGGAAAGGCGAACGCCCACGCGAGAATCACCACCAGCGTTGCGATGCCACCGAGCGCGACCGAGGCCTCGGCGCCGAGCCACGCGGCGGTCACGCCGGATTCGAAGGCGCCCAACTCGTTGGATGCGCCGATGAAAATATTCTCGATCGCGCTGACGCGGCCACGGAGATGGTCGGGCGTGCGTAGTTGCACGAGCGTCATGCGAATGACGACGCTCACCATATCGAATCCGCCGAGCGCGAGCAGCGCGACCAGCGAGAGCGCGAGATTTTTCGAGAGCCCGAAGACGATCGTTGCGACGCCGAAGGCGGCGACGCAGAAGAAGAGCGCGCGCCCCGCGCCGCGTTCGAGCGGTCGGCGCGAGAGATACCATGCGACGAGCGCGGCGCCAAGCCCCGGCGCGGCGCGCATCAAGCCGAAGCCTAGCGGGCCGACGTGCAAGATCGTCGTCGCAAAGATCGGCAAGAGCGCGGTCGCCCCGCCGAAGAGCACGGCGAAGAGATCGAGCGAGATCGCGCCGAGCACCTCGGGCTGCTCGCGCAGGTAGCGGATGCCGCCGATCGGATCGAGTTCGCCGGGATCGATATGTAGCTGCGACCGGACGCGCAACGATGCGTAAGCGAGCGTCGATGCGGCGTACGCACACGCCGCAACGGCAAATGCGAACGGCGTCGAGAGCGCGATGAGCGCACCCGCCGCCGCCGGCCCGAGGATGGTGAGCAGTTGGCCGATCGAATTGCTCAATGCGGAGGCGCGCTGGAACGCCGACTCTTCGACGATGCCGACGAGCAGCGCGCGTTCGGCGGGCGCGCTGATCGCGCGCGCGGTGCCGCCGACGAGCAGCGCCGATCCATAGGCCCAGAGCGCGTGCGAGTGCTGCCAGGCGAGGTCGGCGAAGATCGCGACGCCGAGCGCTTCACCGACCGACGCGAGAAAGACGATTTTCCGGCGGTCGAAACGATCGGCGAGAACTCCGGCGGGTACCGCGAGCGCGACTTGCGGCACGAAGAGAATCAGGCCGACGAATCCTAAGGCGAGTGCCGCGTGCGTGATCGCGTAGATCTGCCAACCAACCGCGACCGCTTCGATGGAATAGGCGAGCACGCTGAGTTGGCGCGCGAGAAAATAACGCGTGAAGGAGGGTTCTGCGAAGAGCGCGCGCACAGCTTCGTTAGATTGCGGGGAAGATTGCGAAAAATGCGCCTAAGAGAGCGATGAAGAGGCCGCTAATCACTTCGCCGTAGCGTTCGAAACGGCCGAACTGTAGGCGCGCGAGCCCCGCGCTCGAGAGCAGACAGAGCGCGAGATATGTCAGCATCGTGCTCGCGGCGAAGACAACCGACATCGTGATGAGTTGCCCGAGCCCGTAACGCGATGCGGCGAAGAACGCGGGGATGCCCTCGATCATCGGCGAGGAACCGAGAATGACGAGCAGCGCGCCGCGCGAGCGCCCGGAATCGTGGTCGTGATCGTGTGCGTGCCCGTGCCCGTGCGCGCGATCGTGCTCGCGCATTTCGCGCCAACCGGCAACGGCGATCCAGAGGCCGAACGCCACGAGCGCGACGCTCGAGAGCATGCCGAGCAAGTGTCCGAAGCGTTGCGCCACGTACATGCCGCCCGCCCACACGATCGTCGCGATGACGAGCGTGGAGACCGTATGCCCGAGCCCGGCGAGTAACGCCGCCCGCCCGACTTGAAGCTGCGACCACTTGCGACGGCGGGCCAAGAGCGCGATCGGCGCCCAATGGTCGGGGACCATCGTATGCAGCACGCCGACGACGCCGACGGCGAGCACGAGGAGCACTTGCTGCGAGATCGTCGGCACGTGGGGTTAGCGTCGCTTCTTGGATTTCGGGGTGACGCAGGTTCCGCTCGCGCGGCAGACGACGACGGGATCGTCGAGCAGGTCGGCCGCGCTTTCGTTGATATCGGCGCGCACGGCGACGACCTTGCGCGCTTCGAAGCGCATCTTTCGCGAGGTGTTGCCGACCGTGACGATCTCTCCGGTCGCTTCGATATAGTCGCCGGCATAGACCGGTGCGAGAAACTCGACGCTATCGTAGGCGACGAAGAGCCCTTCGTCGCCGTCGAGTGCGATCAACAATTCGGTTGCGACGTCGCCGAAGAGCGCGAGCATGCGCGCGCCGTCGACGAGATTGCCGCCGTAATGTGCGTCGTGCGCGCTCATGCGCAGGCGAATCAGGCTACGCCGCCCTTGGCGCTCTTCCACAGTTCCTCCAGTTCGTCGAGAGAGAGATCGGCGAGCGCGACGCCGCGTTCGGCCGCCGCGCGCTCCATAAACGTGAAGCGACGATAGAATTTTTCGTTCGCGTCGCGAACCGCGCTCTCGGCATCGATCCCGAGCGCGCGAGCGAGATTGACGAGGGTGAAGAACACGTCGCCGAGCTCCTCGCGAACGTGGTCGTCGTCGTTTTTCGCGCGCCGCGCTTCGGCGAGTTCGCCGAGCTCCTCGACGAGTTTCTCGAGAATCCCCGAGACCCCCGGCCAATCGAAACCGACGCGCGCGGCTTTCTCTTGCATGCGCTGCCCGCGTTGCAACGCGCCGAGATGCTGCGGTATTCCGTCGAGCCTGCTCGCGCGCGCGAGCCCGGTCTTTTCTTGCGCTTTCAAGCGCTCCCAACTGCGCCACTGCGCGTCGACATCCTCGATCACGGCGTCGGCAAAAACGTGCGGATGTCGCCGCACCATTTTATTGGCGAGCGCGTCGATGACGTCGGCGACGGTAAAGGCTCCGCTCTCGCTCGCGATCTGCGCGTGGAAAACGATTTGCAGCAAGAGATCGCCGAGCTCTTCGCAGAGCCCGTCGAGCCCGCCCTGTTCGATCGCTTCCACGACTTCATAGGTCTCTTCGATGAGATAGGGGACGAGCGTGCGATGCGTCTGTTCGCGATCCCACGGGCAGCCGTATCGCAGGCGCGCCATCACTTCGACGAGTTCTGCGAAGGTGTAGCGCTGCGCTTGCGGCGGTAGCGGAACGAGCGCGACTTCGAGCGATGCCGCGAGCGTCGCTCGGGCCATGCCGGGAACGATCTCGGTGCGCGCCCCACGCGCGTCGAGCGCTCGCTGCAACTGCGCGAGCCCCGGAAAATCGGCGAACGGGTTGCCGAGCACCGCGATGCCGAGATCGCCGCCGTCGAGCCCGTCGACGAAACGATCGATCGCATCGCTGCTTCCACGGACGATCGCTGCGGCGTCGTGGAGCGGTTCGGCGTCGAAGGCGATCGCTCGCTGCGCGAGCGATTCCCGAAGCGCGGGCGGCGCGAGCAGAAGGACGACGCGCGGTAAGGAGCTCAGCGCCTCGATCGCACCGACGGTGAGGAGCGATGGGTCGCCGGGGCCGAGCCCGATAATACGAACGAGCATAGGGTTAAAGGGCTTCGCCGCAACACGAGACGAGGCCCCGGTGGAAAACCGGAGCCTCGTCGGAGTGGGATCGCTGCGCTGCGATCAGCTTTTCGAGGGCGGTGCCGACGGCGCTGCCGAGGGGGCGGCGG
The DNA here is from genome assembly GCA_021845615.1 of bacterium. GTDB lineage: Bacteria > Vulcanimicrobiota > Vulcanimicrobiia > Vulcanimicrobiales > Vulcanimicrobiaceae > JABEUX01. Next base: position 12,357 of record JAJZVP010000029.1, on the reverse strand, counting down.
TCGCGGTACCGGCGGTCGCTGCGGGAGCGGCCGAAGGCGGCGGCGTGGGGAAGAGCCCGGTGAAGCGCGGATCGTTCACCTGAATCGTCGCCTTGCTCTGCAGACCGGCGATGAACGGCTGCACCAACGGCGCTTCGGCCTGTTCGCGCAACTGATCTTCGATGCGCTGATGCACCGACGCGAGCGTCGCCTTCACGGCGGGCTTGCGCGCCTGCACCTGAATGATGTGCCAACCGAAGGGCGAGTGCACCGGCGGGCTGATCGCGCCGATCTTGCCGGTCAGTGCGTACGCTTCGAAGGGCTTCACCATCTGGTTCGGGCCGAACCAACCGAGTTCGCCACCCTTGTCGCGGCTGCCCGGATCCTGCGAGTACTGCTTGGCGAGCGCCGAGAAATGCTGGCCGGCTTTGAGATCGGCTTCGATCTTCTGCGCCGTCGCGAGATCGTTGACGAGAATGTGGCGCGCTTTAATTTGCTCGGGCGTATCGAACTGCGCGTGATTCTTGTTGAAGAATGCCGCGATCTGCGATTCGGAGATCTGCACGTTCTTGCCGACCGCAGCATCGATGATGAGCTGCTGGCGGATGATCTGGTGCAGGTCGTGCTCGGTCAGTCCGTTCGCCGCTAATTGGCGTTGGAACGAACCCGGCGGGTAATTCGCCGCAATCTCCGCTTCACGTGCGGCGATCTGCGCTTTCGTGATATTGATGCCGTGGCGCTGGCCGTACTGGTCGAGCAACGTCTGCAGCACGAGTTGCTGCAATACGCCGCGCGCCGTTGGGCTGGCTTCGAGTTTTTTATCGAAAGTTTGACGGCTGATCGATTGACCGTTGACGGTCGCGACCGATCCGCCTGCGCAGGCCACGAGCGACATGGCTGCAACGATTGCAGCGGCGCCGGTGACGAGGCGACGAAAAACGAGCATAGTGGGCTCCAGTAGGATGACGGGTGAGAAAGCGCACGGAGCCGATGGCTCCGAAAGCCTCACCCGGTTAGGGTTTGAGCTCCAATGCTCCTTCCGATAGAGGGCTCCCCTGGTGAAGCCGCTCGAAGCGCGCGGTGAAGTGGCGTAGCGGCGGAGCCTGCCAGAGCATGCGCAGCCCCACGATCCGTTCGCGGCGCGCGTAGAGCTCCTCGCAGACCTCGCCGACGTAATCGATGTGGCTCTGCGTGTAGACCCGGCGCGGAATCGCGAGGCGGACCAGTTCCATCGGGGCGGTGCGCTCCTCGCCGCTGAGCGGGTCGGTCGAGCCGAACATGACCGTGCCGATCTCGACCGCGCGAATGCCGCCTTCGAGATAGAGCTCGCCGACGAGCGCTTGCCCCGGATACTCCTGCGGGCGCAGGTGGGCGAGCATCGCGCCGGCATCGATGTAGATGGCATGGCCGCCGGGCGGCTGCACGATCGGAATGCCGATCTCGGTGAGGCGACGCCCCAAATACGCGGTCGAGGCGATACGGTAGTGGAGATAATCCTCGTCGAGCGCCTCGTTGAGCCCCGTTGCCATCGCTTCTAAATCGCGCCCCGCGAGGCCGCCGTAGGTAGTGAAGCCTTCGGTGAGGATCAGCAGGCGCGATTCCGCACTCGCCAACGCGGCATCGTTGCTCGCGAGAAATCCGCCGATATTGACTAAGCCATCTTTCTTCGCCGACATCGTGCAGCCGTCGGCGTAGGAGAAGAGTTCGCGCGCGATCTCGCGCGGCGAGCGCCCCGCATAGCCGGGCTCTCGTTCGCGAATGAACCAGCAGTTCTCCGCGTAACGACAGGCATCGATATAGAGCGGTATGCCGTGCTCGCGGCAGATTGCGTGAATCGCTTTGACGTTCGCCATCGAGACCGGCTGGCCGCCGCCGGAATTATTGGTGACGGTCAGCATCACCAGCGGCACGCGTTTCGCGCCGACCTCGGCGATGAGCGCGCGCAGCGCCTCGACATCCATATTGCCTTTGAACGGATGCTGCGTCGCCGGGGAGCGTCCTTCGGAAATCGGCAGATCGACGGCGCGCGCGCCGACGCTTTCGACGTGCGCGCGCGTGGTATCGAAGTGTGTGTTGTTCGGAACGACGTCGCCGGGTTTGCAGAGCGTCGTGAAGAGAATGCGCTCCGCCGCGCGTCCTTGATGCGTCGGCAACACGTGTTGGAAGCCAAAAATCTCGCGCACCGTTTCGGCGAAGCGATAGAAGGAGCGCGCTCCGGCGTACGATTCGTCGCCGCGCATGATGGAGGCCCACTGGTCGGCGCTCATCGCTCCGGTGCCGCTATCGGTGAGGAGATCGATCAATACGTCCTCGGCGCGAAGCAGAAAGGGGTTGAACGCCGCCTCGCGGAGGTAGCCCTCGCGCTCCTCGCGCGTGGTCATGCGGATCGGTTCGACGGATTTAATGCGAAAAGGTTCGATAATCGACCGGGGCATCGTGGCTCCTTCTGCGAAGAGAGATGGCGAAATGGCAGCGAAAATCGTGCACGGTTTTTCCGGCCTCCGCGCGCTCGAAGGGAGCGAACTCCTCTCGGCGCCATGGTTGCGCGTCGACCAGCGACGGATCGACGCGTTCGCCGCCTGCACCGACGACCGCCAATGGATTCACGTCGATCCGCTCCGCGCCGCGAAGAGCCCCTACGGAGGCACCATCGCGCACGGCTACCTCCTGCTCGCGCTCGTTCCGGCGCTCTGGCACCGCGCGTGCGAGATTCGCGAGATCGGATCGGTGTTGAATTACGGGCTCGACCGCGTGCGTTTTCTCGCACCGCTCCGTTCGGGTTCGCGCGTGCGCGGGCGCTTTTCGATTGCGAGCGTCCGCGCGTCGGCATCGGGGCTGCGCGTCGCCCTGCACGTTGCGATCGAGGCGTTCGGCAGCGAGGAGCCCGTCTGTGTCGCCGACGCCATTTTTCTCTATCGCGCGCCGGCGCCTATACCCGAACAAGAAGCGCGTCCCAACGGCGCAAGTCGGCGATCGAGCGGTGCTCCTCGTCGGGCTCGGCGATCTTCCACCGCTCGATAACCTCGCGTTCGATCTCGGCGAATCGCGCCGCGAGATCGCTGCCGGAGAGATCGTCGAGCGCCTGTTCGATCGAAACGAAGACGGCTTCGTTCTCGCGCGCGATGTGTTCGCGCAGATAGGCGACGAAGGTACGCAACTCGGCGAGCCCCGATTGCCCTCGCTCGCGCGCGCAGACGACGGCGCGCACGAGCCCGCGCCCCTCTTCGTGCTGCTCGTTTAATAAGAGCGCGAAGCCGTTCAACCACGGATGCGCTTCGGTGGCACGGAAGAGCGCGCGCTCCTCTTTTCCATGATGGTTGGCGTCGATGAAAATGTGGACGAACGCCAGCAGCTCGTCGAGGTACTCGGGTGGAAGAACCTCCGACGCCGCGCTCCGCTGCTCGAAACGATCGAAGACTTCGAGAATGCGGCGGTGCTCGTCGCGAAGGACGTCGAGTGCGCCGGTCACGCAGCGCTCTTCTCTATCCGTCGTTTCGAGAGCAGCGCCGCGCCGAGCGCTCCGGCCATCTCGGGCTGCGGCGCGCAGTTGATACGGACCTCCAACGCCTCTTGTAGCGCGCGGATCATTCCCGCTTGGTAGCCCATGCCGCCGACGAGCGTCACTTCCTCTTCTATTCCGATACGTTTGACCAGCAGCACCGCGCGCTCCGCGAGCGACTGGTGAACGCCGCGCAGGATGTTCTCGCGCGTCTCGCCACGACTGACGTGATTGATGATCTCCGATTCCGCCAACACCGCGCAGACGCTCGAGATCGCGACCGGGTTCTCGCCGTTCATCGAAAGGTCGCCGACCTCCGCGAGCTCGGTCTCCAGATACTTGGCGGCGCGCTCGACGAAACCGCCGGCCCCGGCGGCGCATTTTTCGTTCGATTTGAATTCGCGCACGCGCCCGCCCGGCGCTATTTTGACCGCGCGCGAACTCTGCGCCCCGATATCGAGAACGCAGCGCGTGCCGGGGAAGAGCGCGGCCGCCCCGTACGCCGCCGCCGTAACTTCCGTGAGTTGGAGGTCGCGTTCGGGGTAGCTCGAACGGCCGAAGCCCGTCGTCGCAATATAGTGGAGATCGCCGCGCCCCGCACCGATGCTCGCGAGCGCCTCGTCGACGGCGCGGTCGACGAGTTCGATCAACGGCGGGCGCGTGCGCGTGGTATGTGCGTGGAGTTGCTTCCCGTTACGATCGATGAGCACTACCTTCGTGCTGCGCGAGCCGAGATCGACGCCGGCAATGATATTCATCTGCGTTCTCCCTTACGAGACGGCGGCGGCCGAGAGTGCGTGTTCGAGTGCGAACACCGCAGCGCCGATCGCGCCCATATAGTGTGAATCGGGGCTCACGTTGAGCGGGGCTCCGAGTTTCTCTTCGAGCATCTTCACCATGCCAACGTTGAGCGAGACGCCGCCGGTGAACGTATAGTTCGGCTTCAAGCCGACGCGCCGCACGAGCGCGATCGTTCGCGCGGCGATCGCGCTGTGAATGCCGCCGAGAATATCCTCGGTCTTCTTTCCCTGGGCGACGTACGACATGATATCGGATTCGACGAAAACCGTGCAGACGGTGGAGAGGCGCACGGGGTTACGCGCTTGCAGTGAGATCGCGCCGATTTCGTCGAGCGAGAGCCCGAGCGTTTCGGCGGCGGTGGAGAGAAAGCGCCCCGTTCCCGCGGCGCATTTATCGTTCATGACGAAATCGACAACCTCGCCGTTCTGAACGCTGATGCCCTTCGCATCTTGGCCGCCCATATCGATCACCGTCGCGGTATCGGGGAAGAGCAAGCTCGCACCCTTGGCGTGACAGGTGATCTCGGTGATCTGCAGATCGCCGAACGAGACTTTGAAGCGGCCGTACCCGGTGCCCACGACGCAGAGCACGTCCTCGCGGGCGATGCCGCCGGCGGCGAGCACCGCTTCGTAGCCGCGCTCGCCGGCGCGGGTGATGTTCGCCCCGGTATCGGTGAGCGCGCGCGCGACGATCCGCTTGTTTTCGTCGATGATGATGCACTTGGTCTGCGTCGAGCCGACGTCGATGCCCGCTGCATATTTCATGCCGTTACTCCTTCTCGTGTCGGGCGATGGGCGATGGATTCGAAGAACGCGTCGATGCGGTTGCGCATCTGCGCCTCCGAGAAATAGCGTGGATCTTCAAGATCGGACTCCACGAGCAACGTCGGCACGCCGCGTTTGGTGAAATACTCGCGCATATCGCCCTGCCCGGCGGAGAACAGGCGGCAGCTCTTTACCGAATGGATGATGAGGGCGTTCGCGTTCCACTCCTCGAGGTAGCGTTCGATCTGTTCGTAACGCTGCAAGAAGTTGCGGTTGGTGAGGTTCCATTCCAGAAGGTGGCGCGCGATCGATTCCAATGGATGGTCGGGATCGTGGGTGAAGCCGAATTCCCAGAGCCCGCCGACGGTGGAGTAGGTCGAGGCGACGGCGACGGCATCCCAGCGCGAGAACATATCGCGAAACGCTCGAAGGTGCGGCCAGGGCGGCGGCCCCTCGATCACGTAGCGGAAGCGTTCCTTTTCGAGCGGCCCGACGCCGGCCTCGGCCTTCGCGAGCAGTTCGGCGTATGCGGTCTCGAAAAATTCGAGCCCCTGCGGCGTGCCGCGCAGGCAATAGAGCGGCGCCATCATGGTGACGGAATCGAAATAGGCGTCGTAGGGTGCCGGGGTGCGCTTGGTGAGATGTTTGATTTTCGCCCAGAGATCGCCGGTGAGCGACGAGAGGCGTACCGCCTCGCGGAGTTTCTCTTCATCGAGCTTGCGCCCGGTAATCTCCTCGCAGCGTCCGATGAGGTGGTGGAGTTGGCGCAGGACGTAGGCGATATCTTCTTTCGACGGTTTTCCCGAGGCCGTTCGAATGAACGGAATATCGAGCTGGAATGCCGATTGCCCGGTGAATTCTGCGAGGTGCCCGAACCAATCGAGATAGACGTTGCAGCCGACGTAATTGCAGAGCAGGAGCGATGGTTCGGGGATCGTGGCGAAGGGCGTCTGCCGCCCACCGAAATACATCCCGATATCGGCCTTGACGTAGGCGCAATTATCCGACGAGTAGCCCATGAATTCGGCGGACTGGATGAAGGGCAGCGACTGTTTGCGCACCGCGAGTTGCAGCGCGTTGACCTCCGGAAAGACCGGAAGAATATCGAACGCGCGCAGCAGCTCCACCGGGTTCCCGCCGATCAGCAGATACGCAGCGGGGACGCCGCTGCCGTTCGCCGATGCGGTAAGTGCCGCATAGTACTCCGACATCAGCTCTTTTTGCAGATGGTGAAGTTTTCCCTGATAGTGGGTCTCGGTCATCGCACGTACTCCTAATCGAAAAGAAGGGACTCGACGAACGTTTCGATCTCGCCTTTGATCCGATCGAACATCCACATCTTTTCTTCGAACTCCAAGAAGAGATGCGGAATGCCGGCTTCTTGCAACGTCTTGCGGTAGGTCGGATAAGCGAAGAGGGATGGTTCGCAAAATTTCGCGCAGAGCACGATGACGGCATCGGCTCGGTGCGAGCGGGCGCGCTCGACGAGAAGGCGAGCGGGCGAAACGCGCATGTCGTGCTTCACGGGCGACGGCAGCGAGGCATCGAGGTAGGCTTCGGCGAGCGCGAGCAGCGGGTCGCCGGTGTTTTCGGGGACGTCGCCGGTAAACCAGCGGCGACCGATGAGAAAATCGTCGTCGACGAGATAGCAGCCCGCGTCTTCGATCGCGGCGATTAAATCGAGCGGCGGTTGCTCGCAGAACGATCCGGTGAGCACGACGCGGATGCGGTCGCGCTCGCGTCCCTCGCGCGTCGCGGCGGCGTGTAGCGCGTCGGCGAGCAACTCGGCGTGTTCTTCGGGCGGCAGGAGATGGCCGACGCGGACGAGCGGATAGAGTTCGCGCGTACGCAGCAGGTGGGGCGAATCGCGCCGCAGCGCGTAGAGGCGGCGGATCGTATCGCGAACGCGATTGTAAATGCGAATCGCGGCGCGGAGATCCTCGGTCGTCATGCTCCGCCCGCTCAGTTCGGCGGCGAAGAGCGCGACGCGCTCGTACTCGTCGCGAAGGTATCGCGGTGCCTCTTCGGCCTCGAAATTCTGCGGGAAGTGGATGTATTCGACCGGAGTGTTGGGGAAGTTGCGCGAGTAGACGCTCGCCAGATTGCGAGCGGGATCGCAGATGGAATGGAAGACGACGCCGTCGAGATCGTCAAGGAGCCCGGTCATTCCCTGTTCGAGCGTGCTTTTGATGATGGAGCAGATGAACGATTGAAAGCGGGAGTCGGCGTGCGCGATCTCCATGCGGTTGCCGCCGCCCGCCAGCCCGACCGGCAGGACGCCGGAGGCGTAAAACACTTCGGCGGGCGTGTAGACCGGGAAGCATCCGATCGCGGCGCGATTCGGCGCGGCGTTCTTCCACGCGACGGCCGGCGCGAAACCGGGCTCTTCGATGAAACGATCGCAACGCTCGACGAGCGATTCGATGGTTGGAGAGAGGGTCTGCGTGCTCATGGCGCTTCCTTCCTATTGCGAGGGAACGACGATCGTACGCAGGCCGATGCCGGCGCGTAAAAAGTCGAGGCCGCGATTGATATCCTGGAGCGAGACGCGTTCGCTCACCAATTCCGTGATGCGAATGCGCCCGCGCCGCGCGAGTTCGATGATGCGTGGATAATCGACGGGGCGGCAGCCGAGCGAACCGCGGATCTCCAACTCGGTAAACATCACTTTCCCCGCCGGAATTTCCGCCGGCTCCGAGCAGAAACCGACGACGACGATGCGGCCGCCGCGCCGAACGCTTTCGATCGCGGCGCGAACCGTCTTGGGATTGCCGATCGCTTCGAAGGCGATGTCGGCGCCGCCGTCGGTCGCTCGGCGCACCGCGCGCGCGACATCGGGTGCGGCGCTCGCGTCGATAACGTGAGCGGCACCGAATTGCAACGCGAATTCCAAGCGTTCGGGTTTCATATCGACCGCCCACACCTCGGCGCCCGCGGCGACGGCGATCTGAATGACGTTGATTCCGACGCCGCCGCAGCCGAAGACGACGACGCGATCCCCGGGGCGCACTTCGCCGCGATTCACGACGGCGTGGTAGGGCGTCGAGACGGCGTCGGCGATGAGGCAGGCTTCGATGAGCGGCAGCTCCGGCGGGAGCGACAAGACGTCTTTTGCCGGGACTTTGAGAAATTCGGCGTAGGCGCCGTCGATATGGTTGCCGAGCATCACGCCGTTCGCGCAGATGTTTTCGCGCCCGCGTCGGCAGGCTTCGCAGCGGCCGCAGGAGAGGACGGCGGGAACGAGCACGCGGTCGCCGACGTGCCGTTCGGCGACGCCGTCGCCGACGGCGAAGACCGTTCCGGAGGCCTCGTGCCCGAGAACCAACGGCGGCGGCGCGAAGGTCGGCACGCCGTGATCGATATAGTGCAGATCGGTGTGGCAAAGGCCGCACGCCGCAACTTTTATGACGATCTCGCCGTACTCGGGGACCGGAATCGGGCGCTCTTGGATTTCGAGCGGCCGATTCGGCCCGATGAAAACCGCGGCTTTCATCGACGCGAGCGCCGGATTCCGGCGTAATCGGGTTCGCGCTTTTCAACGAAGGCGCGCATGCCTTCGGCGGTTTCGGCGCCGGCGAAATGCGATGCCAGCCATTCGCGGGCGTGCCCGATCGTCGCGTACCAGGATTGGTCTTTCCAATAATTCACCTGGCACTGCGTGTAACTCAAGCATTGCGGGAACTTATCGAGCAGCTTGTTGCAGAGGTCGCGCACGACGTCGTCGAGTTGCTCGTACGGCGCGACGCGGTTGACGAGCCCCCAATCGAGCGCTTGCGCGGCGGTGATCGGCTCGCAGAGGAAGAGCATCTCGCGCGCTCGGCGGTCGCCGACGATGATCGGCAGCCATTGCGTGCCGCCGCCCGCGGCGACGCTGCCGACCCGCGTGCCGACCTGCCGGATCGTTGCGTGGTCGGCCGCGACGGCGAGATCGCAGGCCATGTTCATCTCGTTTCCGCCGCCGACCGCCATGCCGTTGATGCGCGCGATCGTCGGTTTGCCCATGTTGCGAATGGAATCGAGGCAATCTTGGAAGAGCACCATGTACTTCCAAAATTGTTCGGGATGCTCGACGTAGCGTTCCGCATACTCTTTGACATCGCCGCCGGTGCAAAACGCCTTGCGCCCCGCGCCGGTGAGCACCACGACGCCGACTTCGTCGTCCCACATCGCGCGCCGGAGCGCGTCGTGCAGGCGCCCGAGTGTCTCGGTCGTGTAGGCATTGTAGGCATGCGGGCGATTGAAGGTGATCGTCGCCACGCGGTCGTCGACGGAATAGAGAACGTCTTCTTGCGCGGTGCTCGCTTCGGTGGTCGCGGTCATCGATAGTCATCTCCTGTGGGAAGGGTGTGCGCCCAAACGGGAGAGCGCTTTTCAAGGAATGCCGCTATGCCCTCGGCCCCGTCGCGGCTGGGTAAAAGCTCGTCGCGATACGCGCGCATCGCAAGCGATAGATCGTCGAGCCGAATCGCGCGCTTGCAGGCGCGCAGCGCGACCGCCGAATAGCTCAGGAGCCGTTCGCAGAGCGCTTCGGTCGCGGCGGAGAGCTGCTCGGGAGCGACGACCTCGCTCACCAATCCCCACGCCAGCGCGCTCTGCGCGTCGAGTTTTCGCCCGGTGAGGATCGCGTTGAAGGCTCGCTGCGTTCCGATCGCGCGCGGCAGCAACGCGCAGGCGATCGGTGGAAGTGCGGCGAGTTGCACTTCGGGGAGCGAGAAGAACGCGCGCGTCGAGCAGAGCGCGATGTCGGCGAGCAAGAGCAACTCGAAGCCGCCACCCATCGCTGGCGCGTTCGCGGCGCAAACGATCGCCGGCGATGCGGAGAGAAATGCGCTCGCCATCTCTTCGAACGCCGCCAACATCTCCGGCGCCTTCTCGGGCACGTGATCGCCGACTTCGACTCCCGCGCAGAACGCGCGTTCGCCGGCGGCTTCGATGGTGACGACGGAGCAGCCCTCGTTCTCGCGGATCGCTGCGGTGAGCGCGCGAATATCGGCGATGCCGAGCACGTTGAGCGCCCCGGCCTGCAGCGTTATGCGGGCGCGGCGCCCTTCTCGCACCGATGCGATGCGCGCGTTTACCGCGTTCATAGGGACGCCTGCGCGACGAGCGCGCCGCTGCGAAAGCCGTGCAAGAAGAGCTCGGTGAGCCGCTCGGCGGCCGCGTCGACATCACCGTCGGCCTCTTCGCGATACCAGGTCGGCGCCCAATTCAACATGCCGAAGAGCGCGCCGGCCGCCATGCGCGCGTTCTCTTCGGCATGCGGATCGAGTGCCGCGAGCAGATCGACGAGCGACTGAAAGTAGCGCCGTCGGCGCGCCCGCGTGCTGCCGTTTGCGTCGCGGTCGAGCGCTTGGAGATCGTGCAACAAGACGCGATACGAGCGATTGTTCGTCAAGAGATAGCGCAGGTGGCCGCGGACGAACGCGGCGAGCCGTTCGTTCGGATCGGAGAGCAGGGCGCTCTCGGCGGTACCGGCCTCGAGCCGATCGAAGATGCGCTCGCAGACGAACGAGAGCGCTTGTTGCTTGCTCGGGAGGTAGTAATAGAGGCCGGCGACGCTGATACAGGCGGCGCGTGCGATATCGCGCATGCTGGTTGCGTGGAAGCCTTGCTGCGCGAAGAGCGCCTCGGCGCTGTCGAGAATATCTTCGTACCGTTGGTCGTAGGCCTGCACCCGTTCCGCCCCCCTGTCGAGATCGACTCGTTCTATCGAACGTTCATTCGATTCGAATGTACGGGAATGGCGCTCGGGCGACCAGAGACGAGAATACCGATTTTTCTAGGTCAAATGAATCAGGCCACGCTGCAAAGCGAGGACGACCGCTTCGGCGCGCGAGTGGGCGCCGAGCTTCTGCAGCAGATTGCCGATATGGTTGCGGGCGGTCGCCGGGGCGAGCTGCAGTTCCTCGGCGATCTGGGTGGTGCGGAGCCCCTGCGCGAGCAGGCGCAAGACGTCGCGCTCGCGCCCGGTCAGGGGGACCGCTGGCATGGAGGGCGGCGGCGGGCTCGGCTGGCGATCGCGCTGCATGCCCGAAGCGATTCGCTTGAGATGGCGCGCGGCGACGCTCTCGCAGAGCAGGTGCAGGGCGACGGGGCGACCGCGCTCGTCGGGGACGACGCAGGTCACCGCGTCGAGCCAGAGATCGCTGCCGTCGGGGTGTGGAATGACGATTTCGAAGCGGCGAGGCGCCCGAAATTGCGCGCAGCTTTTCTGTACCGCGCAGCCGGGCATGCAGAGGTGCGAACCCGAGGGGTTCCGCCCGGCGAGGACCTCGTGGCAGGGGTGCCCGAGCACCTCCGCTTCGGTGCGCCCGAGAAGCGCGGCGGCGGCGCTATTCCAAAGAACGATCGTCCCGTTCTCGTCGATGCCGACGAGCGCATCGGCGCTCTGTCCGAGACGTAGCGATGACATCTATCGTGCCGATGCGAAGAGCCGGTTGCGTTCGCGTTCGAGACGGTCGGCGGTCTCGATCGCTTCGGAGCATTCGTTCGCGTATTCGTGGATGAGCTCGGCCATCTGCATGTAGTCGCCGTACATGGCGTACGCGCGTTGCGCCGCGGCGCGCGATTCGCGTTCCGCATCTTCGAGCGTGGTGTTCGCCGCCGCAACGAAGCCGCCGATGCGTTCGAATGCGGCCTGCGCCGCGCGCGCGTGGCGCCCGCTCGCCTCGGCTTTGCTGACGTCGGAGGCGATGGCTCCCGCGGTCGCTTTGCTGCGTTTGTCCAGATCGGCGAGCACCGAGCGAATCTCTTGCGTCGAGGATTTCGTCTTGTCGGCGAGCTTGCGCACTTCGGTTGCGACGACGGAGAAGCCGCGTCCGTGTTCGCCGGCACGCGCCGCTTCGATCGCGGCGTTGAGGGCGAGCAGGTTCGTTTTGTCGGAGACCGCGCGGACCAACCCGACGATATCGACGATTTGATTCATCGACTTCGCGAATTTACCGAGCGCGTCGCGGCTCTGCATCGCCATCGCGGCGAGCGCGTCGATCGTGGAGAAGAGCCGTTCGACGATACGGTCGGCATCGCCGAGCTGCGCGCGCGCCTGCGCGCAGCGCTCCCCGAGCGATGCGAAGCGATCGGCGAGGCCGTTGCTGATCTCCGACATGCCGTGCGATTGCCCGGCGAGGCTCTTGAGCGAGCTCACGATCTCCGTCTGGGCGTTCTTGCCGATGCGCCCCGCCGAATTTCGCACCACCGCGACCGAGGTGTCGATCGCGTGGATGACTTCGTCGACCGAAAACGCGCGCGTGTGCCGGGCGTCGATGGTGGCGCGTTGGTTGCTCCACGAATGCAGCTCGCGCGAGAGCAGCGCTT
>JAJZVP010000158.1 GCA_021845615.1 bacterium | reverse complement strand
GCTCCCAGCGCTTCGGTTAGTCGTTCGATCAGCACGGTTCTACGGCGAGTGTTTGGGCATGCAGGAAGAGGTGCCTGCCCGGCTTAACGGCTCGACGGCAAATGTTCATGTTCGGGAAGAAGAAGAAACCGACGACGAAGAGCATGCTTCGCGCACAGCCGGGCGTGCAGCAGAAGCGCTCTGCGTTCCGCATGCCGGTGGAATTCGAAGTCTTCTACGAACTCGACGGGCGCAAAGGGCGCCGTTCGGCGCTCGCCAACGACCTCTCGGCGGGCGGCCTCCGCCTCGTCACCGACGAGGACTTGATCAAGGGCTCGTTGCTGCATCTCGATATTCAGTTGCCGGCGGATTTTCTCGACGAAATGACCGTCGATAAGGAAGTCTTCAAGCAGACCCCGTTCGGCTTGCGCCCCGAGACCGTTCGCGAACGCCCGCCGGGCTTCGATCCGATGCGCCTGCGCAGCAAGGCGCTCGCGCCGTTCTACGATCTTGGTATGAAAAAATTTGCGTATGGAATGGCGTTCGTCGATACTCCGCCGCCGGTGCAGGAAGAGCTACAACGCTTCATTCACCTTTGGCAGCTGAACTTTTTACGCACGCGCCGCAACGACGACTAGCAAAAATGTCATCCCGATTGCGCACGCGCCGCAACGACGACTTGCAAAAATGTCATCCCGATTGCGCACGCGCCGCACCGACCACTTGCAAAAATGTTATCCCGATTACGCACGCGCCGCACCGACCACTTGCAAAAATGTCATCCCGATTGCGCACGCGCCGCAACGACGACTAGCAAAAATGTCATCCCGATTGCGCACGCGCCGCAACGACGACTAGCAAAAATGTCATCCCGAGTAGCCCTCGAAGAGGGCGTATCGAGGGTGACGTACCGTAACCGTCGTGCGCCGGATAACCGATCTCTTATCGTTTCGAGGCCTCTTCGAAATAGCGCGAGTTTCGCGCCTCGATACGGGCGCTAAAGCGCCCTACTCGGCGTGACACTGGTGCGCTACTCGGTGTGACAAGGATCGCGCCTCGGCGTGACAAACTGGTTAGTTCGGGTAGAGCAAATATTTCGCGCGCAACTTCATGAAGCGGGCGAGTGCGGGCTGCCAGCTATTGATGATCTGCGCGGCACTCTCTCCGCGTTCGAGCCCGAGCCGAACCGCGTCGGTCCCCCAATCGTCGTCCATCCCGCGAGCGTTGATGCGCAACCGTGGCATCAGGCGATGACCGGCGACGAGCAACGATACCGCCGTCTCGACGCTGCGGAAGCGATGGGGATGGGTGACGTAGAGCTCGACCCCCGTTAATTCGCGGCCGCGCCAGAAACCGAAGAACGGCGACCACGCTGCCGGGCGGAAATAGACTCCCGGAAGATGCTCGGCGTTGAGCGCGCTCGCGTAGGCATAGGCGGGCATGCCGAGATATCCGGCATAGAAGAAGGGCTTTGCGGTGCCGACGCCGTTGTTGATGCCGCCGTTATCGATGAGTCCGGTGCATGGATAGACGAGCGTCGTCTGCCAAGTGGGAATATTCGGCGAACTCTCGACCCACCGCAGCCCCGTCTGGCTCCAAAGCATCGAACGGCGCCAGCCGATCATCTTGACGACGCGCAGATGTGCGTGAATCCCGAATGCGTTGTTGAACATCTCGGCGAGCTCGCCGATCGTCATGCCGTGGCGCATCGCAATTGGATAGAGCCCGATGAACGAACGAAAGTGCGGATCGAGGACGGGGCCTTCGACGATCTCTCCACCGATGGGATTCGGCCGATCGAGCACCCAGACGCTTTTGTGATAGCGGGCGGCCGCGCGCATGACCTCGGCCATCGTCGATATATACGTATACGCACGGTCGCCGACATCTTGAATGTCGAACAACAGCACGTCGACGCCGCGCAGCATCGCGGCCGTCGGCATGCGTTGCGGACCGTAGAGGCTATAGACCGGGAGCCCGGTGCGCGGATCGCGATAGGACGAAACGAAATGCCCCGCGAGCTGGTCGCCGCGCAGGCCGTGTTCGGGCGAGTAGATCGCCTTGATGCAGATATGGGGATTTTCGCGAATCGCATCGACGATGTTGACGAGTTGCGAGGTAACGCCGGTTTGGTTCGTGACGACGCCGACGCAACGGCCGTGCAGATCGTGCCAGGTCGAGTGCAAGAACACTTCGTCGCCGAGAACGACCTTCGCGCGCGGGATCGCGCCCAAGCCGGTAACTGCGAGCAAGAGTGCGAGCGATGCGACGCTTCGAGCGATCGGTCGAAATTTCATAAAACGAATGCAGCCTTCGCGTCGCTGGGGAGGATGCCTGCGTTGCGGCCGCGCTCGAAAAGTGCGTCGACCGCGGCGAGTCCTTCGTCGCCGAGATCGAGGCTGTAATCGTTGACGTAGAGGGCGATGTGCGCGCGCATCACGGCATCGTCCATTTCGAATGCGTGTTCGCGGACGAAGGGCATGATCGCGTTTTCGTCGCGGCGGGCGAACGCAAGGCTGCTGCGAACCGCCGCATCGATGGCGCGAGCGCGTTCCGGCGAGAGATCGCGCCGGGCGAGGATGGCGCCGAGCGGAATGGGCCGCCCCGTCGCGCTCTCCCACCATGCGCCGAGATCGAGTAACTGATGGAGCCCGAAGCGTTGGTAGGTAAAGCGTGATTCGTGAATGATGAGGCCGGCGTCGACTTCGCCGCTCGCCACCGCATCGACGATGCGGTCGAATCGCATGATGCGCGTGCGGGGGCGCCTCCCGAGCGCGAGTTGAAGCAGCAGAAACGCCGTCGTTCGCTCGCCGGGAATCGCGACGATGGGATCGTCGAGCGCCTCCCAGGTTCTTACGCGCTCGGGGCGGGCGACGACGAGCGGGCCGCAGCCGCGGCCGAGCGCTCCTCCCGAACGCAAGATGGTGTAGTCGCGCGTGAGATAGGGGATCGCGCCGTAGCTGACTTTCGTAAGCGGGTAGCGCGCGCGCGCCGCGGAGTCGTTGAGTTCGTCGATATCGAGATAAGCGACGCGCACGAGCGGTGCTTCGGCGAGCAACCCGTTGGTGAGTGCGGCGAAAATGTACGTATCGTTGGGACAGGGCGAGTAGGCGAGATCGATCGGTTCGTTCACGTCGGCTCCACGGTGGCGAAAAGGCGGTGTACGGCATCGGCGAGCGCCGCAAACGCCGCCTCGGTTTTCCACGGTTCGGCGGCGCGCGGACCGACGAAGTTGGAGATTCCTCGCAGCTCCAACGCGCGAACGCGCGCGAGCGCGGCGGCGCGCAAGATGGCGAATCCCTCCATGCTCTCGGTCTCCGCTCCAAGTGCGGAGAGTCGCTCGCAGGTGCGCGCCTCGGTCGTGACGCGCGATACGGTAACCCCGGTGCGTTCGGCGATGCCGCTGGCGGCGAGCATCTCGACGAGCGCGGGGTCGCTCTGTGCCCGATGGTGTAAGCGATCTCCCGGTGGCACGCGTAGCGGTTCGCCGTTCTCGCGGTCGAGTTCGATAAAATCGGTGGCGACGACGCAGGCGTCGCCGATTGCGCAGCGCCCTTCGAAGGCTCCGGCGATACCGAGATTCAGAACGAGGTCGTAGTGTTCGGCGGCGAGCGCCGCCGCGGTTCGTGCCGCCGCTTCGACTGGTCCGACTCCGCAGACCAAGGTGCGCACCGCATCGGGCAACGATATGCGCGCCCGTTCGAATTGCGTCGCGCAGACGGCGAGAACGCGCACGTTACGGAATACCGATAAACTTGTGGGTCTGCAACGAGAGCCGAAACCGCGCGGGGTGCGCACGCGCATACTCGACCGCCAGCGCGACGTTGTTCGGTTTGTTCCCCTCGGGCTGTAAGAAAATCGTTGGGTGCTCGGGGAAGAGCGCGAGGTGCTCTTCGGGCACGCGCCGATCGACGATGAACTTCACTTCGTTGGCGCGTCGCGCCATGCGCGGATCGACGCGCTCCTTCGGTGAGACGCAGAGCCAGACGTCGCGCGGCAGCTCGACGAAAATCGT
>JAJZVP010000028.1 GCA_021845615.1 bacterium | reverse complement strand
TCGCGCGGCCGTAGCCGAGCCCGCGAAACTCCGCGCGCACCGCCATGCGACCGATCTGCACGGCACCGTCGGCGCGCGTGAAGAAACGCCCGGCTGCAGCGGGGCGCCCCTCCCGCAGGAGCAGGGCGTGGCAAGCGGATGCATCGGTGCGGTCGTGCGCGTCGATCTCTTCCTCTTCGGGAACGCCCTGCTCGCGCACGAATACCTCGCGCCGCACCTCGAACGCCCGTTCCATTCGCTCGCCATCCTCGACGCCAAAGAGCTCGACCCTCATCGCGGCGAACTTCCGCTCTCATGGCCGAACTCTTCTCGCTCGCCGTCGACGCGCGGGTCCTCGCGAACGATACGCGCGGGATCGGGCGCTACGCCCGCGCGGTGCTGCGCCGCCTCGCCGAACGGAACGATCTCGCGCTCACGCTGCTGCTCCCGGAGCACTTTGCATGGCTTCGGAAAGGCGCGCTCGCCCGCGCGATCGGTTCGGAGCGTTTCCGCGTCGCCGCTCGTCCCCCGCGGCAGACGCAGCTGCTCTGGCATCCTGCGAACGGCACCTTCTTCTCGGCACCGGGGCTCCCGTCGGTGGCGACGATCCACGATGCGGTCCCCTTCCGTTTTCCACATCCCGATCGCGAGGCGGGCGAGCGCGAACGGGCGCCGATCCTTCGTTCCGCGCGTGAATCGACGCATGTTATCGCCGTCTCGCAATTCGGCGCATCGGAGCTCTCCGAGGTCTTCGCCCTCCCCCACGAACGCATCACGGTGATCCCGCACGGAGTCGAGCCGAGCTTCACACCCGGAGATCCCGACGCACTACCGGCATCGTTACGCGCCGGCGAGTATCTGCTCTTCGTCGGCGATCCCGGGACCGAGCTACGAAAGAACTTTCCCCTTCTCGCCGCGGCCCACGCTCGCGCCTTCCCATCCGGGGATCCGCCGATCGCCATCGCCGGCCCGCGCGCGGCGAACTATGGTGCGAGCATCCACGTCGGTGAATTTCGCGACGATATCTCCGGGCGCGAGAATACCGGGTTGCGCTCGCTCTACCGCGGCGCTCGCGCGCTCTGCGTTCCCTCGCTCCACGAAACCTTCGGCATGCCCGGCATCGAAGCGATGGCCTGCGGAACGCCGGTCCTCGCGTCGCAGGCGAGTTGTCTCCCAGAGATCTACGGTGAGGCGGCGCTCTTTTCGCCGCCCGACGATGCAGCGGCATGGAGCGCGAATCTCGCGCGCATCGTCGGCGACGATACCATCCACGCCGAGCGACGCGCGCGCGGGCTGCAACGTGCCGCCGCATACGACTGGGAACGGAGCGCAGCGGCGCACCACGAGCTCTTCCAGCGCGTCGCCGCCGAGGCCGCCGCGCACCGATGAGCGCGCGTATCGAGCGCGTCCATCTCGCAACCGGGCTCTTACGTCGCGGCGACCGCGTGCTGTTGGTCGCATCGCAATACGCATTTCCGCGCGAACCGCTCTGGGGGCTACCCGGCGGGCACCAACGGGGGCGCGAATCGCTCGCGCGATGTGCCGAGCGCGAATGTTTCGAAGAGACCGGGCTGCGGGCGCGCAGCGGCGAGTTGCTCTACGTAAGCGAGAGCTTCGACGGCAACACGCAGTATCTCAACAGCACGTTCGCAATCGAAGCGGAGGGCGAGCCGCAGCTTCCGGAGCACGACGAGCGCGTCGTTGCCGTCGAATTCGTTCCGATCGCCGAGATCGCGGCGCGCATGGTCGCCGCCGTGGTGCGCGAACCGTTGCTCGCAACGCTCGCTCGCCCGGGCGAACGGCGCTACTTCTTCTTTCCGTCGGCCGACGTCAGCGTGCGCTTCGGGCGCTCCCGCCAGTCGCGCGCCTCCAAGACGTAAGAGACGACGTCGACGGGCTCTCCGCCGACCGTCGCCCCGCGCGGCAACGTGATATCGCGCGTAAATCCCAAGCGTTCGAGCACGGCGATGGAGGCGGCGTTTTGCGGAACGCAGTACGCGCAGAGGCGCTGTAGACGAACCACGTTGAAGGCCTCGTCGATGAGCGCGCTCACCGCTTCGGTCGCATAGCCGCGGCCGCGAAATTCGGCGAGCAGGGTATACCCGACTTCGGCGGCACCCGGATCGCGCTCGGGAATCCGTAACGAGATCCAACCCGCATTCTCACCGCTCTCGCGCGGGACGACGAGCCATTCGTAGCGCCCGTGCTGCCCCGAACCGAGGTGGAGCGGTCGCCGCGAAACGCTCTCGACGAACGCCGTCAAGCGCAATCCCGGGAGATCCTGATAGGCGCGGAGATCGGCGGCCTGCAGGATCTGCCAGAGTCGATCGGCGTTGAGCGCGCTCACCGGTTCCAGGCGCAATCGTTCGGTCTGCATCACGCGCATCGGCGAGCCCTCTTGTCGGCAGCACGCGCGCGCGTGAAGGGAGCGATGGAGGGTTCACGATGATACCGATTGCCGCCGCCTATCACGCCGACGGGCGTTGCGAAGTAGCTTTTTCG
Organism: bacterium; assembly: GCA_021845615.1. Lineage (GTDB taxonomy): Bacteria > Vulcanimicrobiota > Vulcanimicrobiia > Vulcanimicrobiales > Vulcanimicrobiaceae > JABEUX01. The sequence continues at coordinate 19,286 of JAJZVP010000028.1, read as the reverse complement.
GGGCGCGTCCTCGACGCGCCGCACTTTTTCTTCGGCACCAACACGCAGTGCGAACACGAGGCGTTCGATGCGAGTACCGCCGCCGGGCCGGTCGAGATCGTCGACAACGTCGGCCTCGCTCCGCGCGTTCCGCTCCATCCCGGCGACCGCATCGAAGTTCGCGGCGAGATGGTCCACGATAGCGATCGCCCCGAACCGATCGTACATTGGACGCATCGCGATCCGGCGGGAAAGCATATCGACGGTTTCATTCGCGTTCACGGCCAAACCTACGCGTGAGCCGCGCGCTCGCGCGCGATGGCGACGTCGTGCCGAAACTCTTTGGGTCCGAATCCCTCGAAAGCTCGTACGATCTCTTCGTAGCGCGGATCGAGGAGCGATTGGCTCTGTACTTCGAGAATGCCGTTGGTCGAACGTGAAGCGTCGATATGCATGGAATGGTATTTTGCCGCGGTCGTCGCCCAAAAATGAGGATCGCTAAATACCATCGTACGGCTTCCGCTCTTTCCGCCGACGCTCTGCTTGACGGCGAGCGTATAGATCGCATCGCCTTTCGAACGCGGCGCCTTATCGGTCAGTTTCCAGAGTCCCTTCTGTTCGAGCGCCTCGAAGAAGAACGACACGTCGTAGGTGCTATGCGGTGGCTGCGTGACCTTTACCAGCAATCCCTTGTAGCTGCGAACGCGATAGCTATACTTCGATACCCCGTCGATATCGGTTATGTGATATCGCTCCTCGTAAATCGGCGGTTTCGGATAGCGAATGGTGAGCGTCAAGTCGATCGCGCTGGGAGCTTGGGCGACGCGAACGACGCCATTCCATCGGTTCAGCTCGTCGGCGGCATAAAAATTCCAGCCCCAGACGACCAAAATCGCCGTTACGATACCCATGAAGATCGCAAAACTATGGCGTCGCATCGGCTCGTTCGTTCTCCGATCGTTGTTGCGCATCGAGGACGCGGTTTACCAGCGCGTCGGCGAGTTTGTTGAGCCTGCGCGGAACGTGCCCGATATCCACGGATTGAAAACCGCGCAAGAGCTCCAGCGCCCTACGGTGTAACGGCTGGAGCGCGGCGTTCTTCACGCGGTACTCGCCCGAGAGTTGTTTGACGACGAGTTCGGAATCGAGCCGCACGGTGAGATCTCGCACGCCGAGGCGCGCCGCGGCTTCGAGCCCCGCGAGGAGGCCGTTCCATTCGGCAACGTTGTTGGTCGCATGGCCCAGGTAGCGAAAGGCTTCCTCGATTACCGTCCCCCCGTCGTCGACGAGCACCGCGGCGCCCGCCGCCGGACCGGGATTACGTCGCGCACCGCCGTCGGCGAAGATCGTTACGTGCCGGGGCCCCTGCATCTCCATCACCCTTCGATTAGCCGTCGCGTACGCTTTCTCCGGCTGCCAGGGCGCGCGCGGCGCGCCGAGAAACGTCGTACGTCGTGGAAGACAACAACGAGAGAAAGACCCTCGTCTTGCATATCGGCACGCACAAAACCGGTACGACCGCGCTTCAAAGCATGCTGATACTGAACCAGCAGGTCCTCGCTCGGCAGGGGATCGTCGTTCCCAACACGGGGCGTTTTCACCAGACCGAGGATTACGATACCCCGGGGCATCACGAACTCGCCTGGGAACTCGCCGGGGCGCCCCCGCACGCGCTCGTCGCGCGCGTCATCGACGAATTGGAAGTGGCCGGGGCGCGCACCGCCGTCATCAGCAGCGAAGAGTTTCACACGGTCCACCATCGCACCGAGAACCTGTCCGCCCTCCGCTCCGCGTTTGCCGCGCGCGGATATCGCACCGTCGTGGTGCTCTACCTTCGCGCTCAGGCTCGCTACGCCGAATCGATCTTTCAGCAAAACATTCGCGATGGCCGCGACCCGTCGTTCTCCAGATTCATCGACGAGATTCTCGAACGAGGGCGGATCGATTTTGAGGGCTCGCGGCTTGAATTCGAATACAGTCGGATTCTCGACGCGCTCTCCATCTCGTTCGGCGCGGAAAACATCGTCGTCCGCCCCTATCTACCCGACCGCGGTCCCGAACATATCCATCACGACTTTCTGCGCATCGTGGGCACCTTGCACGGCTCTTTGGAGATGGAATTCACGATGACGATAGCAAACGAGAGCTACTCCTTGAGAACCTTGCTCCAGGCGCTCCACCGCAACCTCAACGACGGCGCGTCGATCGAAGACGACGAACTGCTCGCATTCGGTCGCGCAATCTATCCACAGATCGACGACGCGATCTTCGAGCATCGCTTTCTCCTTCTGCAATATGCCGAGACGCTCGCTTTTTTGCAACGCTTCGCGCCGGACAATGCGGTCGTCGCCGGACGTTCGGGGGCATTCATTCCGTTTCAATCGCCCGGAGATCTCCCGCCCCCAGAGCACCCCATTTGGAGCGAGTCGGCGATACACCGGGCGATCTTCGATCGAGCCAACACGGCCTGGAGATAGATGCGAGGCGGGGACCGGCCGGCCCCCGCCTCTCCCTCGAAACCGATCTCGGCGACCTCAGCCCTCTTTGACCTCGATGCGCTTGGGCATGAGTGGCTTGATCGGCGTCAGCTCGACCTTGAGGATGCCTTTCTCGATGCTCGCCTTCACGGCGTTTGCGTCGAGATCTTGCGGCAACGTTACGGTGCGAGAGAACGACCCGCTCCGAATTTCGCGCCGATGGTAGCGGGCGTCCTTGGTATCGCTCCGTTCGCTATGCGCGCCCGAGAGCGAAACGGTATTCCCGCTTACTTCGACGTTGATGTCGCGAGGCTCGAAGCCCGGCGCGGCGAGTTCCACGACGAATTTTCCATCTTTTTCGTAGAGATCGAGCGGCGTGGCGCCGACGTAGTTGAAGCGTGGGAACGTGAAGTCCAGCAAGGGTTCGAAGACCTCGTCGATCGTCGCGATATTCCCATTACGGATTTTCGTTAATGACATGATGGCTTTCCTTTCTCATGTTAACCTGTTGAATCGGTGGTAAAATCGATTATTGGTTTAATGACGCCGTCGGTTTTGTCGCGCATCATCGCAAAGGCTCGGTCGAGTTGCGAGAACGTGAACCGATGCGTCGTCATTAGCGTCGGGTCGACGAGCCGTGCCGAAAGGACGCGAAGGAGACGCTCGAGTCGAAGGCTTCCGCCCGGGCAGAGCGCGCTCGCAATCGTCTTTTCCGCCATTCCAACGCCCCAACCGATCCGTGGAATGCCGATCGTATCGCCGTGCCCGTGATAGCCGATGTTGCAGATCGTTCCGCCCGGCCGGGTCGCCGAGATCGCCGAAGCGAACGTGCTCTCCGCGCCGAGTGCCTCCACGGCGGAATCGACGCCGATCCCACCGGTGAGTTCGAGGATTCTCGCGACCGCATCGCCTTGCGAGGGATCGACGATCTCGGTCGCACCATAGCTACGCGCGAGCTCTTGGCGCGCGCGAACCGGATCGACGCCGACGATCCTGCCCGCACCGCGCAGGCGCGCCCCGGCGACCGCCATCAATCCGACCGGGCCAAGCGCGAAGACGGCGACCGTTCCGCCGATCGGAATACGCGCGCCCTCCGCGCCGGCGAAACCGGTCGAAAGCATGTCGCTGCAATAGACGGCGGCTTCATCGGATACCTCGGGTGGTATGACCGCGAGATTGGCATCGGCCTCGTTGACCGTGAAATACTCGGCGAAGACGCCGTCCTTGGTGTTGGAGAATTTCCAACCACCGAGCGCTCCCGTCGATTGCGACGCATGTCCCATCTGCGACGCGGGATCGCCCCAATCGGGAGTAATCGCTCCTACGACCACCCGGTCGCCGGGGCGAATGCGGCGCACCAGGCTGCCGACATCTTCGACCACGCCGACCGCTTCATGCCCGAGCGTCAAACCGTTCCGTTCGCCGATCGCGCCGGCGACGGTATGCGCGTCCGAGGTGCAGACGAGGGCCTTCGTCGTGCGAACGAGCGCTTCGTTGGGAGCGCACTCGGGGCGCGGCTTCTCCTGGAAACCGACGCTCCCGATGCCTTTCATGACAAACGCTTTCACGACCGCTTCGCCCCATCTTTTGAGAGCCGTCGTATCGTCTGCACGACGCTATCGGGATTGAGGGAGATGGAATCGATGCCGAGGCCGACGAGATAGGCCGCCAACTCGGGATAATCCGAGGGCGCTTGCCCGCAGATACCGACGTACCGCCCGTTGCGTTTGGCGCCGACGACGGTCTGCCGCAGCATCTCCATGACGCCGGGATCGCGTTCGTCGAACTCGGCGGCGAGCAATTCGGAATCGCGATCGACGCCCAATACGAGTTGCGTCAGGTCGTTCGAGCCGATGGAAAAACCATCGAACCGAGTTGCGAAGGCATCGATCTGAATGACGTTATTCGGAATCTCGCACATCACGTAGATCTGCAAGCCTCCTTCTCCGCGCCGAAGCCCGTGCTCCGCCATCTGCTTCAGAACGAGGTCGGCTTCATCGGTGCGCCGACAGAACGGAATCATGAGGATGACGTTCTCGAAACCCATCTCCTCGCGCACGCGGCGCATCGCCGCACACTCCAGAGCGAACCCATCGGCGTAGATGGGGTGCGTGTAGCGCGACGCGCCGCGTAAACCGAGCATGGGATTCGCCTCGGCGGGCTCGAAGGCCGATCCGCCGATGAGCTGTGCGTATTCGTCGCTTTTGAAATCCGACATGCGAACGATCGCCGGTTTGGGATAGACCGCCGCGGCGATCGTGGCGACGCCCTCGGCGAGTTTCGAAATAAAGAATTCACTCGGGCTTTCGTACGGCGCCGTCCGCTGCCGAATCGCCTCCGTGGCGGCGCTCTCGGTCACGCGTTCGGGATGCGCGAGGGCCATCGGGTGAATGCCGATCTCGTCGGCAACGATGAACTCGATCCGCGCGAGCCCGACGCCGTCGTTGGGAAGCATCGCTCGCGAAAAGGCCTTATCTGGATCCGCGAGCGTCAGCATGACGGCGGTCGGGGGTTTTGCGAGCGTTCCGATATCGATACGCTCGACCTCGAAGGGCACCCGCCCCGCGTAGACCGCTCCCTCGGCGCCGCTCGCACAGGAGACCGTAACGGTCGCGCCCGACTGCAACGTCGAGGTCGCGTTTCCCGTCCCGACGATCGCCGGAATTCCGAGCTCGCGGGCGACGATCGCGGCGTGGCACGTGCGCCCGCCCCGGTCGGTCACGATCGCGGCGGCGTCTTTCATTACCGGTTCCCAATCGGGGGTCGTCGTCTGCGAAACCAAGACCTCGCCGGGGCGAAAGGCGGCGAGATCCGCGCGCGAGGCGACGATGCGCACCGTGCCGACGGCGACGCCGTTACCGACCGCGCGCCCGCTCGCCAACGGCGTGCCGGCAGCGTGGATGTGGTACTCGTCGATGCGCCGCACGTCGCGCTGCGATGCGACGGTCTCGGGACGAGCCTGCACGAGATAGATGCGACCGTCTATGCCGTCCTTCGCCCACTCGATATCCATCGGCGTCGGGTGCCCCGCCAATTCGCTGTAATGGCGCTCGACGACCGCGCACTGCTCCGCGATCGTCAACACCTCGTCGTCGGTGAGGCAATAGCGGCCGCGTGCCGCATTCGGGGTCTCCAAGTCGATCGTCGTTCCGCGGAGTTGGTCCCCTGGCGCAAAGACGAGCATCCGCGCCTTGTCACCGAGCCGATGGCGCAGTACGCGTCGGAAGCCCTTCTCCAGCGTCGCTTTGAAGACGTAAAACTCGTCGGGGTCGACGGCACCCGAGACGATATTTTCTCCGAGCCCGTAGGAGCCGGTGATGAAGGTCACGCCGCGAAAACCGCTCTCGGTATCGAGCGTAAAGGCAACGCCGCTCGCCGCGCGGTCGGAACGCACCATCTTCATGACGCCGACCGAGAGCGCGATGCGAAAATGATCGAAACCGCCATCGATGCGATAGTGAATCGCTCGTTCCAGAAAAAGGCTCGCCAGTGCCTGCCGGTACGCTTCCAGCAGCAAGTCCTCGCCCGCGACGTTGACGAAGCTCTCGTGCTGACCGGCAAAACTCGCGTTCGGCAAGTCCTCCGCCGTCGCCGAGGAGCGCACCGCAACGCTCATCGAGTCGCCGTACTGAGCGCGCAGGGAGCGATACGCTCCCAGAATCTCCTCGCGGAGATCGTCGGGAATTTCGGCGTGGGCGAGCGCACGGTGCGCGCGATGCGCGCGCTTGGTAAAGTCGTCGGGCTTCGCCCAGTCGAGTCCATCGAGTGCCTCGTGGAGAAGGGGCGCGAGCGCGTTGCGTTCGACGACGTACCGGTAAGCATCCGCAGTCACCGCAAAGCCGTTGGGAACGAGAATGCCCTTCGGAGTCAGATGCGCGTACATCTCGCCGAGCGAGGCATTTTTTCCGCCGACGATCGCGACGTCCGCGTTGCCGATGGTAGAGAACGGGCGAATGAAGCGCGACGCGACGAGACGATCCTCGCCCAGGATCGGTTCCGTAATGCTCTGCATGCTGATCCCACTCTATCGCCGGTCGGCGCACCTTTGGAGAACGAGCGTTCACGCGGTATTCCTCGCGCTCCCAGGTTCGGGCGTCATGCTATCGGCACGATGATGAGCTCGCGCTTGAGCGACCGTGCCGACGCCGGGCGCCGCCTGGCCGCGCTTCTCTCTGCCTACGCCGGAGGGAGCGAGACGATCGTTCTCGCGCTTCCTCGAGGCGGCGTCCCCACCGCATACGAGATCGCGACGCGGCTCCAGCTACCGCTCGATATTCTTGCCGTGCGCAAACTCGGTCTGCCCGGGCACGAAGAGCTGGCGATGGGCGCGATCGCCGCCGACGGACGCCTCATGCTCGACGATGCGTTGATCGCCGCGGCGCACGTCACGCAGCCGCAGATTGCGGCCACGATCGCCCGGGAAAGCATGGAACTGCAACGACGCACTCGGCTCTATCGCGAAGGCCGAAGCGAGCGGTCGCTCAAGGGGAAGATCGTTCTTATCGTCGACGACGGATTGGCGACGGGCGCCACGATGGGGGTCGCGATTCAAGCGGTGCGCGCTCGCGCTCCCGAGAGCGTCGTCGTCGCGGTTCCGGTCGGTTCGCGCGAGGCCTGCGACGCGATCGAAAGCCTTGCCGATCGACTCGTTTGCGCGATGAAACCGGAGCCCTTCGGGGCGGTCGGACAATACTACGAGGATTTTTCGCAGATCGACGACGAGGACGTACGCCGCCTTCTCGCAAGCGCGGCGAAGCGAGCGCCGAGATTCCCCGGTCGTGGATATCGAGCCGCTAGACTCGTGCCATGATGAATATTCGTATCTTGAGAAACCTCGCCGTCGTGGCCGCGCTCGCGCTCGGCGCGCTCGCCGCGAGTGCCCCCGCCCCAACCCCCGCCCCCACCATGATGCCGATGTCGGGAATGAACATGGGCTCGAAAATGAATATGGGTTCGGGAATGATGGGAATGATGGGAACGGCGAAAACGCCGGCGGAGCGCGCGATGGTTCAGGCGATGATGGGCGGGATGAACGATTCCTCCGGGATGGGCTCCGGCCCGATGGCATGGTCGGGCAACCCCGACCTCGATTACGTTACGGTAGCGCTCCACCACGCAACCGTGGCGCTCGCCCTCGCCAAGGTCGAGCTCGCCTACGGGAAAAACGCTGCGGTTCGAGCGCTCGCCGAATCGACGATCGACGCACAGAACGCCGAGATCGCGAAGCTAAAAGCGATGCTCGATTCGATGCATCGCTAATTCACGCGCGGTCTGCAGCCGCGCGTCCGATGCGCATCGCGGCGATCAGCGCTTGGAAGGCGAGGATGTATCGCGGCGCCTGAAAGCGCAGCGAACGCCCGCTGGGGCGCGTGAATCCGGGGATCAACGCCATATAATCGGCGCATTCGACGCTCGCCGCTTCGATCTCCAGCGTCACCGAGCCGTCGAAACGAAACGGGCGCGCCTCCGCGCGATGCCAGACCGCTTCGCGCGCCGTCTCGGCGATCAGCGCGAGCGCCGCAGCGGGGGTCATGGAATCCGCCGAATAGTAATCGGTCGATCGCTTCACCTGCGCGCAGCGCGCCCATGGAAGGTGTTTGCGCGTCGAGACGCAGAGCGCTTCATCTCCCGAAACCAAAAGGACGGGCACGCCGAATTCTCCGAGATACGCCGCGTTGAGGAGCGTTTCATCGCATTCCATCCCGTCGATGCGAACGCCGTAGAGCACGTTGGGCGAATAGGTGTGCGCGAGCACCGCGCGTTCGACGCCGATGCCCGCGTGGTATCCGGTAAAAAACGCTCCGTCGAACCCTTCGTCCGCGCCTTGTACCATCGAGAGCGCTTTCCGATACCCGGAGAGCACGCGAACGTCGTCGGGCAGCTCGTCGAATAAAAGATTGTGCATGCGGGAATGCGCGTCGTTGACCAGCACCTCGCATGGCTCGGCGGCGCGCGCTCCATCGATCGCGGCGCGCACCTCGCGCGACATGAGCCGACGGTAGATCGGGTATTCGTTCGCGTTGTTCGGGTCGCATTGCTCCCACGAGCAGACGCCCGCGGTGCCCTCCATGTCGCACGATATATAGAGTCTCATCGTCGGTGCGTTCGCGCAGGCGCGCCGGGACGGCCTGCACAGGCGATGCGACAATCGCGCGGGAATCCCCACCCCATGACGAGATCGAAAGCGCGGAGCTCCGCAAGGGCCTCCTTTTTGGGGGCGCTCGTCGTTCTTGCGAGCGCGTGTTTGCTACCATCCCGGGCCTCCGCCGTTCCCGTTTTCGCCAACGGCCAAGGCGGCGCGAATTGCGCGCTCTGCCACACGGTTGTGCCGCAGCTCAACCGATACGGTCGCTACGTCCTCATGACGAACTTTTCGCGCGGCCTCAATCGGCATTTGCAGATGATGCAGAATCGTTCGTTGCCGATCGCCCTCGAAGCGACCGCCTACGCGTCGCACCCCGCAGCGGCGGGGCTCCCCGCGCTCTCGAGCTCGCTCGTACAGTGGCTCTCGGCGGGCTTCCTCGGAAAAGAGATCTCCTACTTCGCCAGCGTCCCGATGGTGAGCGGCGGTTTTCCGGCCACATCGGTCGACCAACTCTGGGTCGCCGACAACGCGTTCGCTCGCGGAAACGGAAGCCTACAGGTCGGGCGTTTCGCCACCCCGATCTTCGCCCCGTGGATATCGCAATCGCTCTCGCTCAGCGGTTACGGAATCGCGAGCATGCAGGTCGGTTCGAACGCGGCGACGATCGCCGATAATCGCTGGGGCGCCTCCTACACGCAGGTGGGCGCGAACGGCTTGATCGGCAACGTCGCCTATCTCGCCGGAAATACTCCGCTGGAAAACGCACTTTCAACGACCGGCGAGGGGACGGCGTGGAGCGCCTCGCTGCAATTCCTCTCTCCCGAAAAGCATTGGTCGGGAGGCATCGCGACGCTTTTCGGCTCGAATCCCCAATCCGACGGCACGACCGATCGCTACTCCCGTGAGGCGGCGCTCGCGTCGTACGATATCGGGCGCTTCGATCTCCTCGCGATCGGGACGATCGGGCACGATACGCGGCCGTTGCCGCTGTCGAACGCGAGCAGCACCAGCAAAGGCTACTCGCTCGAAACGGTCTACGCCGCGCGTGCGTGGCTCCATCTCGATACGCGCTACGAACGCATCAACGACGGCCTCGGAAACGTCACCGCAAACTATATTTTCGACGTCGCGCTCGATCTGCGGCCGAACCTCGTCCTCACCCTCGAAGATCTCGCTCGCCCCGGTGCGACGCCGATCACGCAGTATCAACTGCTCTGGGCCGGCCCGTGGTTCCGCAATCGCATGCCGCCCGGAACGATGCAGCCGGCGCCCTCGCTACGGGGGCTTTCGGTCGCTCGCGCGCGCGCGATCGAAAACGGACGCTCGATTTTCTATACCGGGAAAGATCTCGCCGGCGTGCGCATTCACGGCCCCGATCCGTTGCGGGCCTACCAGAGTTGTGCGGTCTGCCACCAACCCACCGGCGTCGGCGGCGTTCGCCTTCCCGACGGCGCGATCAGCGCGCAACTCGGCCCGCACGCTCACATGCGCGATAACATGGGAGTATCGAGCGATGCGAACGCGATGGCCGGCATGCCCGGAATGGCGGGAATGCCCGGCATGAGCGCTCCGCCGAAACGCTGGAGCATCGCCGATTTCGAACGCGCGATCTCGCAGGGCGTCGATAACACCGGCATGACGTTAAGCCCGGTGATGCCGCGTTGGCAGATGTCGAAACGCGATCTCCACGATATCGCGCTTTACGTTCTCACGCAGCTCCACCCTCACGGTTGAGGGCTCGCCGGCGGCACGAACCCAGGCCCGACGGTCGGCGGCTGCCACCCGTTCGCGTGACCGGGGACGAGAAGAAGGCGTTCTTTGTGGCGGATCGTCGCGAAGCGTAAATCTCCGGCGAAGTGCGCGACGAGCCGCTCGAAGTCGCCGATCGTTTCCACCGATTCACCGTCGACCGCCGTCACCACGTCGAGGGACCGAAAGCCTTGCGCGGCGGCCCATCCACCGTTCCCAACGTCGACAATCACGATCCCGCGCAGCGCATGCATCGTCGGGCTCGCGTGAACGAGATACAGAAACCGCGGCGTGATTTGCATCGCCGTCATGCCGTAGGTCGGCAGAGCAACGATATGCGCGCGCATGTAGCGCGCGAGCTCGACCGGCGGCCTCGCCGCGGCGCTCGGTGCGGGAGCGGGCGTACGCTCCGCGCGGCCGAACGGCGGCGCCGTTAGAACGACGCGATAGGTGCGCCCAGGGCGTTGTAAGGTGACGCGGCCGACGGCGACTTTCGCGCTCCCGGAGTCGATGACGAACCAGTACGTAAAACCGGCGGGCGCGCAAAGGACGGTGTGGACGCTTCGCTCCGAGCCCGAAGCGGTGCGATAGAACGGCCCGCCGCTATGGCTTTTCAGAAAGCCTGCGAGATTCTCACTCGCGGGAAGCAATTCGGCGATATTGACCCAGGCGCCGTATCCACCGTACGAGGCGGGCAAACGCACCGTCGCGTCGAGCACGGCCCATCCCCCGGGAAGCGGGGCGCACCCGCCGTGATTCCCGCCGTGCTGTAACGCGTTCATCATCACGCGCCGCGCTGCGGCGGCGGCATCGGCGTTGAGCCCGGCTGCGGTCGCCGGGCCGAGTTGCTGCGCAGCAGCCGGGCCTGCCACGAGCAAGGTGAGTGCCGCAACGAGTGCGGGCGAAGCAAGAGTACGCATACAAGCCTCCCACTCCCAATATCGGCGCATCGAGCGCCGCGTTTATCCGCCGATTACCGAATCGTTAAATGGAGCCACAATCCGGGCCTACCATCGATGAGGTAGCGCCCCGGATGCCTTTTGACGATTTCCCAATCCTTCAACGCGTACTTTTCCAGCTGGACCGCCCCGCCGGGGCCGCCGTCGAGGAGCAACCAGAACGATGAAGGGACCTCATTGCTGTTACAGGGTTGTCCCTTGGAACCCGTCCCGAAAATCGTCGTCACCATCGTGCCGTTCCAAACCTGATGCGGAGCGATCTCATAGCCGCCGGAATGCGCATTGATGCCCATGCACTCCAATTCGTGAAAGGCGATTCTCTGCGTCGTATTCGTCTCGTTTTTAATCGAGAGATGGTAGAGCATCGCGAGCGAGAGAACGCCGAATGTGCGGAAAATCCGTACGGGGTCTCCTCTCGTTACACTAGCAATCGCGCTCCGCTGCATGGGCCGGTCGCATTTCGGGTACGGCACGACGACGGGGGCGTAGGCTCCCGCCGTCTGTTGCGTATGGTCGGGCTGACTGGATTCGAACCAGCGACCTCTTGACCCCCAGTCAAGCGCGCTAACCAAGCTGCGCTACAGCCCGAAATTGTCGACCGGAGCGCGCGCTCCGGCTGGTGGCATTTAAGAGTTTCGGAGCGTTTTTCCTCTCCACGCCACGCCGGAGCAAGAAAAAAGGACCGCCGAAACGGCGGCCCTTCGAGGCGTACCGACGCGTTTAGCGACGGCCTTTTTTCGCCGCTTTCTTCTTTGCGGGGGCGGCTTTCTTGGCAGGGGCTTTCTTGGCGGCGGCCTTCTTCGCTCCGCCGGAACGTCCGCCCGAGACTGCATCCTTCAGGCCCTTACCGGCAACGAACGCCGGAACCTTGCGCGCGGCGATTTTGATTTTCTCGCCGGTCTTGGGGTTGCGTCCCTCACGCGCCTTGCGCGCGCGAACGACGAAGCTGCCGAACGGCGTCAGCGCAACGCGGTCGCCCTTCTGCAGTGCCTTTTCGATGTCGTCGAAAATCATGTTCACGATCTCGCCCGCCTGACGCTTCGAGAGCTCCGCGGATGAGGCGACATTTTCGATCAAATCGGCTTTGGTCAAACTCGTAATCTCCTATAAGCAACGGCGCGCCGGCAGCATCAAATGTGGGTTTCGAATGGCGCCGCTCGATGCCGTTCTATACGCACGATATCGGGCGCATCCTCTCGGTTTTCTCCCGAAAAACCTCGATTTTTCAGGGTTTTTTCGCGAGTGCCGAGAGCGCGAGGCGGTAGGAATCGGCGCCGAATCCGGCGACGACACCCCGACACGCCGCCGCGGTGACGCTGCGCCGCCGGAATTCCTCGCGAGCCGCCGTATTCGAGAGGTGCACCTCGACGACCGGAATCGCGATGCTCGCGATAGCGTCGGCGATCGCATAGGAGTAATGCGCGTAGGCCCCGGGGTTCAGCACCACCCCATCGGCGTCGAGGCGCGCGCGGTGCAACGCGCACACGATCTCCCCCTCCCCCTCGTACTGTTCGGTCGTGACCGTGAGCCCAAGTTCCCGAGCGGTACGCTCGATCTCGGCATCGAGCTGCGCGAGCGTCATCGTCCCGTAGGTCGCCGGCTCGCGCTCGCCGAGCAGGCTTAAATTGACGCCGTGAATCACTGCGATACGCATGACCGCGCGATTCGGCAGGAAGTCGGCGCACCCTGGACGAGAGTCCACCAGCATATGCATCTCGATCGTGTCGTCTCCGCCGTCGCTCCGGGCTCCGGCCTCGCCTTTGCCGCCGTCGTCGCGACGCGCTCGGTCGCCGAAATGCGCGACCGGCACGATTCGAGCCCGACCGGGACGGCGGCGATGGGGCGCCTTCTCGCCGCTAGCGCGCTCTTCGGCATCTCGCTCGCTCCACGCGAATGGGTGACGTTGCGGATCTCGGGCGACGGTCCATTGGGAACGCTCGGCGCCGACTGCCGCCTGCTCGACGAGGAGACGCTGGGAGCGCGGGGCTATGCCGCGCATCCACTTGCAGATCTTCCGCCCAACGCGCTCGGGAAAGCCGACGTCGCCGGAATCGTCGGCAGCGGAACGCTCCACGTTACGAAATCGTATGCGATCGGTCAGCCGTATAACGGCGTCGTTCCGCTCACCAGCGGCGAGATCGCCGAAGACGTCGCCTTCTATCTCGCCAACTCGGAGCAAATACCGTCGGTCGTCGCGCTCGGCGTGCTGATGGGGCCGGAGGGTGTGCGTGCCGCCGGCGGGCTGATGGCGCAGGTTTTACCGGGTGCCGATTCCGGGGCGGTCGATCGGCTCGAGGAGCGGGCGCGCTCGCTACGACCGATCGCACGCAGTATCGCCGAGGGTACCGATGCGTGGGGATTGCTCGCGCTGCTCGCCGGCGAGGAAACGCTTCGTTCCAAGCACGAACTCGCGCTCCGCTTCGCGTGCCCCTGTACGCTGGAGCGCGTCGAGCGCGCGTTGGTCGGCCTAGGTGAAGAAACGCTCGCGGAGATCGCGGCCTCGGGCGAGAGCACCGAGGCATTCTGCGATTTCTGCCGCGAGCGGTACGTGATCGAAGCCAGCGCGATCGCGCGCTTGGTCAGCGAGCGTTAATCGGTCGGGAAGAGGTGTTGGAGATCCGGGGGCACGCGATAGGGAGCGATCCGTTGCCAATAGGTCTCGCGAATCGCGACGCCGTCGTTGTAGTACCACCAGCCGCATTCGCAGCGAATCGGCCGCTCGCCGGGTTGCGGCGGATTGTATTCGCGTTTGCAGCGTTTGCATACGAAACGCGATCCCCCTAACGGCGCTTGCGACGAAGTATAGGTCACCGGCGTAGACGACATCGTTCCTCCCTAAGAACTTTTCAGCAGACGCACGAATTTTCTCGATCCCACCGAGAGCACGGCGGGCTCGCCGTCCCAAGTGGCGTTCGGCTCCGCGATGACGATACCATCGAGCTTCACGCCGCTCCCCGTTAAAAGTCGCTCGGCCTCGCGCTTACTCGCCGCGAAGCCCGCCGCGACGATAAGCGCGCTTAGGCGAGCCGGGGCGTGCCGTAATTCGGGCATCTCGGCGGGGGCCTCGCGGCGCTGGACGGTCGCCTCGAAGTGCTCCCGCGCCCGCCGCGCACCCTCGGGACCGTGGTAGCGCGCCACGATCTCGGCGGCGAGATCTTTTTTCAATTGCATCGGATTAGCGGTACCGTCGCGGAGCGCCGCCGCGACCGCGTCGGCGGCCTCGCGCGAACGAAAGGCGGCGAGCCGCGCGTAGACCGGAATGAGTTCGTCGGGAATCGACATGAGTTTTCCGAACTGCGTCTCCGGGCTCTCCGCAATCCCAACGTAGTTGCCGATCGACTTGCTCATTTTTTTTACGCCGTCGAGACCGACGAGCAAGGGAACGGTCGCACAGATCTGCGGCGATTGACCGAACTCTCGTTGGTAATGGCGCCCGAGCAGGAGGTTGAAGAGTTGATCGGTGCCGCCGAGTTCGAGATCGGCCTCGACCGCGATGGAATCGTACGCCTGGGCGACCGGATAGAGAAATTCGTGCAGCGAGATCGCGGTACCGGCGCGATAGCGTTGGTCGAAATCGTTCCGTTCGAGCATCTGCGCGACCGTCGTTTTCGAGAGCAACCCGATGAGATCGCTCAAACCGAGTTTTCCGAGCCACTCCGAATTATACCGAATGGCGACGCGCTCCAAATCGAGCACCTTTCCAGCTTGTTCGCGATAGGTGCGCATGTTGGTTTCGATCGCCTCGGAGCTCAGCTGCGGGCGCATCGCGTTCTTGCCGCTCGGGTCGCCGATGCGAGCGGTGAAATCGCCGATGATCAGCGTCACCGCGTGTCCGGCCGCCGCAAAGCGCTGGAGCTTCTCCAACACCACCATAAAGCCCAGGTGTAGATCGGGGCTGGTTGGGTCGATCCCGAGTTTTACGCGGAGCGGGCGCCCGAGTGCGAGCCGACTCCGGAATTCGGCGACCGATTCGACGTGTTCGAAACCGTCGAGGAGCGCCTCGACACTCTGTGCGTCCTTCATGTCGTCGCGAAAACTACGCGGTCGCGCTCGCGCTCACCCGCAATCGATCTCATAAATGCAACGTCACGATCGTGACGCCTCCGCCGCCTTCATCGGCGTTCCCGTAGCGCACCGAAGCCACGGCCGGGTGCTCGCGAAGATATTGTTGGAGGCCGCGTCCCAGAAGCCCGCTCCCCTTGCCGTGGATCAGGCGTAATTCGCCGAGCCCCGCAAGCGCCGCGTCGTCAAGCCACCGATCCACCAGCGGCTCGGCTTCGACGAAGCGCTTCCCGCGGACGTCGAGTTCCGCGCTACTGCTGCTCGCGCGCTCCAGCTTCGCCGCCGCCGCGCCGCGCTCGCTCTTTCGTTTCGAACCGGGGCGCCGTTCGAGGTCGTCGCGCGCGACGACACTGCGCAGCGCGCCGATCGCCACCTGCACGCGGTCGCCGTAATCCTCGACGACGCGCGCTTCCTGGCGTAGCGAGCGAATGAAGACCGCGGTATCGGGCTCGAAGGGGCCGGGTTCGGTTCCCGCACTCTCCAACGGCTCGCTCGGGCCGAGTTCGGCGCGAAGCGCATCGGAGGTTCGCGCGAGGGCACGCGTCTGCCCCGGCGTCACGCGCGCCCTCGCCGGAGCAGCTTCGGCGTTGCGAGCGAGTTCGGCGGCAAACTCGCGCAAGCGCGCTGCAAGCGCTTCGTCGGCGCGCTGCAAGAAACGTTCGCGCTCGGCGAGGAGCGCGCGCCGCTGGGCTTCGAGGTGCGCGCGCCCACTATCGAACGCCGCCCGTTCTATCGCGAGATCCGCGCGCTCGCTCTCGAGCTCGGCGGTGCGGAGCGCGAGCTGCGCGAGCGCACTCTCGTAGTCGCGTTCCTGGTTTTCGAGCAGGCTCTGGGCGCGCTCGATCGTCGCTGTGGGGAGCCCCATCCTGCGAGCGAGCGCGAAGGCCAGCGATTGCCCCGGCGTTCCAATATCGAGTTGATAGGTCGGGCGAAAGCTCTCCGGGTCGAAGCGTACGCTTGCGTTTTCAATGCCCGGAGCGGCGTGAGCGAAGAGCTTGAGCTCGGTCGAGTGCGTGGTGAGAATCGCACGCGTTCCGCGAGCGAGAAAATGCTCCATCGCCGCGCGCGCCAACGCCGCTCCCGCAGCGGGCTCGGTACCGCCGCCGATCTCGTCGACGAGCACCAGCGTCCGGTCGTCGGCGAGTTCCAACATCGTACGCAAGCGGGCCAAGTGGGCGGAGAAGGTCGACGCGTCGTTCGCAATCGACTGCGCGTCGCCGATATCGGCGATGATGCGGGTAAAAGTGCCGACGCGCGTCGAACCGCCCGCAGGAAGTTGCAGCCCCGCGTACGCCATCGCCATGAAGAGCCCGGCGAGCTTGAGTGCGACGGTCTTGCCGCCCATATTGGGGCCGCTAATGACGAGCATTCGGCAACCGTCGTCGAGCACCAACGACTGCGCGACCGCTCGCTCGCCAAGTAACGGATGGCGCCCCGAATCCACGTGGAGCTCGCAGGCATCCGAAATCTCGGGTTCGCAAGCGTCCATCGCCACGGCGACCCGCGCCTTCGCGGCGAGCAGATCGACGCGGGCGAGAAATTCGATATTCGCCGTGATTTGGTCGCGCTTCGCCCCCACCGCGTGCGAGAGCTCGCTCAGAATTCTTTCGATCTCCCGCTGCTCGGCGAGTCGCGCCGTCCGCACGCGATTATTTGCATCGAGGGCATCGAGCGGTTCGACGAAGAGCGTCTGCCCCGATCCGCTCGTATCGTGAACGATGCCGGGAAATTCACCGGAGAATTCGGCTTTAATGGGAACGACGTAACGCCCTTCGCGCAGCGTGACGACGCGCTCTTGGATCGCACGTTCGAACCGGCTCGATCGCAGGGCCGCGCCGACGCGTTCGCGCGCCTCATTCTGCGCACTCGCAATCCCGCGCCGAATGCGTCCCAGCGCCGGGCTCGCGCGATCGAGCACTTCCCCGCGCTCGTCGAGCGCGTCGCGCAACGATCCGACGAGCTCTTTGAGCTCGCCGTGGAGAGCGAGAATCGGTTGCAACGACGCATCGCCCGCCTCGCGAAGGACGCGCGCCGCGCCCGCCGCTGCGGCGAGCGCGTCGGCGACCGCGCGCAACTCGCTTCCCGCGAGGCTCCCTCCCGCCGCCGCCGCATCGGCAAACGGTTCCGGATCGATCGCGGCGGCGACGTAAAAATCGTGCTCGACGAGCGCGCGGCGCAGCGCCGCCGTGCGCGCCTGTTCGACGCGCACGAGCTGCATATCGATCTGCGGCAGGAGCGCGCGGGCATACGTTCGC
Organism: bacterium; assembly: GCA_021845615.1. Lineage (GTDB taxonomy): Bacteria > Vulcanimicrobiota > Vulcanimicrobiia > Vulcanimicrobiales > Vulcanimicrobiaceae > JABEUX01. The sequence goes on along the minus strand of JAJZVP010000028.1, from coordinate 1,720 downwards.
CCGCGCTCGGTCTGGGTTGCACGCTCGACGCGCTCGACGATCGCGGAAAAATCGAGCGCGGCGAGGGTGGCCTCGTCTGCGAGGGCGCCTCTATCCTCCAAGGCGTTCGCGCAGCAGTGCGTTCACCGCCGCGGGGTCGGCCTTTCCTCGCGAACTTTTCATCACTGCCCCGACGAGAAAACCGAAGACGTTGGTTTTCCCGGCGCGATACTCTTCGACGCTCGCGGCGTTTGCGGCGAGCACGTCGTCGACGAAGCGCGCGAGTGCGGCGGGATCGCTCGTCTGGGCGAGCCCCTCGCGCTCGACGATGGCCTTCGGCGATCCCTCGCCGGCCCACATGCGTGCGAGCAGCTCCTTCGCGATCTTCGAATTAATCGTCTTTCCATCGACGAGTGCGACGAGTTCCCCGAGCTGCTCGGGGGTCACGGGCGATTCGTGGATCGGCGTCCCGCTCTCGTTCGCGAGCCGCGAGAGATCGCCGAGAACGAAGTTTTGCGTCTGCTGCGGCTGCCGCGAAATTGCGACGGAGCGATCGAAGAAATCGGCGATCTCCGGCGCTTCGATCAGCTGGCTCGCCTGTTTCACGTTGAAGCCGTACTCTTTCGTGTACCGTTCGAAGCGGTCGATCGGCAACGGCGGCATCTTCGCCCGTACTCCGGCGACCCGCTCCGCCGATATTTCCATCGGCACGAGGTCGGGGTCGGGGAAATACCGATAATCGTGCGCGAGTTCCTTGCTACGCATCGAAATCGTGGTGCCGTTCGCTTCGTCCCATCCGAGCGTCTCCTGAACGATCCGTTCGCCGGCATCGAGCAGCGCGCTCTGTCGCGCGATCTCGCTCTCGATCGCTCGGCGCACCGAACGAAACGAGTTCATATTTTTAATCTCGGTCTTCGTGCCGTAGACGTCGCTGCCGACGGGGCGGATCGAGACGTTGGCATCGCAGCGCAGCGAGCCTTCTTCCATCTTGACGTCGCTCACGCCGATCGCCATCAGGGTGCGGCGCAGCATCTCGAGAAAAGCGACCGCTTCCTCCGCGCTTCGAAGATCGGGCTCGGAGACGCACTCCATCAGCGGTACGCCCGCGCGATTGAAATCGACCAACGAGTAGGAGCTGCCCGCGATGCGGCCGTCGTTCGATCCCGCGTGCGTCGATTTCCCGGTATCTTCTTCCAAATGAATGCGCGTGAGCCGGCACTCGCGAATAGTGCCGTCCTCAAGCCAGTAGCGCACCACGCCGCCCTGGGTTAAGGGCATATCGTACTGCGATATCTGATAGTTCTTCGGCATGTCGGGATAGAAGTAATTTTTCCGATCGAACTTGGAGAATGCGGGAATCGCCGCCCGAAAGGCGAGCCCGGCGCGGATCATACATTCGATCGCGGCGGCGTTGGGAACCGGGAGCGCCCCCGGCATTCCCAAGCAGACCGGGCAGACGAGCGTGTTCGGCTCGGCGCCGAAACGATTCGCACAGCCGCAGAACATCTTGCTCGCGGTTTTGAGTTCGACGTGACATTCGATGCCGATGACCGCTTCGTACTTCATCGCGCCACCCCCGCGATCTGCATCGGGTGTTTCGACGCGTGCGTCGTCGCGCGCTCGTAGGCGTGCGCCGCCGAGAGCAACGCGCGCTCGGCGAAGAGCGGTGCGGTCAGTTGCAGTCCCAACGGCATCGCGCGCTCGCCCCCTTCGGGGGTCACCCATCCGCAGGGAACGCTCA
>JAJZVP010000157.1 GCA_021845615.1 bacterium | reverse complement strand
TAGTCGGCGCGACGCTCGGTGCGTTGCTCCTGCTGCGCACGCCCTCGACGCTCTTCGAACGGATGGTGCCCTGGCTGCTGCTCGCGGCGGTCGCGCTCTTTGCGTTCGGGCCGCGCATCGTCGCCGCCGAACGCGCGCGTGCCGAGCACAAGGCGAGCTGGGTGCAACTCGCCGCGCAATTCGGCGTTGCGATCTACGGCGGCTACTTCGGTGCCGGAATGGGCTACGCGATGCTCGCGCTGCTCGCATTCTTCCCGTTGCCGAGCGTGCACGCCGCGAACGGCATCAAGAACGCACTCGCGATCGCGATCAACGGCATCGCAATCGTTCCGTTTGCGATCGCACGAGTTATTTGGTGGCCGCAGGCGATTTTGATGGCGGCGGCGGCGATGCTCGGCGGTTACGTCGGCGCGCGGCTCGCGCTCCGCGTGAGTTCGAAGGCGATGCGCGCCGCGGTCATCGTGCTCGGCATCACGATGGCGATCGCGTTGTTCTTCCGCGGCGTGTAAGCAGCAGGTCAGCGGTGCAGGAATGGCCCCCGCGCCGCGTAGTTTCCTAGGCTTCCATACACTGCGTACGATCCGCACTAGGCGTGGGTTCGTCGTGAGTAGGCGGAGGCTCACCGGAGTTCGCTCCTGCGATCGTGGAAACGTTCGTTGCACCTGCCTCGGCGTATGATGAACAACCCCCACACAGGGTGGGCGAAATGTAGCTACGGCGAGATGGTTATGCCGAAGGGCGGGGAGGGTGGCGCGGGCACCGGATTGAGGAACGTGTTTACAGCGAGTGTGCCGCTTGAGACCGTATAAGGCGTGAAGCCGTACGAACCTTGGTCCCCAACCCAGAGCGTACCATCGGGGGCGATGGCGAACGGTTCGTCGGGGTTTGAAGAGCCGGTTCCGCTTCCGGGAAACGGATAGGGCGCGCTCGCGTTCGGGGGACTTCCGAAGGAGAGGTTCCCGCCGCCGAGCGAGGGCTGCCACATGGCGATGAGCGGCGCTTGCGTGGGGCCGGCCGTTTCGTTGCCGACATCGACGGAGTAAATGTTGTCGTTCGCATCGACGGCGAGCGGCGGATCGGGAACGGGAATCGCGCTGCCGGCGACGTCGGTCGAGACGTAGGGGCTTCCGAACGGCGCCCAATTACTCGGCGTGCCGAGGCTCGGCGCCGATGAACTCGCCGATGTAATTGGAATCTCGCGCGCGTAGAACGTCGTCGTCGTTGAGGTTCCAACCGCGCTCGCCGCCATTGCCAGCCACAGGTTCGTTCCGCCCGGTTGCAACGCTATCGCAATCGGCGTTGTCGCGGCGCCCGCGGGCGGAAGCGAGAGCGAGAGCGTTACGTTCGGCGTCGAGAACGGAGCGCTACCCGTCGCCAGCAAGTTGTATCCGTAGATCTTATCGGCGGTCGCGTCGACGCACCAAAGCGTGTCGAAACGATCGACGACGCAGCCGGTGATGTTATCGACCGATGAGAGCGTGCGCATGGAATTGGCGACCGCCTGCGGCGGGTTCGCATTGGGTTGAAGCGCAAACTCCTCGACGCAGGACGCGGTCCCGCTGCCCGACGACGAAGAATACGGCGTATTGACGAGGATCCAGAGGTCCCCCGATGGATCGGCCATGATGTCGGCAGGGAAGTTGAACGGAGCGGGGCTCCCGAGTACATTCGGACACTGTACGATCGACGACATGGGAACGCTGTCGGCGTTGAACTGAACTGGAGAGAGCGCCGAACCGGTCGGCGGTGGAATTTCGTAGCCGAGGATTGCGCCCTGTCCGCTCAGCGCCTGCGGGCCGCGCCCGGTCGTTCCGGCGAGCATGATGTTCCCGCCGACCCAGAACTCCTGCGCGGGCTCGATAGCGATCGACGTGGCGAGCGGCGAACCGTTCGCTCTCGTTGCCGTTGCGGTGAACGCGAAGGAAGATGTGAACGCGGTTGCGGTGGTTAAAAATGGAGCGAGGCTGAAGTTCATCGCACTGCCGCTCACGGTGCTACCGGAGAGAATCGCCGATCCGTTCTCGGTCGCTTGCCATTGCACCGTCGGTGCGCCGTTGCCGATGATGATGTTCCCGTCGGCATCGAGGGCGTCGATCGTGAGCGCGACGGGGCTCGCGCCGATCTCTGTATAGGATGCCGGAGCGGTCGCGCCGCCGGGCGCGTTGAGAACGAAATGTGTTTGCGAGGTCGCTGGAAGGATCGTCAGCGATGCGGGAATGCCGTCGAGCACGAGCGAGAGCGTCGGGCCCGGAGAACCGCTTGCAACCGTCACTGCGGCAGTCGCGCTGGAAAGCAACTGCGCCGCTGCGGTAAAGGTGGCGGTGCCGGATGCAGGCGCGGTATCCCACGCATTCACGACGATGGCGGAAACATCGGTCGGAAGTGAGAGCGAGAGCGTGCATTGCTGCCCTGGCTGCGGCGTCGTGACGGCGACGCACGAGATCGCCTCTCCGTTCGGCCCGAGATCGCCGACGATCGAGATCGGCGTCGTCGTGAGGTCGATCGCTACATCGGGGTTCAGCAGCGTCGCCGGGTTGCTCGGCGCGCTCGCGCCTTGCAACACGAGCGAGATGCCGATGCCTTTGGTGGCGATCGAGGTGTATTGCGGCGCGCGCCGATCGTTCGCAAATCCCTTCGCGGGAATCAGCAGCGAGAGTTTTTGAACGACGCGCCCGACGGCGCCATTTGAAGGCGCACCGGTCCCGCCGGCAGGCGGAAGCGAGGACGATCCGCCGCCGCAGGCGGAGAGCGCTGCGAGGACGAGCGCGCCGGCGGCGAGCGAACGGAAAAGCGTCGACCGTGAATACCGTTGCATCATCGCGTTCTCCTAATGCAGTTCGAGCACGCCGATGGTGCCGCCGTTTTCAGTGAACCAAATATTCCCGTCGCCGCCGGAAGCGAGTTCGATGGGGGCGCCGCTCAACGGCGTTTGCGGGAATGCCGCGACCACCGGTGCCGTCGTGCCGACCAACGATGGTGCGAAACGATAGATGTGGTTGATGCCGGGGACGATGAACCAGAGGTTGCCGTCGGGCCCTAATACGATCTGCGATGCGAGGGCGGTCGTCGGCAATGCCACAATCGCTTTGCCGCAGGGCCCCGCCGTCGCCGACGGTGCGATCTCGACGAGCACCTGCGCGCTCGCCGGCGTCGCAGTTGCACTCGTGAGTGCCGAGAGCCAGAGATTTCCCTGCGCGTCGGTGGCGATCGCGCCGGTCTGGGCGATCGCTCCGCTCACCGCAACGCCGCCGGTACAGGACGGAATCGACGTTGCCACACCGGTGCCGAGTTCGTACTGCGCGGTGAGACTCGCCCCCGAGGCGGAGAGGGTGATTTCGTCGAGCAGCGATCCAGCGGGCCCGTAGATATCGGTTGCACCGGAGGCGGTCACCGCTGCAAGCCCCGTCACCGGGCCAGCTGGGCCGCTGGCGGGGGGAAAGACATTCAGACCAAACGGAGTGCCGAAGAGATACGCCGATACCATCAAAAAGCCGGCTGCATCGGTCGAAAGTGAATCGTTCGTTGCTACGACCGTGGCACCGCCCGCTCCAAGGATGGCGTTGTAGGGCGGCCCGGATCCCGGCATGGTAAATGACGCCGGTGAGCCTTGCGCGAGGACGCATGGCGGCGTCGCCGTCGCGCTGCAGGGAAGGCCGATCTCCGTGAGCGCGGCGGTCGCGGTATCGGCGACCCACAGGTTCCCATCGCCGCCGAGCGCGATAAAGCCGGGTTGCGGATTGAGAAAGCCGTTCGTTGCCGGCGCGGTGCTCGAGGACGGATTCGGGGTCGGCTGCGGATATGCCGCGAGCGTCGGCGCGCAACTGCTGCTCGAGCACCCATTCGAGGAAATCGCGAGTAGGTTGACGGCGTCGGTGGGGCCGGGCGAAGAGACCGCGAGCGTGTAGAGCGTCTGCCCATCGGGGCCGAGCGCGATGCCACCAAGGCTGGTCGTGGTGTAGCCGCCCGGCGGTGGTGTGACCGCGATCTGCGTCACCGCGTAGCTCGTCGGGAAAGTGGGCGTCGCGCCGGATTGTCCGGCGACCGATGCGGTGAGGTTGAAGTTCGCGCCGTGCCCGTCACCGACGGTGAAGTTGGTCGTGCCGGAGATCGCCGCGTTTGGTACGAGCGTGAGCCCGCTGA
>JAJZVP010000156.1 GCA_021845615.1 bacterium | reverse complement strand
TGCTCTTGCGCTGGCGTGTTGGACACGGATCCTCCTCGAACTGCATGCTGCAATGGAAACGATCCGGCAACGAGCCGGAGGCTTTTCATTCGCCGTTGGGAGCGGTTTTCTTACCAAGCGCGCCGTAATGAGGGCGGAGATGGACGAACGAGAACTTCAACGGCGCATCGAAGCGCTCGCTGCAGGTGAGGGCGACCCGCGCGGCAGCGAAGGGGCGCTGGTCGACGAAGCGATTGCGGCGCTCGACGAAGGGCGGTTGCGGGTCGCGCAACCCGATGGCGCCGGAGAGTGGCGGACCAATGCCTGGCTGAAGTCGGCGATTCTGCTCTATTTTCGGAGGCGACAGCTTGCTTGGGTCGGCGATCCCGCCGGCGAGTCGCCGGCATGGTTCGATAAACTTCCGATCAAACACGATTTCGAAGCGCGCGGCGTTCGTACCATCCCTCCCGCCGTCGCTCGATACGGGAGTTATCTCGCGCCGGGCGTGGTGCTGATGCCGAGCTATGTGAATATCGGCGCCTACGTCGGTGAGGGGACGATGGTCGATACCTGGGCGACCGTCGGGAGCTGCGCGCAGATCGGCGCGAACGTCCATCTCTCCGGCGGCGTCGGTATCGGCGGGGTCCTCGAACCCGCACACGCGCGCCCCGTCATCATCGAGGACGGGGCCTTCATCGGATCGCGCTGCATCGTCGTCGAGGGCGTCCGGGTCGAGCGCGAAGCGGTGCTCGGCGCCGGCGTCACGTTGACGGCGAGCACGCCGATTCTCGACGTGCGCGGCTCCGAGCCGGTCACGACGCACGGGCGGATTCCCCCGCGCGCGGTCGTGATACCCGGCGTACGCGAACGCGCGTTTCCCGCCGGGCGCTTCGGCGTTCCGTGCGCGCTGATCGTTGGCGAGCGCGGCGCATCGACCGATCGTAAAACCACCCTCGAACGAGCCCTTCGCGATTTTGGAGTCTCCGTATGAACGAATTTCTCACGCTCAACCCTCGGGTCGCGGAGATTCCCGCCTCGATAATCCGCGAGATCGCGTCGCGCAAGCGCGCGAGTTCGATCGATCTCGGGATCGGCGAACCTTCGCTCGCGCCGACGAGTGCATTTCTCGAGGCGGCTTTGCGCGAGAGCCTCGAGCGCGGCTTGCGGTACTCGCCGAACGCCGGGCTCCACGAACTCCGAACGGCGATCGCAGCGCACTATCGGTATCCGGGAATGGAGCGCGCGGAGAACGTCTGCGTGACGACGGGTTCGCAAGAAGCGATGTACGTCGCGCTCAAGAGCTTGCTCGATCCCGTACGCGACGAATTGCTCGTCGTCGAACCCTGCTTCCCGTCGTACGCGAAGATGGCGAAGCTCGAAGGCGTTGCGGTGCGCGGGGTCGCGATGCTCGAGGAGGACGATTTCGCATTCGACGCGCGGCGCATTCTCGATGCCGTGACCGATCGCACGCGCGCGATCGTCATCTGCTCGCCGAACAATCCTACCGCTCGCGTGCTGAGCCGCAGCGAGGCCGCGCGGCTCATTTCGGGGCTCGCCGCTCGCGGCGGGGAACCGATCTGGCTGCTTCACGACGAAATCTATCGCGAGCAGTGCTTCGTCGATCGTGCCGCCGAACTCGCACGCGATTACCCGTATACGATCGTCACCAACTCGATCTCAAAAAGCAACGCTTTGACCGGCCTGCGCCTCGGGTGGATCATCGGACCGGAGCGTTTTATCGATGCGGCGATTAAATGCCATGCGTGGGTCACCTCGTGCGCGGACACCTTCGCGCAACGGGTCGCGTTACAAATTTTCTCCGCGAAGGACGGAATCGCCGAACACGCGGCGTGGTATCGCGAGCAACGTCGCGGCGTCGTCGAAGCGCTCGAAGCGAGCGCGCTGCGCTTTATCGCGCCCGAGGGAGCGTTTTACACGTGCATTCGGCTTCCCGACGGGCGCCGCTCGCTTCCCGCCGCCCTCGAGTTGCTCGAGCGCGACGACGTGGTGACGATACCCGGCGCGGCGTTCGGGGCGTCGTTCGATGGATGGCTGCGCCTGAGCTGGGTCGCTCCGATCGCGCAGGTGCGCGAAGGAATCGAACGGATCGCCGCCTACATTACGTCGTTATAGCGTTCGCGCCCGCTCGAAAGCGAATCGTTCGTACGTTTGCAAATTCGAAGAGTGCGTGCTCGCCGAGTTCGCGGCCGAAACCGCTCGCTTTCACGCCCCCGAAGGGGAGACGCGGATCGCTGGCAACCATCGTACCGATCGCCAGGGTGCCGACCTCGAGCGCCTCGCCGAGCGCGCGCGCGCGTGCGAGATCGTTGCTGAAAATCGTCGCGCCGAGTCCGTAGCGAGAGCGATTCGCAAGTGCGACGGCCTCCTCCGCATTTTCGGCGCGAACGATCGCCGCGAGTGGACCGAAACTCTCCTCGTCGAACGCCGGCATTCCGGGACGCACGTCGGCGAGCACGCTCGGCGCGTAATAATTTCCCGGGCGATCGAGAATCGCTCCGCCGAGGAGCAGGCGCGCGCCCTTCGCCACGCTCTCCCGTACCTGTCGGTCGAGCTCCGCGCGAAGGTCGGCTCGCGCCATCGGCCCGACCTCGGTCGCTTCGTCGAAGGGATCGCCGACGCGCAAGGCAGCCGCCGCAGCGGTGAAGCGCTCGCAGAAGCGATCGTAGAGCGGCGCCTCGACGATAAAGCGCTTCGCCGCGATGCAGCTCTCTCCGGTATTTTGATAACGCGAGGCGACGCCGACGCGAACGGCTTCGTCGATATCGGCGTCGGCGAGGACGAGAAAGGCATCGCTGCCGCCGAGTTCGAGTACGGTTTTTTTGAGCGCGGCGCCCGCGGCGGCGGCAACCGCGCGCCCGGCGCGCTCGCTCCCCGTCAGCGTCACCGCTGCAATACGCGGGTCGCCGATGGTACGATCGGTGCGCTCGTCGTCGATATCCAACGCGACGACGAGCCCCTCCGGGAGCCCGGCTTCGAGGGCGATACGCTCGAACGCGTCGCCGACGCGCGCGGTGATCGGCGCGTGTTTGAGTGCGATGGCGTTCCCGGCCGCGAGCGCGGGGGCGATGGCGCGCGCGACCTGCCAGTAGGGAAAATTCCAGGGCTCGATCGCGAGCAGCGTTCCGAGCGGGCGATATTCGATCGATGCGTGGAGATCGCCGTCGAGCGGACGCGTACTCGGCGCGAGCGCGCGCGGCGCGATCTTGGCGTAAAAGCGAAATGCGGATGCCGACTTTTCGATCTCCGCGTGCGCCTGAACGATCGGCTTGCCCATCGTTTCGGTCGCGAGCCGGGCGAGCGGCTCGCGTTTACGAAGCAGCGCCTCTGCGAACGCGGCGAGTGCGGCGGCGCGTATTTCGAGGGTGACGAGCGCCCAATGCGCCCCGGCCTCGCGTGCCGCATCGAGTTTCGCGTCGAGTTCGCGGTCGCCGATCACAGCGAGAAGGCACCCGTATCCCACGGACCGTGCGGGCCGGTGTAAACCGCGATGAGATGATGCGGTCGGAGATAGCGAATCGCGAGGCGCTGGATCGTGCGCGGCGTTATGTTCGCGAGCCGCTGCTGGAGCGTTGCGTAGTAGTCGGCGGGCACGCTCCCGTTGGCGATGCTCAGAGCCTGTGCGGCCTGTCCTCCGCTCGATTCTTCGCCGATGAGCGCGTCGGCGAGTAAGCGCGTCTTCGCTTCCTCGAGCGAGGTCGCGCTCGGCGGTGCTTTACGCATCGCGTCGAGTTGTTCGCGAACGATGCGAACCGCGGCTTCCACGTTGTTCGGCGAAGCCGCGAATTCAATCTGCAGCGCGCCGCGCGAGGGATCGGCTTGGAGTTCGCTCGCCACGCTATAGACGAGGCCGCTGCGCTGTCGAAGCGCCTGCCAGAGCCGCGATTCGAAGGCTCCTTGCGCTCCGAGCAATTGGTTGAGCAGGCGAAACGCGAGGAAGGATCGGTCGTCGAGCCCGACCGCCGGTTGCCCCATCTTGACGTAGACCTGATTGGCGTCGGTGATCACCCCGGCGCTCGCTTCGTGGGCGAGCGGAAGGGGCGCGAGCGTCGTTTTCGGGCGAGGCCCATGGTTCTTCCACGATCCGAAGGCGGCTTGCAGCGTTCGCTCGACGACGCTTGGCGAGAGATCTCCGACGACGGCGATCGATGTGAG
>JAJZVP010000027.1 GCA_021845615.1 bacterium | reverse complement strand
AGCCCGACGATGAAGAAACTCACCGCAAACGTGCGCATGTGGTGCCAAAGCAGGGCGACGTAGGGCCAGACGCTCGCGCCTTCGGCGTGGGCGGGAATGCGAAGATCGAGGACGAGCAGCGTCATCGCGACGGCGAAGATATTGTCGCTGAGCGCCTCGATGCGCGTCGTACTCGCCGCCTCGGGGATCGTGTGGGTGCTGAAAATATTCATCTGCGTTGATATCCTTGCGACGTTTACGAGAACGCGGTGTCGAAAGTTCGGCGAACGCCTGCTTGCGGGGGCCGGGCGAACGCGGTAGAGTCGAGGGAGGAGGGTTCGCCGTTGGGCAGCGCCGTCGTCGCCGATCGCATCCAGTTCGCGTTCACCGTGATGTTCCACTACCTCTTTCCGATCGCAACGATCGGGCTCGCTCCATTCATCGCATGGTTTGCATGGCGGGCGGCGCGGGGTGACGATGAAGTCGCGCGGCGAGCCTCGGTGTTCTGGACGAAAATCTTCGCGATCAACTTCGCCGTCGGCGTCGTCACGGGAATCCCGATGGAGTTTGCGTTCGGAACGAACTGGGCGCCGTTCTCGGCGAGGGCCGGTGCGGTGATCGGGCAACCGTTGGCGATGGAGGGCGTCTATGCGTTTTTCCTCGAGTCGGTCTTTCTCGGCATCATGCTCTACGGTCGACATCGCGTTTCGCCGAGGCTCTATGCGTGGTCGGCGACGCTCGTCGGCATCGGTTCCTGGCTCTCGGGGTTCTTCATCGTCGCGACCGATGCATGGATGCAACACCCGGTCGGCTATCGCATGGCGAGCGATGGAAGCATTCGGCTCGTCGATATCAGCGCGTTGTTGTTCTCGCCATTTGCGTGGTGGCAGTACGCGCACGTCCTCGTCGGAGCGCTCGTCGCCGGATCGTTCATCGTTGCCGGTGTCGGCGCGTATTATCTGCTCGCGGAGCGAAATATCGAAGACGGGCGCCGCTACGTTCGGCTCGGCGTCCTCGTCGCGCTCGTCGCATCGGCGCTCGTCATTTTCCCCACCGGCGATCGGAACAGTGCCGACGTCACGAAATATCAGCCGATAAAGCTCGCGGCGATGGAAGGCCTCTTTCACTCGACCAACGGCGCGCCGCTGGCGATTATCGGCATGCCCGATACGCAGCGACGGGAACTGATCGATCCCGTCGTCGTGCCGAACGTACTGAGCTTTCTCGCGTACGGAAATTTCACGGCGAACGTCAAGGGCCTCACGGAATACGCCGATACGCTGTGGCCCCCCGTCGCGCTGACCTACTACGCCTATCACGTAATGGTGGGCCTCGGAACGATCTTCATCGCCGTCGCCGCGCTTGCGGTATTGCTATTGTGGCGCGGGCGGCTCACGAGTTTTCGTCCGCTGCTCTGGGTCTTAATGCTGGCGATGCCGTTTCCGTATATCGCGAACGAAGCCGGTTGGGTGGTGAGCGAGGTCGGCCGACAACCGTGGGTGATCTACGGCGTGATGCGCACAGCCGATGCAGCCTCGACGAACGTCGCGGCTGGCGAGACGATCTTCACGCTCATCGGGTTCGTCGGCATGTATTTTTTGCTCGGGCTGCTCTTTATGCTGCTCGTCCTGCGTGAGATCGGGCTCGGCCCCAACGTCGCGACGCACGCGACGCAAGAGGCCGAGGTATGAACGTCGCGGCATTCGCGCTCCTCGCGACGACGATCGCGATTTACGTCGTGCTCGACGGGTACGATCTCGGCGTCGCAACCGTCGCGCCTTTGGTCGCGCGCGGTGCCGCGCAGCGCGCGGCGGCGATGGAGAGCATCGGCCCGTTCTGGAACGGGAACGAAGTCTGGCTCATCGCCGCGGGCGGCCTCCTCTTCGCGCTCTTCCCGCGCGCCTACGCATCGGCGTTCAGCGGCTTTTATTTGCCGTTCACCGTCGTGCTCTGGCTGCTGATGTTTCGCGGCATCTCGCTGGAACTGCGCAACCATCTTGCGAGCGATCTTTGGCGCGGGTTCTGGGATACCGCGTTCACCGGGGCGAGCGCGCTGCTCGCCGTGCTCTTCGGCGTCGCGCTGGGGAACCTCGTGCGCGGCTTGCCGCTCGGTGCGAACGGCTATTTCCTCGGTCGCTTCGCATTTCTCCTCAACCCCTACGCGCTCGGCGTCGGCATCTTCGCGCTGCTCGCGCTCGCGCAGCACGGCCTCGCATTCCTCACGCTGCGAACCGATGGCGAGCTCGCCGAGCGCTCGCGCGTGCTGCTCGCGCGGCTCTGGTGGGGCGTGCTGCTGCTCTACTGCGCGACCACGCTCGCAAGCCTCGCGCTGCGCAGCGGAACGGCGGCCGAGGCGCCGATGCGGCTCGCTCCGATGGTCGTGCTCTCCCTGCTGGCGCTCGGCGCGGTGCACTGGTTCACACGGATCGGCAAGCCGGGGGCGGCCTTCGCGGCATCCTCCCTCTTTCTCGCCTCGCTCGTACTGGCGGCGGCGATCACGATGTATCCGTACCTGCTGCCCGCCTTCCCGGCGGGGAGCGGGGGCATCGACGTCACCAACGCCGGAACCGGGGCGCTCGGCACGGCCCGAACCCTCGCGCTCACGCTGCCGGGGCTCGCCGCGGTCGTGACCTACAGCATCTTCGTTCTCCGGCGCATGCGGGGAGGCGTAAAACCGACGAGCGCGCGCTGACGCGGGCCCGCCGCGTTCTGCTGCATTGACAAACATTCTAAGGAACAATAGAATGTTGGAATGAAAACCGAGGCGAACTCCGCCCCTCGGCGGCTCAAAGATACGCTCTACGAACACTTCGCACGAATCGGGAAGGCGACCAGTAGCCCGAAGCGACTGGAGATGCTCGATTTGCTCTGCCAAGGGGAAAAGAGCGTCGAAGAATTGGCCTTGCACGCTCAGATCGATTGTAAGAATGCGAGCGCTCATCTGAAAGTGCTCTCCGCGAGTCGCCTGGTGACGGCACGTCGAGAGGGGAAGCGCGTCTTCTATTCAGTCGCCGACGACAGCGTCTGCGATTACTGGCTCGCAACGCGAAAGATGGCCGAAAAGCGCTTTGCCGAGATCGATCGTGTTGTGAAGTGTTATTTTGACGATCGCGAAACGATGGTCGCTTACGATCGCGACGTGCTGCTCGGGAAAGCGCGCCGGAAGGAGATCGTCGTCCTCGATGTTCGTCCAAGAAGTGAGTACGATCGTGCGCACCTACCGCACGCGCGCTCCGTTCCGATCGATGAATTGGAACGATGCATAGCGTCCTTGCCGCGCAATAAGCAGATCGTTGCGTACTGCCGCGGGCCGTATTGCGTCCTTTCTCTTCAAGCATCGACAATGCTGCGCGAGCGCGGATTCGATGTGCTTCGCCTTTCCGACGGCGTGCTGGAATGGCAGAATGCCGGTCTTCCGCTCGCCACATCATCATCATCGAAGGAATAAACGCACGTGACGAATTTGTTGGTCTTGAACGATCCGCCCTACGGAACCGAACGCAGCTACAACGGCTTGCGGTTGGCCATCGCACTTGCAATGCAAGGCGAGCGCGTACGAGTGTTTCTCATCGGCGATGGGGTTGCGTGCGCGAAACGCGGCCAAAAAGTGCCGCCCGGATATTATAATATCGACGCGATGCTGCGCAACGTTCTTCGCCACGGTGGGAGCGTTGGCGTCTGCGGCTCCTGTATCGATGCGCGCGGGATCTCGGAAAGCGAGCTCGTTGAAGGGGCGCAACGAAGTTCTATGGACGAACTGACGGGCTGGACGATCGCCGCCGACAAAGTCTTGGTATTTTAAACGTGGCGCGCACGGCAATCGTATTAGGGGCGGGAACCGGGGGGATCGCCGCTGCGAACGAAATGAGAAAGTGCTGCGAGAAAAACGATCGCGTGCTCCTCGTCGATCGAAACGAACGCTATCTCTTCGCTCCATCGCTCTTGTGGCTCGCCGTAGGCGCGCGCCGTTCGAAGGAGATCCAGCGTCCGGTGCGCGAGCTCGTACGTTCGGGCGTCGACTTTCACTGCGGAGCGATCGAATCGATCGATCCGGCTTCCCGCACGATCGCGCTCGACGGGCGAACCATGAGTGCCGACGCGCTCGTCGTCGCGCTCGGCGCTTCCTTGGCGCCGGAGAGCATTCCGGGGCTCGCGCAGGCCGGACACAATTTTTATACGCTCGCGGGCGCGGAGTCACTCCGAGATGCGCTCGCCGCCTTTCGGGGCGGAAGAGTGCTCGTCCTGACGGCGAGCCCCGCCTATAAATGCCCCGCAGCTCCCTACGAGGCCGCACTCCTCATCGACGCTTTCCTGCGCAAGCGCGCTCTGCGCGAGCAGAGCGCCATCGCGATGTATGCCGCCGAGGCAGCGCCGATGGCCGTCGCCGGCCCCGCAATATCGGCGGCGGTTGTCGCGATGCTTGGGGAGAAGGGGATCGTCTATGCGCCGAATCGGCAGATTCTCTCCGCCGATCCGGCAACGAACGTCGTGACGTTCGCCGACGGTTCTTCCGAAACGTACGACCTGCTCGCGTACGTTCCACCGCATCGCCCTCCCTCGGCGCTCGCGGGCTCGGGGCTCGTCGGTGAGAACGGCTGGATTCCGGTGGATCGTGCGACCCTTCAGACGCCTTTCGCCGGCGTTTATGCAATCGGCGACAATGCGACGATTGCGCTGCAAATGGGGAAACCGCTGCCGAAGGCCGGCGTCTTTGCCTACGCACAGGCGAGAATCGTCGCACGCAATATCGCGGACGAATGGCGCGGGGGAGCGGCGCTCGCCCGATTCGACGGCCATGGCGCCTGCTTCGTGGAGACGGGTGGGATGAAGGCGGCGATGGGCTCGGGGAACTTCTTCGCCGAGCCGACACCGACGATCGCCCTGCGCCCCCCATCGCTTTGGGTGCACCTCGCGAAGGTGCTCGTCGAACGGCGGGGACTTGGGAAGTGGCCGTTTTTCTGGCGTTGACCGCGGAGCGCGGAAGTGCTAACGTCCTTGGCAGATGGCAGAGGATGTATTTCGTCCAAGCGTCGGCGGCTCGGCCGCCGTCTTGGGACCGCTCGAGAGCGAGGTGCTCAACGCGCTATGGGATATCGGCGGCTCGGCGACGGTCGCCGAGATCGTCGAACGGCTCGCCCGTACCGGCCGCAACGTTCACTATTCGTCGGCGAAAACAACGCTCAATACGCTGACCGAAAAGGGGCATTTGACGAAGAGTTCGCGCGGCAAAGCCAATGCGTTCGCCGCAGTGCTGACGCGCGCGCAATTCGAAGAGCGAATCGTCGGCGGCGTTCTCAACGGTCTGATGCGCAATTACCGTAGCCCACTGATCGCGAACTTGGCGGAAACGCTCGCATCCGACGATGAGTCGCTGCGAGAATTCGAACGTCTGCTCGAGCTACGGCGTTCTGAATTAAAGTAGCCATGAACGAAGTCGCCTCCGTCGTCCTACAATGCATTCTTTCCGGAGCGGTATTGAGCTCGCTCTGTGCGGCAATCGTCATTCCGCCGCTGGCATGGCTCGGTGTTCGAATCCTTGGGCCGACGATCGTCGCGATGCACGACGATCGCCCTCGGCAGGCGGGCGCCGCTGCCTTTGCGGCCGCTATGCCCGGCGCCTTGTTTCTTATTCTCGTCTCAATAGGCTTGGCGGTGGGCCCAAAATCCCCGTGCTTGGAGATGCCGGCAGGGAAGGTGCTCTACGCGCTACTGCTCGGCCTCACCTTATTCACCATCGTGCGCGCACTGATGCGCGCACGAATGCGCAGGCGCGAACTCGCCACGCTCCTTGAAGGAGCACTCCCTGCGCAAGGCCGCGCGGCGGCGATCGCACGCGCGGTGGGCGTCACCCTGTACGAGCTTCCCGAAAATCGTAGGTGCTCGGTCTTCGTGGCGAAGGCGCCGCATTTGGCCGTCTATATTTCTTCGTTTGCACTGCGTCATTTCAGCGAAGCCGAACTTACCGCAGCGCTCCATCACGAGCGGGCGCATATCGCCCGTAACGACCATTCGATTGCTTTATGGCTCTCCTTTCTTACCGATCTCGTTCCATTTCACGTCGGCGATATCGTCGATATTTATCGTCTCTCTCGCGAATTTTGTGCCGATGAAAACGCCATTGTCCATGTCGATCGCACGACGCTCGCGTCGGCGTTGCTTTGCGTCGCGCGTGGCGGAGCGCTTCACGCGCCGATCGGTACGTTAGCCTTTGCCGAACGGGAGGCCATTCTCGGACGGCTCGATGTCCTGCTCCGCCCGGGGTGCGACCCCTCGGAAAACAGGTGGCGTCGTACCTACGTCACGGCGGCGCTTGCGCTCATGTTCGCCCTCGGCGTTGCCGCACCGATACTGAGTGAGTTTTTCTTTGCTTGCACGACTTCGAGGTTCATGGGATGATTCGCCGGATTACTTTTTTTTGTGCTGTAGTGCCAATTGTCTTGGCACTACAGTGGGCCTACGTCTTCGCCGCGCCTATTCAGGCGAAAATTGGGCGGGCGCGTATCGCCGTCGTTGCCTCGCCCGAACCGCTGCAGATTGGGGTAACGAGCTTCACGGTTACCATCGCCGGTCTTTCTAAACAACGCTTGTCGCATCTCCAGGTTCGCTACAGCACGCTCATGCCGTCGATGCAAATGCCCGGCCGCAGCGGCAGCGCGGTACGAGTTCCCGGGCGCCCCGACGCCTGGCGTTTTACCGTCAACTTTAACGCCGCGACGCTGTGGAGGCTCCGGGTGAACCTATCGGGCGCGCTCGTCGGAAGCGTCGACGCAAATCTTTCCGTGGCGCCGGCAACGAACGCGACGAAGAAGAGATTAAAGCCGACTCTCGCCTCACGCTCGGGCGGCGGAGCGATGGGCGGTACCGCTTCGGGCGGTGCGATGGCGGGCATGGGGCAGAACGCCGGTGGTGATGCGAGTGCATGGCGCGATGCGAGCTTTGCCCTTATCGCAACCATCCTCATCGGCGTGCTCGTGCTCGCGCGCGAACGTCGCCCGGCGACCATCGGCATGGTCTTGGTTGCGAGCGTGGTGGTTCTCGGAATCGCATTTGCGCAGTCAAAGTATGCAGCGAGCACGGGTGCGATGGCGTCGATGGGGAATGCGCGCGGCTCGGCGCCGGTCCCGGTTACGTTGGCGACGATCGTGCATGCGCGCAACGGCACGACGATCGACGCCCCAGCGGAGCTCGAACCATATTTTGTCCAAGATATCGTCGCGCGCACGGCTGGGGTTCTTACCGATTTTCACGCCTATACCGGCAGTAGCGTGAGCGCGGGCCAGATCGTCGCACGTTTAAGCGAGCCCGAGCTTCAAATCGATGCGCAAGCCGCCGCAGCGGCTAGGCGGGCGGCGCTAAATGAACGCCTCTCCGCGCAAGAAGATGCATCCGCGCTGCGGGCCGATCTTTCGGCACAACGCGAAAACCTTCGCTACTGGAATGCCGAGATTGCACGCGAGAGAACGTTATTGCGTGCGGGCGCCGTTTCGGTCCAAGAATACCAGAGCGAACGAGCGCGGACCTTTGCCGCCCGGTCGTCATACGCGGCGACGCGGGCAAAGCTCGCAGGGGCAAATGCGTCGATAGGTGCGGCACAGGCTCGCGTGATGCAGGCGACTGCGAACGCGCGCGCGCGAGGCGTTCTTGCGGGATACACCGATGTCGTCGCACCGAATGATGCCGTCGTCATGAAGCGTCTGGTAGATCCGGGCGTTTTCGTCGAACCAGGGACGGCAATTTTACAAGTGGCCGTCGTGAGCAAGCTGCGAGTACGCGCGCAGATCGCGCAGCAGAATCTTGCGGGCCTCCGAACGGGAACGCCGATGGACGTTGTCCTCGGTGGTGGCACGGTGTTACATGGGCGAGTTAGTTCGCTCTCGCCCGTCGTCGCCCGAGGCACGCATACTGCGCTCGCCGAGACGATCGTGGCAAACCCCGGAGACCGGTATCAACCGGGGAGTTTCGTGCATGTCATTTTTCACCCGTCGTTCCCGGCACGTGGTAATGCTTATGCGGTTCCTTCGGCCGCACTCGTGGGTGGAGCGACGACCGCACTCTGGATCGATGCACATGGTCGGGCGCGGCGCGTTGCGGTGAGCGTGCTCTCCGATGACGGAACCGAGGCACGCGTCAGCGGCCATCTTCGCGCCGGGATGCGAGTCGTCGTCAACGGCGCAAGCGAGCTGGAGGAAGGGCAGCCGATTGCGAGCGTGATGCCGTGATCGAGCGCATCGAAGATTCCGAGCGGAGCGTTGCAGCTTGGGCGCTTCGCAACCCCTATACAATCTTTGCCGCATTCGTCGCCATCGTCGTCGGCGCGATCGCCGCGGCGCTCTTCTTGCTTCCTTCGCGCATGATGCCGTACGTGCAGAGCCCACTGATCTCGGTTATAACGATGACGCCTGG
This sequence comes from bacterium, assembly GCA_021845615.1. GTDB lineage: Bacteria > Vulcanimicrobiota > Vulcanimicrobiia > Vulcanimicrobiales > Vulcanimicrobiaceae > JABEUX01. The sequence continues at coordinate 13,732 of JAJZVP010000027.1, read as the reverse complement.
TTACTCGCCGCAAGAAGTCGAAAGGTATTTCACAAAACCAATCGAGGAACGGATGACCGATCTCCGAGGAGTGCGGTACATACGTTCGTACTCGCAGCAAGGGACCTCTACCGTCACGCTGCAGTTTCATTACGGTGCGAACATGCAGCAAGCGCTCGTCAACGTGCAACAGCTCGCAAAGCAGGCCGAGGCGGAGCTTCCGTACGATCGTGCAAATCTCAAACCAAGCTATGTAGTGCCGGTCGATCCACTCAATACGCCGGTACTTCAACTCGCGGTCACGGGGACGGGGTGGGACCCGGTGGCGTTGCGGCAATTCGTTGCCAACACCGTGGTGGACGATCTTAAGAGCGTACCGGGAGTACAGATTGCGTTTCCCTTCGGCGGGCTGCAACGACAACTTCGGGTAAATGTAAATCGTAACGCCCTCGCAGCCGATCGTCTTTCGATTCTTGCCGTCACCGATGCGATAGACGCTCAAAACGCCGGTCGTTCCGCCGGTACCATTACCGGTGGAGCCTATGAAACGCAAGTTCGCGGAGATCAAGCGGCTGCTTCTGCGCAGAACGTAGCCGATTATCCCATCGTAACGGAAGATGGCCGAACGGTCTACGTTCGTGACGTTGCGGCGGTGCGCGACGGTGCTGCCGAAGTGCGCTCGGCATACCGGTTTAACGGCAAGAGCGCCGTCGAACTTTCGATCGTCCAGGACCCGAACGCAAGCTCACCGCAGGTTATCGCTGCGGTCATGGAGCGCATCAAGAACATTGAAGCCCAGCACCCGGGCTTGCATTTTTCACGCGCCTACGATAACTCACGATTCGTTCACGATCTCACGCGCAATATGATCGAAGAGTTGGTCGTGAGCGTTTTTTTGGCCGGAATCGTATTGCTCGTGTTCTTGGAGGATGCGAGCGCCACGCTCATCGTCCTGACGACGATTCCGACCTGCCTCGCCCTCGCCGTCGCGCTCTTCGTGCCGATGCACCTGTCCATAAATAGCTCGACGCTCATCGGCCTGCTGTTGGCGATCGGGCGTCTCGTCGATGACTCTATCGTCGTCATACATTCGGTCCACCGAAAACTCGATGCGGGCGAATCCCCGGTCCGCGCAGCGATTGACGGTACGATGGAGGTAATCGTGCCGATCGCCGCGGCGACGGGCGTCATGGCCCTTGCGGTCGTTCCCTTGCTTTCAAGCGGCGGTATAACCCAAATCATGTTCGTCGGCCTGGTGTGGCCGATCATCTTTGCCTTGCTTGCATCATTGTTGGTTTCCGTAACGCTCACTCCGTTGCTTGCGGCCTATTTGTTCCAGAGAGCCGACCGCCGTTCGCCATTCCGCACGCGCCTCGATGGAGCGGTGTCGCGAGTGTTGCGCCCGGCGCGTGCGGCACTGAGAAAGCTCGATGCGGCGTATCGGCGTGGGCTCGCATGGAGTTTGGAGAATCGCGGGCTCGTGCTTGCGGGCGCGGCGTTGCTCACCTATCTCGGCATCTCGTTGTTGCCCTTCATCGGCCAGGAGATGATGCCGCTGGCGGATACTGGGCAAGCGTATGGATTTCTAGAAATGGAACCCTGCACGTCGTTTGCCGCCACAAATCGTGCTAGTCGGCGTTTCGAAGCGATGCTTTTGAAAAATAGAGACGTGGAACGCGTTTCGGCATCGATCGGTGAAGAAAACGGCGGAAACTATTTTACCGGCGGCCCGATGAACGGCGTGAATGACGCATCGTATATGATTACGTTCAAGTCGAAGGGGCAGCGGCATCGGTCGATCTGGCAGCTCATGGATGCACTTTACGCGCGCGCGACGACAACGATTCCCGGTATCCGACGCCTCGAGCTTAAGGAGATGGGGGCCGACGTCATGGCGAGCAACGATGCGCCGGTCGAGGTACTCGTTTATGGCCCCAATCGAAAAGAACTCTATCATTTAGCCGATATTGTCGCGCGGCAGGCAAAAAAAATTCCCGGGCTCTATGAAGTCTCCACGAGTTCGTCCTATACCCAACCCCAGCGGGATCTCATCGTCGACCGGACGCGTGCGTCGCAGATCGGTCTCACCACGCGCGACGTTCAAGAGCAGGCATATTATGCGCTGCACGGCGGATTAACGACGGGGTACTTCAATCCACCTAACGTCCGCCACGATACGATTCTCGTGCGTTATGCCGACGGGCAGCGTCGGCGCACGAACGATATCGCTGCGGTGCAGATTGTCGGTAAAGGCGGCCAAATTGTGCCGCTCGACGCAATCGCGCGCATCGAGCGCAGCGTCGGCCCATCGCTCGTCGAACAGGATGGACTCCAAAACGGCGTATCGGTGCTCGGTTTCTATCGGCGCGGCGGCCCCGGCGAAATGGCGTTGGATATGGACATTTTGCAGCGCGGCATGGCAGCCGTTGCGTTCCCCCGGGGGTATGGAATGAAGATGCGTGGCGATATGACCGAAATGGCAGTAAGCTTCAATCGTTTGCTCGGCGCGATGGCGGTAGCCGTGTTATTTGTGTTCTTGCTGCTCGTCGCTCAGTTTCGTTCGTTCGTTCAACCGCTCGTCATGCTGTTTTCGATTCCACTACAATTGCTTGGAATGTTTGCCGCGTTACTACTAGCCCATCAAAATTTATCGACCGTATCGATTTTAGGCATCGTCGTAGCCAACGGCATGGCGGTGAGTAACGCGATTCTCTTGCTCGATCTGATCATTCGCAAACGTAAAGAAGGGATGAGACGCCGCGATGCGATTCTCTATGCAGGCCCGATACGGCTGCAGCCGATCCTTATGACGACGATCGTCAGCCTGATCGTGCTGGTGCCGGTTGCATTTTTCCCGAAGACCGGTATCGATGCGTATTCGCCGCTTGCAACCGTCATTATCGGCGGGCTCTCGATATCGACGGTGCTGACGCTCTTTGTCGTGCCGGTCCTGCACGATCTGTTCGACGATCTTCCGGAATGGTGGAATCGCTCGCTGTTGCGCCGGTCGGGGGCCGGGGCGGCGAAAATAGAGGCAATCGATGCGTAGGAACGTTTGCGTTACCGTTGCTCTTTTGGTTGTGAATCTGCTCGTGCCTTTGCCGTTGTCGGCGAAGCCTTTGCGATGGGACGGCCCGCTCGGCGAATCACAAGTCATAGCGCGGGCGCGAACCTCGTTTGAGGCGCGGCTGGCGACATTAGGCGCCGAATATGCTGCCGAGCGCGCGCGCTCGGAACGATCGTCGGCTCTACCGCAGGTGTCGGTGAGCGAAACCACCATGAAGTCGACGCTCACGCAACTGGGAATGCCGGCGGCCCGACAAACGTATGCATCGCTGAACGTAAGCCTACCGCTTTTTTCCCCGCAGGCGTGGGCGGCCACGCGCGCCGCGGGCTCGAGTGCATTTGCGGCCCGCGCGACTGCGGCGATGGCTGTGAACCAGGCCGTTAGCGAGGCCGTCGTTGCTTACGATGCGGCGGCGCTCGCTCGGGCAGTCGTAGGGCAGCGCGCGATCGATCTCCGCGATCAACGGTCGCACCTTGCGTATACCGAAGAACGCGTGCGAAGCGGCGCGGAACCGCGTTACCTCATCGCGCGCGACGAAGCGGCGCTCGCGCAGGCGGAACAGTCGGAAAGGGACGCGCGTGCCGATGCGGTGCGTGCCGTTCACGAACTCGAAGTACTCTTGAACCTCGACCTTGCATCCAAACCTGTTCTCGCACTCAATACTCCGTCGCCGACGTTCGCTCTTAACGTGGCTGCACTCGAGCGGCTGGCGGAAACGCAGCGTCCCGACGTCGTCGCCGCCGAGCGTTCCGTTCGCGCCGCGCGCCAACGTGTGACGGCTGCGCGCGATGGTTTTTTGCCGACGATCTTTGCTACCATGCAAAGCTATAACGGCACCTCGAACCCGGCGTTAGGGAATGCCGGGGCGCAAATTGGTGTAACGGCTACGCTCCCGCTCTTCGATGGTGGATCGCGCGGTGCCGCGGTCCGACTCGCGCAACTCGAGTACGACCGTGCGAGGATCGAATTGGCTCGCACAAAACTTCGGGCGCGGGCCGACGTTCTCGATGCGTCGACCGATCTGAAGACCGCGCGGCTAAACCTCGACACGGCAAACTCCGAATTACGCAGCGCGAAAATCGACATGCGCGTCACCAATCTGCGCGCTCGTGCGGGCAAGGGCATCGAACTGGAGGTCCTCGATGCGCTCGCGACGTTAGCCGGCGCTCGCGAGACCGTTCTCCGCGCAACCGCTCGTTACGATGATGCGCTTGCCCGGCTCCATGCCGCCGTAGGCGACTATGCGCCGCGATAACGGAGCGGCAGGAGACACCTGGTTCTTTCGGGTCGCAGGCGCCTCCCTGCCCCCACGGCGCTTGACGCTGCTGCTGTTCCCGGGTAGAATCCGGAGGTTGTCGCGGGCTACCCCCGCGGCGGTTCCCTTCTTGTCCCCTCACCCCGAACTCTAGGAAGCCTCGATATGCGGACTTACCAACAGACTACGGCGCAGGCAACGCACGATTGGTTTATCGTCGATGCCGCCGGGCAGCGTTTAGGCACCCTCGCGGTGCGGATCGCGCGCGCTCTCTCGGGCAAGCACAAGCCCACCTGGACCCCGCACATCGATGCAGGCGACCACGTCGTGGTCATCAACGCCGAGAAGATCGAGCTCGGTGGGAATAAGTGGGAGCAGAAGGTCTACCATCGTCACAGCGGTTTTCCGGGCGGTCTCACCACCCAGACGGCGCGCCAGATTCACGAGAAGCACCCCGAGCGGCTCATCGAAAAAGCCGTCCGCGGAATGCTGCCGACCAATCGCATGCGCGACGTCCAGCTCACGCGCCTGCGCGTCTACCCCGGAGCCGAGCACACCCACACTGCGCAGCAGCCGAAATCGCTGCTCGAGGAGATTTCGTGAGCGAGTTCGTTCAGGCGACCGGTCGTCGCAAGCGTGCAGTAGCGCGCGTTCGCATGGCACTGGGCCAGGGCGTGATTACCGTCAATAACAAGCCGTTCGATGAATATTTTCCGCGCCCGCAGCTGCAGCAGATTGTCTGCCAGCCGCTCGAAGCGCTCGAGAGCCGTTCGCGCTACGACGTGATCGTGAAGACCGAAGGCGGCGGCGTCACCGGGCAAGCCGGTGCGATTCGCCACGGTATCGCGCGCGCACTCGTCGTGATGGATGAGGCCAGCAAGGGCACGATGCGCAAGCACGGCCTGCTCACCCGCGACCCACGCGAAAAAGAATCGAAGAAGTACGGCCGCAAACGCGCCCGCAAACGCTTCCAATTCAGCAAGCGCTAAAGACTCGCTTTGCCCTCGGCGCCCGCCTCGCTCTTTTGAGCGCGGCGGGCGTCGTCGCATCCATCCATCCCAGCGCGGCGTGGATCGAGCGCAGATACGTCAACGGCGGTTACCCGGTCTGGCAGCATATTGCGCGTGCGATCGCCGCGCCGTTCCCGTTCTCGCTCGGCGATATCGTCGCGCTCGCGCTCCTCGCGTTTTTCGCACTCTCGCTGCGCCGCGGGCTGCGCGGACTCTTCGATGCGATGCTCGTGTTGCTGGTCGCCTACGCATGGTTTGAAATTTCGTGGGGATGGAACTACGCACGCGCGCCGATCGAAGCGCGCATCGGCACCTTCGATGCGGCGAGGGTGAATCCGCGAGCCGTCGCGGCGTTGCGCAAGAAAGCAATCGCCGAAATCGACGCACTCGCGCCGCTCGCGCACGCACGCGAGCGTGCCGGGTACGATCGCGCGGCTCTGCGGAACGCATGGCTACCGGTCGTGCGAGCGCTCGGCGATCGCTGGAACCCGCACGTCGGCGCGCCGAAATGGACGATCGTCGGCCCGTTCATGGCACTGAACGGAACCCAAGGCTTCATCAATCCCCTCACCTTGGAATCGCAGCTCGCTCCCGATCTGCTCTGGTTCGAGGTACCCTTCGATCTCGCGCACGAATGGTCGCACGTCGCGGGATTCGCGCGCGAGGATGAAGCGAATTATATCGGGGTGCTCGCGTGTCTGCGCGACCCCGATCCCATCGCGCGTTACTCCGGGTGGATGAGCGTACTCTTTGCGTTGCCTCCGTTGCCGCGGTATGCAAAATCGACGTTCACCCCCCTGGTTTGGAGCGACTTCGCAGCGATTCGCGCGCGCAACGCGCACAACCTCAACGTCGCGTTCGCGCGCTTTTCGTGGGGGACGTACAACCACTACCTCAAGAGCAATCACGTAGCGAGCGGCATCGCCAATTACGACGAAGTCACGCGGCTCTTGCTCGGTATTCCGCGCACGCGCTCCGGGCTGCCTCGCGTTACGGTTCGGTAATACTCCCGACATAGCGCGTCGATCTCGGGGCGGTACGATGCCCGCATGTTCGACGTAGCAGCATCATTACAACCCGGTTTCGCCCGCGCCGACGCGGGAATCGCAGCGGGGCGCAGCGCGCTCGCGCGCAGCCAAGCGGAGGGCGGCACCGGCGAGCGCGCGATGGCCGTGCTCGCACGTAACGCGCTCTTCGGCGATGCGCTGTTGGCCGCGATGCACGCGCGCCTCAGCGAGATTGCGAAGGCCGCGCGATGAGCCTCGATCTTTTAGGAAGCGCCGCCGACGGCATGGCGGCGCAACGGAGTGCGCTCGACGTCTACGCGCGCAACGTCGCCGCCGCGCAGGCTGCAGGCCCGCGCGGGCGGTACGCGCGAAGCGTGCCGATCTTCGCCTTGGTTCGCGATCGCAACGGCGTGCGGCGCCTGCGCTTTCTCGGCGCTCGTAGCGATCCCAAGCGCGGCGTCAACATGGTCGCGGAGATGGTCGCCGTGCTCGATGCATCGCGCGCGTATGCCGCCGATGCCGCGCTCTTCTCGATCGGCAAGCACGCGATCGAGCGCACGATCGCCGTGGAGCAGCCATGAACGTCCGACCGATCGTTCCCGACGCCGCCATCGTCGCGCATGCGCCGGCCGTCGCGCCCCATTCGTTTGCCGGCATCGTCGACGCGCTCGGCGCGACGCTGCAGGCGGGATCGCGAGCGGAGGATGCCTTCGCCGCAGGGAGCGGCTCGCTGCGCGATGCGGTCTACGCGCGCGCGAAGGCCGACGTCGCCGTTGAGGTCGCCGCCGCCGAAGTACGGCACGCCGCCCAAGCGCTACAATCGATTCTGACGATGCAGGTGTAGGGTGGAGTCGCTCGCGGTTTGGGCGGGGCGATGGAACGCAACGAACGCGCGCGCGCGGATGGCGATCGGTGCCGCCGCGCTCCTCGCAATTCTCGCCGCCGCGGGCTACGGCATCGTGCTGCATCCGGCGCGCGGCCCGCTCTTCTCGAGCCCGCTCTACCCAGGGCAACTCGCGGAGGTCGAAGAGCAGCTCGCAGCGTGGAACGTCGCGTTCACTCCCATCGATCGCAACGTCGTCGTCGCCGACGGACGCCGCAGTACCTTGTTGCTGCGCCTCGCGCTCGCGGGGCTACCGCACGCTCACGTCGCCGATAGCACCGAGGCGCTCGCCGGCATCGGCGTGCTGACACCGCAGAGCGTCGTCGACGCGCAGACGCGCGTCGGGCTCGCCGGCGATATCGAACGCGCGCTTCGCGGCATGCGCGGCGTCCGCGACGCGCGCGTGATCATCGCACCGGCGCGGCGAGCATCCTTCGCCGACGAGAGTGCGGCGCCGGCGACGGCGAGCGTGCGCATTCGCAGCATCGACGGCATGCAGATCGATGCCGATGAAGCGCGCGGCATTCGTCGCTTCGTTGCGGCGAGCGTTCCGGAGTTGCAACCGCAACGAGTGACGCTGCTCGACGATCGCGGAAACGCCTTCGATGCGCTCGCGGAGGCGGGGAGCGCCGGCGGCGCGCGGCTCGAGCGAATGCTGCAGGGCGCGCTCGACCGCGCGTTCGGTGCGGGCAGCACGATCGTGCGCGTCGTCGACGAACGCGATCCCTCGCGACGTACCATCGCGACGCTGACGCGCGCCCCGTACGGCGGCGGGGCGCTGAACGAAAGCACGACGAGCGAGAGCTATCGCAAGGGCGGCTTGGGTTACGACCGCTCCAGCGCGCGGCGCGAACGCGGCCTCGCGCAGCGGCGCGTGCGCGAATCGGTTCCCGCCGGAGCGTTGCGCAGGCGCGACGTCGCCGTGTTGGTCGACGCACGGCGCGTCGCCGATCTCGGCGCGATTCGTACGCTGGTGCGCGCGGCGGCGGGGATCGATACCCATCGCGGCGACCGGCTCGTCGTCGAGGCGCTGCCGTTCACGCGGGCGCGGCATCGCTCGCGCGATGGGTGGTGGCTCGCATACGGAGCGATCGTGCCGCTGCTTCCGAGCGTTCTCGGAATCGTCGCGCTGCTCTTCGCGTTGCGCGCGTTGCGCGCGCCGATGCGTTGGGCGGCACGCATCGCGCTGCGCGCGTTGCGGAGGCGCCCCGGCGCTCGCGAGATCGGTGGATACGCGCCGATGCAGCTGCGCGGCGCACTTCGCGACGAACCACCGCACGCCGCTGCGGCGATGATGTCCGCGCTGCCCGCATCGACGGTCGCGGCGGTGCTCGAACTCTATCCCCCCGAAGAGCGCGCCGCGATTTTGCGGAATATGGCGCGCACGCGCAGCCCGCTCGTGCCGAGCGCCGACGAGTTCTTCTGAGATGCGAAACGACGAATTTATCTCGCTCGATGCGTGGTTCGCGCTCGGCCGCGCCGTTTCGCCGGCACCGCCGAGCGAAGATAGCGCGATCGTCGAACCGCTCGGCGACGCGACCGATGGTACGCGCGATGAAGCGCGGGAGCATGTCGTTGCGGAGAGCCGCCGATGGTACGCGCGCCTGCACGACGCGCTCGATGCGGCCTGCGAACGCCTGCTCTGCGAGCTCGCCGCCGGAGTCCTCGCGCGCGAACTGCAGCTCGCCCCCTGCGATCTCGCCGCCGTGCTCGCCGGCGTGCGCGAGGAGATGCTCGGAGAGCCGCTGTGCGTTCGCCTGCACCCCGACGATTGCGCGCTCTGGAACGATCCAACGTTGCCGTGCCGCGCCGATGCGGCGCTCGCTCCCGGCGACGCGGTGTTGGAATTGCGCGAAGGAAGCATCGACGCACGATTCGGCGTGCGCTTGCAAGCGGTGCTCGACGCATGTACGGCGTGAGCTGCGGCGAGATTCTCGCGGTTGGCGCCGGAACGATCGAAGCGTCGTTACCCGGCGTGCACCTCGGTTCGCGCGTGCGCGTGGAGAGCGGCGAACGCGGAGTGGTGGTCGCGCTGCGTGAGATGCGCGCCAGCATCGTTCCGTTCGATGCATTGGATGCCGCGCGTCCGGGGACGGCGTTGCAGGCCGCACCGCAGGACGAGCGCACGACGCTGGGGAGCGCCCTCTTCGGGCGCAGTTGTAACGGCAGCGGCGAAGCGATCGACGGTGGTGCGCCGATACGCGGTGCGCGCCGTCGCCCGCTTTTCTGCGCGCCCGCGCCCGGCGAACGGGTGCCGATCGATCGCCCGTTGTGGAGCGGCGTGCGCGCCATCGATACGTTGCTCGCCTTCGGCCGTGGAGCGCGCATCGGCGTGCTCGGCGGCGCCGGCGTCGGCAAGACGACGCTCCTCGATACCATCGCGCGCGGATGTGCCGCCGAGGCGGTGATCTATGCGGCGATCGGCGAACGTGGGCGCGAAGCGGAGCGCGCGATCGCGCGCACCGACGACCGCACCACGACGATCGTTGCGACCGGCGACGATCGCGCGGCGGAATGGGTCGCCGCCGCGGAGTTTGCGATGGCGCACGCGGTGCATCTGCGCGCGCGCGGGCTGCACGTGCTGCTGCTCTGCGATAGCCTCGCGCGCTACGCAAACGCATTACGCGAACTCGCGCTCGCGCGCGGAGAACCGCTCGGGCGCGGCGGCTGGCCGCCGAGCGTCGTTCCGGCGCTCGCGCGATGGTTGGAATCGGCGGGTGCGACGCGGCACGGTTCGATCACGGTCGTAGCTACGGTGCTCGCAGCCGATGTCGAAGATCCATTGCTCGACGCGACGCGGGCGCTGCTCGACGGGCATATCGCGCTCTCACTCGCGCTCGCACACGCGGGGCGCTTCCCGGCGATCGATGTTCCGAGCAGTCGCTCGCGAACGATGGATGGGATCGTCGCGCCGGAGCACCTTGCGGCGGCGAACCGCGTCCGGGAAGCGATCTGCCTCCTGGATCGCAGCGCCGACGCCCGCGCGCTCGGCATGACCGGCGAGGATCCCCGGCTGCTCGCCGCGGTCGCCGCCGAGCCGGAGCTCCGCGCGCTCCTCGAACAGGGCCCCGAGCCCGCCGAACCCGAGCGGAGCCTGCGGATCCTCGCCGAAGCTGCCGATAAACTTCTATGAACGTGGGCATCTTCTCGGATATCGCAGCAGTCCAGCAGCGCATCGCCAGCATCGTCGGCGGTGGGCAGCCTGCCGCGCCCGTCGCTCCTCCCGTCGCCCCCGTGGCGAGCTCCGGGACTGGCGTCGACGGCCTGCCGATGCTCTCGCCGGGCTCCGGCCCCTTCGCGGCGCTCGTTCAGGCCGCGCTCGAGGGGCAGGGCGGCGCATCCGCGGCTGGAGCGCTCGCCGCTGCGAACGCCTCGGCGCCCGCCCCGGTGCCGCCCGCGCAGATCGCCGCGCTCGCCCAAGGGCAGGGCTCGATCTGGGGCGTCGACCCGAAGCTCATCACCGCCGTGATCGCTAACGAGTCCGGCTTCAACGCCAACGCGACCTCGAAAGTCGGCGCGCAAGGGCTGATGCAGCTGATGCCGGCGACCGCGCGCGCGCTCGGCGTGAGCGACCCGTTCGATCCCACGCAAAATGTCGCCGGCGGTACGCGCTACCTGCGCGGGCTGCTCGATCGTTTTCACGGCGATACGAAACTCGCGATCGCCGCGTATAACGCCGGGCCGGGCGCGGTGGAAAAATACGGCGGCGTGCCACCCTATCCCGAGACGCAAAATTACGTGCAGAACGTGCTCTCGAGTTACGAGCGCTACCAAGCGCAAGGCTTGCCGGGCCAAACTCCGTAACCCCGCGTTCACGTTTGCGCGACGCATGCGCAATCGTCGCCGCGCACGATAGTGCGTATGAACGCCTACATCGACGATGTCCGCTACTCGGTGCTCTCCGCACCACTCGCGCAGATCGACCGCCGCGCACTCTCGCAGGCGTGGATCAGCGCGCTCCATCTCTCGAAGGCTCCCGTCGCTCGCCGCGCGCCCGTGCCCGCGCGCCCATCGCACCGCGCTCGCGTCGCGTTTCCGGAGCTCGCGCGGCCGGAGGCTTCCGCGCGCGACAGCGCGACCGCACCTGCGGCGGCGGCGTGCACGCGCGCGATCGCTCCCGTTCTCGCCGGCGGCGAACGACGCACCGCTCGGAGTACGCTCGCGCGCCGCATCGTCGAATTGCTCCTCGCGCCGCGCAATAGCGCGCGTCGTTGCACGCTCGCGCTCGGTGGCGCGAAAGGGCGCGTGCACCTTCTGTTGGGAGGAAGCGATCGGCGGTTGCACCTCGTCGCGCTCTGCTCTCCGGGAGTGCGAGATGAAGTGACGCGCGCGTTGCGCGAAGTGCGTTACGCGCTCGCGGCGCGCGGCATTTTGGCGACGAGCGACCTGCGGGAGTTTGCGTAGGTGAACGGCGTCGGGATCGATACCGCGCGTGCGTTCGAACGGATCGAGGAGGCGAAAGCGCGCGTCGGGCGCGCCTTCACTCCCGGCGCGCAGCCCCGCGCGGGCGATATCGCATCGGGAGCGACTCCGCGACGCTCGCTCGATCCGCTGAGCGTCGCCGCGCCGGAGGGCGCGCGTTTCGTCGTGCGCTCGCGCGACGGTTCCGAGGCGTACACCGCAGACGGCGGTTTCTCGCTGCGCGACGGCGCGCTCGTCGACGCGCGCGGCGACGCGGTGCTCGGTTACGTTCGCCCCGGCGCGCCGTTGCAACCGCTCCGCATCGATCCCGTCGATCGCGCGTTAAACGAAGTGCGCGACGTACGGCTCGATGCCGACGGATCGCTGCGATACGAACGCGAGCTTTTCAATCCGCGCGCCGGGCGCACCGAGCGCGAGCGCGTTCTCGTCGGACGCGTCGCGCTCGCGCGCTTTCCCGCAGGGAGTCGCCTCGGTGCGATCGATGCGAGCACCGATCGCGCACCCGACGGAGTGGCGGCGCATTTCGGTGTGCCGGGCGAGCGAGGATTTGCGGCGCTCGTGCCGCACGCCCGCGCGCGCAGCGGCGTCGCCGTCGATGCAAGTTTGACGCGCCTGCAAGATGCCTACCTACAGTTGGAGGCACTGCTCGCCGCTCACAAAGCGCAAGGCTCGGTGGCAAAGACGACGATGGATTTGCTGAAGTGAGGTTTCTCTCGTTCTCGGAACGCACCGAGGAACGCACGCGCGAGATCGCGTGGGAGCGGCGGTCGCTACTACCGCTCTCGGCGGCGGCGCTCGTCGCCGCAAACGTGCGCGAACGGTTGCAAGGCGCGCTCGGAACGGTCGAGGTGCGACTTTTCGCCCCGCGGATTCCCGACGAGGCCGGGTGGACGACGCTGCGAACGGGATCTCGGATCGACGGCGTGCGCGGGGCACTTGGGGCGGCGGCGTTCGTGACTCGACCCGACGAGTTGCGCGCGCTCGTGGGGCTCGCATTCGGGGTTACCATCCCCGTCGCTCGCGCGCTCTCCAGCGTGGAGGCGCAGGTCTTCGAGCGATTTTTGCGCCTCATCGCACCGGCGCTCGCCCCGCTCTGCGGCGGCGGGACCGGCGCGCTCGAGTCGATGGGCGAGCGGCGATTCAGCAGCTATTTCGAGTTGCTCGTCGAGGCCGGGGCCTGCGGCCGGCTCGGGATCGCGCTGGAGAACGAGCCGCAGCCCGGCGTGGCGCACGCCGCCCCCATCGAGCGCATCGCACACCTCGAACTCTCGCTGCGCGCCCGAGCGGAATGCGCGCAGATGCGCGCCGCCGAGATTGCCGCCTGGGCGCCGGGGGCGCTGGTGCCCCTGCGGCGCTGCGAGATTACGCTACACGCGGACGGGGAGGCGCTCGCTCGTGGCGAACTGGGCGTTCGCAACCACCATTTTGCCGTCGCGATCGGTCGCGGCGCGATCACTTCGAACGATTGAGGGAGCGATGGCGAACAACCACAGCGCGCAGAAAAATATCGACGTTCTCCTGCACGTACCGATGCAAGTGACCGCCGAACTCGGCAAGACGAAGATGTCGGTCGAAGACGTGCTGAAGATCGGCACCGGAACGATCATCGAACTCGATCGGCTCGCCGGGGGGCCGGTCGATCTGTTGGTGAACAACAAGCTCATCGCACGCGGCGAAGTCGTCGCCGTCGACGAGAATTTCGGGATTCGGGTCAGCGAACTGATCGCACGACCGCCCGCTCCCTAGACGAGCTTCGGCAGCATCTCGGCAATCGAAGGGTAACCCCGGCGGGTTACCCTTCATTCATGGATAGCGCTCTTCCGTGGCTCGGTGGTTCGCACGCGACGGTGCCGCTCGACGTTCTGCTCTCGCTCGCGTTCTTCGCCGTGCTCCCGCTGCTTCTCGTGATGTGCAGTTCGTTTGTGCGCATCGTCGTCGTGCTCTCGCTCGTGCGTTCGGCGATCGGCGCGTCGGCGTTGCCACCGAATACCGTGCTGACCGGCTTGGCGCTCGTGCTGACGATGCTCGTCATGGCGCCGACCTTGCAACGCATCGAGAGCGTCGCGGTGGCGCCGTTGCAGGCCGGGCGCATCACGCAAGGCGTCGCGA
>JAJZVP010000155.1 GCA_021845615.1 bacterium | reverse complement strand
ATCGCGCCCCACGCCGGGACGACCTGCGTCCTCTGCACGCTCGCGGCAAGCGAGCAGCGCACCCGAACCGTCGCGCGCCTGCTCTTCGATGAGCCGTGGATGAGTTTCGAGCGCGCGCACGTCGCGGTCACCGGGCTGACGCGTGAGGATTTTTCAGCCGTGCGCCGCGAGTTGTTGCGTCGCTGGGGAGATATCGTCAACAGGCTCACGCGGGAGCGCGGGACTCCCATCGCGGCACGGGAGCGGGCGATCGCGTTAGCGTTCGTCGCCCTCAAAACCGGCCGCGTACCCGACGAACTCGCGCCCGCAACGTTGCGCAACGAGTTCGGAGACGAATTGTACGCTCGACTCTTTGGAACTGAAACGACAAGATAGGTTATGGCAACAGATTATACCGGCGAACAGATCGAGGTATTGCGCGGGCTCGAAGCCGTGCGCAAACGCCCGGGCATGTACATCGGCAACACGAACGAACGCGGCCTGCACCAGCTCGTGTACGAAGCGGTCGATAACTCGGTCGACGAAGCGCTCGCGGGCTTTGCGAAAAACGTCACGGTAACGCTCTATCGCGACGGCTCGTGCTCGGTCGAAGACGACGGCCGCGGCATCCCGGTCGACATCCACGCCGAAGAAGGGCTGCCCGCCGCCGAAGTGGTGATGACGGTGCTGCACGCCGGCGGAAAATTCGGTAAGGGCGGCTACAAAGTCTCGGGCGGCTTGCACGGCGTCGGCATCTCGGTCGTCAACGCGCTCTCGGAATGGATGATCACGCGCGTCTATCGCGACGGACACATCTACGAACTGCGCTTCGAACGCGGCGTCACCTCGCAGAAAATGAAGAAGATCGGCAAGACCGATCGCACCGGAACCTATCAGCAATTCAAGCCGGATATGGATATTTTCGAGACCGGCGATTTCCATTGGGACGTCTTGCAGAAGCGGCTGCGCGAACTCGCGTTCCTCAACCGCGGCTTGCAGATCACGCTGCGCGACGAGCGCGGCGAGCAAGCGCGCGAACGGATGTACAAATACGAAGGCGGCATCGTCGAATTCGTGAAGTACCTCAACGAAAAGAAGGACGCGCTGCACGATATCATCGCGGTTCACCACGAGCGCGACGGCGTCGATATCGAAGTGGCGTTGCAGTACACCGACAGCTACAGCGAGCAAGTCTTTTCGTACGCGAACAACATCAACACCATCGAAGGCGGCATGCATTTGCTGGGCTTCCGCACCGCGATCACCAACGCGGTGAACGCATCGGCCCGCAAGCGCAGCATCTTGAAAGATTCCGACGGCAACCTTTCCACCGACGATTGCATGGAGGGGCTCACCGCGGTCGTTTCGGTGAAACTCGCCGAACCGCAATTCGAAGGGCAAACCAAAACCAAGCTCGGCAACGCCAAAGTCCGCAGCATCGTCTACGGCCTGCTCAACGAGCGGCTCGAGTTTTTCTTCGAAGAGAACCCGAAATCGGCGCGCGCGATTATCGATAAATGCATGCAGGCCTCGCGGGCGCGCGAAGCGGCGAAGAAGGCGCGCGATCTCTCGCGCCGCAAAAACGCGCTCGAAGGCTCCGGGCTCCCCGGAAAACTCGTCGACTGCAAAAACCAAGATCCCCGCGAGAGCGAGATCTTTCTCGTCGAAGGCGATTCCGCCGGCGGCACGGCGAAGGGCGGCCGCGACCCCGACAAACAAGCGATCCTTCCGCTGCGCGGCAAGATCATCAACGTCGAAAAGGCGCGCTTGGATAAAGTGCTTTCGAACGAAGAGATTCGGACGATGATTACCGCGTTGGGCACCGGCTTCGGCGACGAATTCGACGTTGGGAAACTGCGCTACCACAAAGTGATCATCATGACCGACGCCGACGTCGACGGCTCGCACATCCGCACGTTGCTGCTGACGTTCTTCTATCGCCAGATGAAGCCGTTGATCGAACAGGGCTACGTCTACATCGCGCAGCCGCCGCTCTACGGTATTCGCAAAGGCAAGAAACAGTGGTGGGCGTTTAACGAAGCCGAACTTCGCGACGTCTTCGGCGGAGCGGATCCCAAAGATTTCACCGTGCAGCAATACAAGGGCTTGGGTGAGATGGATGCCGAGCAGCTCGCGGAGACCACGATGGAGCCCGAACATCGGCGGCTCATCCGCATTGCGGTGGAAGACGCGGTCGAGGCGGAGCAGATCTTCGTCGATCTGATGGGCGATAAAGTCGAGTCGCGCAAGCAATACATTTTCGAATACGCGAAAAACGTAAAGGCGCTCGACCTCTAAGAATCGCCGCGGCGGCGGGGGTGTTGCCTCTTCGGGGCGCATAGTGGCAAGAACGATGCGCACGCGACTCGCCGTGCCTGCGGCCGCCCTCGCCCTGATCGTCGCCCTCGCCATCGCGCGCGGTGCGGCGCTCGCTCGCATGGGGATCGAGGCGATCGGCTCGCTCGCGCTCGGCGGGAGCCTCAGCATCGCCTCGCTCGACCGCTCGGGGAGCACCTACGACCTCCGCGATCTCCGCTTCACCCGCGACGGCATCGCGATCGTGCGGATCGCCGATCTGCGGGTGCGCTTCCGCCCGAGCGACCTGCTCCCGACGAGCCGGCACCGCTTCGGCATCAGCGCCGTGGAGCTAACGAAACCGCGTATCGCGCTCGTCCGGCTCGCCGACGGCGGCTACGCGCTGCCGCGCTTCTCGGTTCCGAACGAGGGCTATCCGCATCCGCCCAACCGCGTGCCGCTCGCGTTCACCCTGCGCGTTCGCGACGGGGCCTTCACCTTCGCCGATACGCACGGCAACGCGCTGCGCGTCGGCGGCATCAGCGCCGACGGCAGCTTCGATTCCGCCGCTCGCAGCGTGCTGCGCGGTTCGGGGCGCATCCTCGGGCGGGGCGGATCGAGCCTCACGCTTCGCGGCGGCGCCGACGAAACGCTCGGCGTGACGCGCTACCGGTTGGCGGCGCGCTCGCTTCCGCTCGTCGCTCCGCTTCGCGCGCTCCTCGGCCCCGGGTCGAGCGTGCAGCTCCGCGCCGGCAGCGCGCGCGACGTTCGCGCGACGCTCTACGCGATCGGCGTTCATGGCGGTTACCATCTCGATGCGCGCGCGCGGCTGCTCGGCGGATCGCTCCAGGTTCCTGGGCTCGCCGCGCCGATCGATCGCCTCGCGGGTTCGGTCGCGCTGCGCGAAGACGGGCTCTATATCTCGAACGTCACCGGCGAGCTCGCCGGAATACCGGCGGTCGCGACCGGCAGCATCTTCGATTGGGCGGCGCCGCAACTGCAGATCGCGCTCTCGGCGCACGGCCGCGCCGCAGCGTTGCCGGCTGCGCTCGCCTGGCTGCGGAAACAACCGCTGCACGGCGCCGTCGAGCTCGGTGCGCTCGTCGAAGGCTCGGTCGATGCGCCGGTGCTTCGGCTTCACCTGCGCTCGCCGGAGATGCGGTACGGAAGCTACGTCGGCGAGGGGATCGACGTGCGCGCGATCTACAGCGATGGCCTCGTCGCGATTACCCGCGCCGATGCGCGATCCGGGCGCATGAACCTCTCGGTGCATGGAGTGCTTCACACCAGCGATCCCGTGCGCAGCGAACTGCTCGTGCACGGCAGCGGTGATGCCGCCGATCTGCCGGTTGTCGGCGAGGTGCTCGGGCGCGAACCGCTCCGGCTCGAAATCGCACTGCAGGGTTCGGGCAGCTCCTTCGGCGCTTGGGGAAGCCTGCTCGCGCGCAACGATCCGCGGCGCGCGGGCGCGCTGATCGCGCTCGCGAGCGACGGGTCGGGATCGATCGCGCCGCTCTGGTTCCAGCGCGGGGCTTCGTCGCTCGCCGGCGCCTACGTGCGCCCGCCGCACGGCTCCGCCTCACTCTGGCTCCGCGCCCGCGCGCTCGATCTGCGCGAGCACCAACTCCCCGCGTTGCCGGGGGCACCGCCGCTGCCGCCGTTCTCGGGGCGGCTCGCCCGGCTCGATCTCCTCGGCGGCGGGGCGGGGCGCGCCTTCGTCGGCTCCGCATCGGCGCGTGGCTTCAGCATCGCCGGGGTGCCGTTCGACCGGCTCGACGTGGCGGCCTCAGGGGTGCTGCCGGAGGTCGCGCTGCAGCATCTCTCGGCGAGCGGCGCGTGGGGATCGTTCACCGGGCACGGGGCGCTCGAAAACGAGCGCGTGCTGATCGCCGGAGAGGCGCTCGTCCACCCCGGGCGCCTGCCCTTCCCCGCCGGCACCCAGATGCAGGGCGTTCTGCATGGGCCGCTCG
>JAJZVP010000154.1 GCA_021845615.1 bacterium | reverse complement strand
CCCAACTCCACGCGACCAAGTTGATCGCTTCGGTCGCATTCCGCGTCCAGACGATCTCGGCGGGCTCGGCGGCGTTGAGAAAGCGAGCGACTTTCGCGCGTGCTTCTTCGAAGGCGTCGGTCGCGCGGGCGGCGATTTCGTAGACGCCCCGATGGATGTTCGCATTATATTCGCGATAGTAGCGATCGATGGCATCGATGACGGCCTGGGGCTTTTGCGAGGTCGCGGCCGAGTCGAGATAGATCAAGGGTTTTCCGCGCGAGGTGCGTTCGCGGAGAATCGGAAAATCCGCTCGCACGTCGAGATCGGGCGTCACGGTCGCGCTCGCTCCGCGGGTCATGAGAGCGTTTCGACGATTCGCTGCGTGAGGGCGTCGCGCAGTGCGGCGGTGGGAAATGCGTCGACGGTCGGCTCGAAAAACCCTAACGCGATCGTTCGGCGCGCTTCGCTTTCGTCGAGCCCGCGCGAACGGAGATAGAAGATCTGTTCGTCGTCGATCGCTCCGACGGTTGCGCCGTGATAGGCCTTCACATCGTTGCACGCGATCTCGAGTGCGGGAACCGAATCGATATGCGCGCGCGGCGTCAAGATGAGCGCGTCGTCGCGCAACGATGCATCGCTCCCCGCCGCGTGCGGAAGGATGACGATGTTGCCGAGAAAACGCGCGATCGCGCTATCGCCGGCGGCGGCTTTCACGACGGTTTGCGACGTCGTGTTGCCGGAAACGTGGCGCACGCTCGCCGTAACGTCGAGATGTCCGGCCCCGGTCGGCAGGAAGAGCGCGCTCTGTTCGAGGCGCGCGCCGGGGGCGTCAAGCGAACTTTCGCGGTCGCGAAGGATCAACCCGGCGCCGAAATCGGCGGTAGCGAGAACGGCCGATCCGTCGCGGCCGACGCGCGCGACGGCGCTCTCCAACGCGACGCTTTTGGCGTCGACGCGCTGCGCCGTTGCGAAGTGCAGGTGGGCGCGCTCTTCGACGATGAGCTCGCTGCTGGCGGCGACGAACGAACCGTCATCGCACTGAAAGTCCACGATCACCGTCGCGCGGGCGCCCGCTTCTAACAGAATGAGGGTACGCGGGAATGCGGAGAACGCACCGATGCGATAGGTGATGAAGATCGGTTCGGCGACGTCGTAATCGGCGGGGACGTGAACGAGCGCGCCAAAGGAGCTCAGCCCCATCGCAAGCGCGCCGAACTTCCAGCGTTCGATATCGACGAGACGGGTGATGCGGGCGAGCGTTTCGGAATGCTCGCGCGCTGCGGTCGCGAGCGGAAGCGCGATCGCGCGACCGAGCGAGCCAGAGAAGCGTACGCCTTGCTCCGCATCGACCTCCGAGATCGGATCGAAGGCGAGTGCGTCGAGGTCGACCTTCCAGCGGCGGTTCGGGCGGGTGCGCCCGGAGCCGCTCGTTAGGTAAAGATCGATCGCGCGCGAGCGCGCGGCGTGCGAAAGAATGCGCGCGTCGGCGAGCGCGGCGGCACTCTGAAGACGGTCGCGGGTCGGCGGGGCGAGAACGCCTTCAGGCACGCGCACCGACCTCATCGCGAATGCCGTCGTACCCTTCGCGTTCGATACGTTCGGCGAGGTCGTGAGCGCCGGTGAGGACGATGCGCCCGTCCATCATAACGTGGACGACATCGGGCGTGACGTGCTTGAGAATGCGGGGATAGTGGGTGATGATCAGCATGCCGGCCTGGCGTCCCTCGTCGCTCGCGCGCAGCGCCGAGATGGAATCGCCGACGGCGCGCAACGCGTCGACATCGAGCCCGGAATCGGTCTCGTCGAGAATCGCGTATTTCGGCGCGAGCATCGCCATCTGGAGCATCTCGAGTCGCTTCTTTTCACCCCCGGAGAAGCCGTCGTTGAGGTAGCGGCCCATGAAGGACGGGTCCATCCCCAAGATCTCCATCTTCTCGACGAGCATCGCTCGGAACGCCGCCGGAGCGAGCGAACCCGGGCGAACCGCTTGGCGGGCGGCGTGAAGGAAGTTGGCGACCTTCACTCCGGGGATTGCGGCGGGATACTGGAAGGAAAGGAAGAGCCCGGCGCGTGCCCGCTTCTCGGGGGTGAGATCGAGGAGCGAGGTGCCGTCGAGCGTCGCGCTTCCGGCCGTGACCTGGTAGTGCGGGTGCCCGGCCAACGAAAGGGCGAGCGTGGATTTCCCGCTGCCGTTCGGTCCCATGAGGGCGTGAATCTTCCCCGGCTCGACGACGAGGTCGATTCCCCGGAGAATCTCGGTGTTTTCAACGGTCGCGCGCAACCCTGCAACGCGTAAACCCATCGTTTCGCTCACTACCAACCTGCTCCCGATCTTGAAAAATGTGTGCTTGCTCTCGGGATATCGTAGCCGCGCTTTCCTAGAAAGTCAAGGAAAAACTTTACTATCTAGGTCGCACGTGCTAGAATCCGCGGTAGATGCACGCAGATCGTTTCTTCCAGAGCACCCGAGGGCGGATCGTCGAAGAGCTGCGCCGGCGCGGCAGCGCCTCGGCGGCGGATCTTGCGGCCTCTTTTAATCTCTCGCCGAACGCGGTGCGCCAGCAGCTCATCGTCCTCGAACGCGACGGCCTCGTCGTCGAGCGCTCGGTGCGGCGCGGCCCCACCAAGCCGACCCTGGAATTCTCGCTGACCCCGCTCGCCGATCGGTATTTCCCGCAGGCCTACGACCGGATGCTCTCCGCCGTGCTGCGCGAACTGCGCGAGCAGCATGGTCCCGAGGCGGTCGAGCGCTTGTTCGACGGCATCGCGGAGCGGACGCTCGCGAAGGTCCGCGAGCGCATTACCGGCGACGACACGCACGAGCGCGCCGCGCAGCTCGGCGACGTCTTACGCGAGCAGGGAGTATCGGCGACCGTCAACCTCATCGAGGGCGGCGTCGAACTGCGCGAGCATCATTGCCCGTACTCCGAGGTTGCGAAAGAGAACCCCGAGGTCTGCAGCGTGATCCATCGCGTCATCGATGAAACAATCGGCGAGCACGCTCAGACGGAATCGATCGCAACCGGTGGACGCGAGTGTCGGTTCGAAGTTCGAACGGCCTCGGCCGTCGCCGCCCCGTAAGAGAAAGCGAATAGAGCGATTATGGATTTCCCGAAATTTCAACGACTCGTCGAAGAACGCAGCGGCTTCCGCACGATGGACGACGCGACCGCGAGTGGGGAGTATTTCAGCGACTCCTGCGGCGACATGTACAATTTCTTTCTCAAGGTCGCACCGGGTGCGGTGATCGAGGATATTACCTATTTTACGACCGGGTGCGGGTTCGGAACCGCGACCTGTAGTTTGGTCGTCGATCTCGTGCGTGGGCGTACGATCGACGAAGCCGCAGCGTTGAGCACCGAGGAGATCGAAGCCGCGCTCGACGGGTATCCGGAGAAGAAGAAAGATTATCCGCAGCGAGCGATCGAAGCGCTCCAGGTGGCGATCGCCGATTATCGTGCGAAGGTTGCCGCGGGAACGATCCCCGACTACGCCGCGATGCCCGCGCAGCCGCGCGCCGCTCGCGATCTCGCGCCCGCCGCGTCGGTGCCCGCCGCTCCGGCTGCTTCCGCCGATGAAAAAGTTTTAATCCGACTGCATTAGCGCGCCGTTACGATGTAGCGCGTCCTGTCACCCCGAGTAGGGAGTGCTTGTCACCCCGAGTAGCCGCTGCAAGCGGCGTATCGAGGGGCGTTTCGTCGTTGTAGGGCGCGCGCCTCGATACGGCGCGTGCCGCGCCTACTCGGCGTGACAATGCGCCGCTTACTCGGGGTGCTGCGCAGTTACGAACGCGCGAGGTACGGGTTCGTGCGGCGCTCGGTGCCGATCGTCGTCGACGGCCCGTGCCCGGGAACGACGAGCGTCCCGTCGGCAAAAACGAGCAGCTTCCGCTCGATGGAATCGACGATATCTTCCATCGAGGTTCCGCCGAGATCCCAACGCCCGATCGAACCCGCGAAGAGCGTGTCGCCGGAGAAGATGGTGGCGTCATTCCCGTTTGCGAAGGCGAAACTCACGCTTCCGGGCGTGTGCCCGGGCGTATGGAGAACCTCGAGCGCGAGCGATCCGACGACGAGACGGTCTCCATCGAGCAGGTCGCCGTCGAGCCTCACCGGCTCGGGCATTGAAAAACCGAAGGCGCGGACCAACGCGGGTTGTGCGTGGTAGATCGGCAGATCCGCAGGATGCAAGAGCGCGCTCGCGCCCGTGCGTTCGCGGAGCCCGCCGACGTCGGCGATATGGTCGAAGTGGGCGTGCGTGTGTACGAGGTACCGAGCGCGTAAGCCGTGTG
>JAJZVP010000153.1 GCA_021845615.1 bacterium | reverse complement strand
TCCGTTGTAAGGAACCGACTCAAATGGCGAAGCGCTGTGAAGTCTGTGGCAAAGGGCCGATGTCCGGCAACAACGTTAGCCACGCCATGAATAAAACCAAGCGTCGTTGGCTGCCCAACCTCCAGGCCGTCAAGATCGACGTCCGCGGCACGCACCGTACGGCGCGCGTCTGCACCGGCTGCCTGCGCGCGAAGCGCGTCACCCGCGCGGTCTAACCTCGCCGCGCTCGGCGTGTCGAAGCAACGAATCGGCATCGTCGGCACGGGGCGAATGGGCGCGAACATCGCGCTTCGCCTCCACGATCTCGGATACGCGATCCCCTCGGTTTACGATATCGACGAAAACGCCGCCCGCAGCCTTGCTGCCCGGGTGGGTTCCGTCGTGGCCGCCAGCCCGGCCGAGCTTCCTCCCCACTGCGAGATCGTTCTGACCGTCGTCAGCGACGATGCAGCGATGCTGAAGATTTTCGGCGACGGCGAGGACTCGTTGCTGCGCGACGCGCGCGGCCGTACGTTCGTCAACTGCGCGACCGTGACACCGGCGACCCACATTGAGGTCGAGCGGCGCGCGCGGTCGGTGGGAGCGTCGGCGATCGAAGGGTGTATGGCGAGCTCGATCGTCCAGGCTCGCGAGGGGAGCCTCTATCTCATGATCGGCGGCGACCGCGCGATCTTCGAACGTTGCGAGCCATTTCTGCGCGATATCAGCTCCTCGCTCGTCTACGTCGGTGAGGCGGGGCGCGCCGCCGCGCTCAAAGCGCTCGTCAACATGGTGATGAACGCCAATACCGCAGCGCTCGCCGAAGGGCTCGGGCTCGCCGATGCGCTCGGACTCGATCTCGACCTCGTGCTCGAGGTCTTCGCTCGTACCGGCGCCGATTCGCGCGTGCGAGCGACCGACGGTGCCGACATGATCGCGCGCGAGCACGAGACCTATTTCTCCGCCGCACACGCCGCCAAGGACTCCGGCATCGCACTCGCGCTCGCTCGCGAAGCGCGACTCCGGCTGCCGATCGCCGAAGCGACGCATCGACAATACGAGCGACTCCAACGTATCGGCCTCGGCGAGCTCGACAAATCGGCGATCTCCGAACTCACCTTTCGTTCACGCCATGCCGACGACGATGCGTAAGGTCACGTTCGACGACGGAGCCGAAACGACACTCGAACGCTGGGGCGAGAACGGGCCGGCGATTCTCTGCATCCACGGAATGACGAGTTCCCGCCGATCTTGGACGCGACTCGCCGAACATCTCGCATCGCGGTATCGCGTCTTCGCCTACGATCAACGTGGGCATGGAGATTTGGCAAGCCGCACCGGGCCTATGACGCTCGCGCAATGCACCGCCGACGCTGCGGCGATCGCGCGCGAGATCGGCGAACCGATCGAGTTGCTCGCCGGTCATTCGTGGGGCGGTGCTGTCGCGTTGGCCTCGGCCGAGCCGATCGCGGCGCGCAACGTGCTCGCGATCGACCCAATGCTCGCGCAGCTACCGGCAGCGTGGTACGGCGAATTCCTCGACGAACTCAGGGAGCTCTTCTCGCTGCACGGCGCGGCACGCGCGCATCGCATTCGCGAGCTCTATGCATCGTGGCACGACCTCGACACCGAGGGAAAGGTGCACGCGGTCGCCTCGATGAGCGTCGCGCCGATCGTCGGATTGCGCGATGAGAATCCCGCGCACACCTGGGATCTCTGCGAGCGCGCGCTCGACTATCCATTACCGCTCGCGCTCGTGCTCCCCGATGCGGCCGAGAGCATCATTCCTCGCGACTGCTACGACCGGCTGCTCCGCGACGCCGCTTCCGAGACCATTGTAACGATCGTTCCCGAAGGAGATCACAATCTTCACCGAACGGCGTTCGCGCCGTTCGTCGCCGCGCTCGATCGTTGGTTGGAAACGCGCGGCTTACCGTAACACGGCGTCGAGCGCACCGACGGCCTTGCCGATATGGTGCGGTTCGAGCGTCACCAAATACTCGACGCGGACGTGCGCGCGCTCGACATCGCGCGCCATCACTCCCAAGAGCACGGGACCGCGGCGGCTCGGAGCGAACGTCAATTCGAAGAGGCCGTCGGCGAAGCGAAGGAGTTCGCGCGGTCCGTTTCCACCGGCGATGCGTTCGAGATACGAACGCAGATTTTCGAGGTCGCGCACGCGGATGGCGAGATCGAACGCACTCTCCACCGGCGGTGCGTAGAGCCGAGCCGCGACGTCGAGCAAGTCGAGCCCGTCGGGCTCCGCAACGTCGGGATAGCGATAGCCGAGAATTTCGATCTCCAGCGCGGCGCCGTTCGCGCGCTCGCCGAGCGTGATGCTCCCGGGAGTCATCCGTAGAGTATTTTGTGTTTCGGCGGCGCGAATTTCAGCCGCGGCGCATCGACCGCCGTCGCTTTCATCAGCTCGCTCTTCACGTTGGAACGTTCGCAGAATCCCATCGTGCGCTGATCGTCGAGTTGATAACCGCTTGGGTTCCATTTTTCGAGCGCGGCAACCGGGTCGACGGTCGCTCCGCCGTAGGGCGAGGAGTTCGCGACCGCGCGCGACGCGAGCGTCGTCGCGAGCAACGTCGCGGCGAACGGCGAGGCGCCGAGGGCGACGAAGCAGGCCATCGCTGCGGCGAAAACATCGCCCGCTCCATGCGCTGGGTATGCCGGATAGTACGGGGCGGAGATTCGCGCGTAATTATAACCATTGGTAAAGAGCAGCCGACTACGATGCTTTTCGGCGTCGCGCTCGTAGGAGGTAACCACGATGCCCTTCGGGCCGAGATCGAAGAGCGCGTTGAGGAACCCGAATTCGGTGGCGCTCTCGCCGACGCCGCCGGTAAGAACGTCGGCCTCGAATCGATTCGGTGTCACGATCTGCGCGACCGGAAGCAGCAGATCGACGATCGCGCGCGCGGTCTCTTCACTGACGTAGAGCCCCTTCTTCCCGTCGCCGATGACCGGATCGAGAACGACGATACCCGAGAAATCGCGCAACGCCTGGGCGACGATATCGACGTAGATCGCCTTGGGAAGAAAGCCGACGAGGATGACGCGCGGTTCTTGTTCGACGAGAAAACGAACGTCGCGCCTGAAGTTGGTCGGATCGGCGTAATGCGTCGCCCGCCCCGAGAAGCCGCCGTGAGCGCCGGCGAACATCGACTCGGCATGAACGACGCGCAAGCCGAGGCCGTGGGCGACCGCGGCGAAGGCCTGGTTGCCGATAAAGCCCATGCCGACGCTGTTTTGGATGCTCCCAATGAGCGGATACGAAAGGGCTTCGTCGCGCTCGCCGTTCATCGCCTCTCCCCTACTTCAAAGTGATCCCAACCGTACCGATCGACCGGAGTCGCGCTTCCGCTTCTCCACCAGCGCACCCCCGCCTGCGCGTCGCAGCGCCCCACCGCAATCAACTCCCGTCCGAAACGTTTGTGAAATCGCTTTTGCAGATGGGCGAATGCCGGCGTCGCGATCGCCACGATCAATTCGTAATCCTCGCCTCCGGCGAGCGCGAGTTCCTCGGCGTTCTCGCCGGTCGCACGCGCGACCGCCGCGATCTCCGGTGCGACCGGAATACGATCGAGGAGAATGCCGACCCCCGAAGCCGCCGCAATACGCGCGCAGTCGCGACCGAGCCCATCGGAGCAATCCATCATCGCGCGGACGTGCGAGCTGCCCGCGAGCCATCGCCCTTCGGGAACGCGCGCTCGCGCGTTCTCGTACGCGTCGATGGCGCGCCCGCGAAGCGGCTCCTCGAGCAGGCGTCGATCCTCGAGCGCCCGCAGTCCCGCAGCGCTCGCGCCGAGGGGGCCGGTCACCGCGATCGTATCGCCGAAACGCGCCCCGTCGCGGCGCTTGACGCGCGACGCGCGCACCTCGCCGATCGCCGTCACCGCGAGCGAGAACACCGGCGATGCCGTGCAATCGCCACCGGCGACCGCTACGCCGTGCTCGCGCGCCGCGCGCGCGATGCCCCGATAGAGCAGGCGGATATCCTCGAGCGTCAGGTCGGCCGGAACGCCGAGCGCTACCGTCGCGAGCCGCGGGCGGGCGCCCGTAGCGGCGAGATCGCTCACGCTGGCGGAAATCGCCCGCGCGCCGATGCGATCGAGCGGGGTCGTCGCTCGCCGAAAATGGACGCCGTCGACGAAAGCATCGGTACTGATCGCACTCCGATCGCTCCGCGACGGCTGCCAGAGCGCGGCGTCGTCACCGATTCCTACATCGATGCGCGAGCGTCCCGCTTCGCCGAGCTCTTCGCGAATCGCCGCGATCGTTGCATTCTCGGAGAGCGCCATACCTTACGTCGCGAGCGACGCGCGCAGCGCGCGGAGTTGCCCGGCGGGATCGAGACCGTCGAAGACCGCCGATC
>JAJZVP010000026.1 GCA_021845615.1 bacterium | reverse complement strand
GATCGCCGCCGCGTGGCAGCCGTACTCGTTACTCGCGGCGGGCGGGGGGATGGTGATCTTCCTCAGCGTGATCGCGTTTGCGATCGTGCTCTTCGGGACGATCTTCTCCAAGCCCGAGGTGACCGAGTCCGAGAGCGCGCGGGGCTTTACCTTCGCGCTCGCGCGCCCCGGCGACGAGGCTCCGTCGGCCTTCGACCGCCTGGGGCTCTGGACGCTCGTCGCAATCGCGCTGGTCATCGTGGCCTACGCGGGACCCTTCTACCAGCACTTCAGCGAGCATGTCTATCTCGTGCCGGGAATGAGGACCTGGTGAACGAAGCACCAACGGTGAGCAAACGGGTGCTCGTCGTTGACGATGAACGCCAGATCGGGGATGTCCTGTCCGCCTATTTACAGCGGGAGGGCTACATCCCGGTCGTGGCCGAGACGCTCTCTGCGGCGATGAACGAGATCGAGCGGCAGTTGCCCGACCTGCTGCTGCTCGACGTTACCCTGCCCGATGGGAGCGGACTCGACCTTTTGCGTTCGCTCAACGAACAATCGATCCCAACGATCATGTTGACGGCGCGCGGCGACGAAGTGGATCGCGTCGTCGGCCTGGAGATGGGTGCCGACGATTACATCACCAAACCGTTCTCGCCGCGCGAGGTGATCGCGCGCGTGCGGGCGGTGCTCCGCCGCAGCGAGGAGCGCGATCGCCCCGGTGGGCGACATCGGCTCCACGTGCTCGATCTCGCGATCGACGGCGACGCGCACGAAGTGCGTCGCGACGGCGAAAAGATCGATCTCACGCCCTCCGAATTTCGCATTCTCTCGGCGTTGGCGCGCCACCCCGGACAGGTATTTTCGCGGGTACAGTTGCTCGATGCGATCGGCGATGATGGGTCGATCTACGAGCGCACGCTCGACCGCCACATCAACAATCTCCGGCGGAAGATCGAGGTCGACCCGCTCCACCCGCGGTACGTGCTCACCGTTTTCGGAGTTGGATATAAGGCCGCTCACGAGTGATCGACCCCGTAAGACAGCGCCTCGTTCACGCGCTCGACCTTGCGACGCTCGGTGATTACGACGGAGCGAAGGCCGAACTCGAGCCGCTCGACGATCCGATCTCGGGGCGCTTGCTGCTCTTCATTCAGGGGTTGGAAGATCGCGATCAGCAAGAACGACGCGCGCGATCGATGTTACGCCACGAAGTCGGGAACGCGCTCTCGATCGCGCAATCGAATATCGAGGGAATCGTCGACGGCGTTCTCGATCCCGAACCCGCCCGGTTGGCGGGCATCCGCGATGCGATCGTCGGAGCCGGGCGGCTGATCGCCGAGCGGCCGAAAAATAGCATCGCCGAATCGCCCTCGACCACGATCTCGCTCGCCCCGCTCAATATCTGTGCGTTAATCGGCGCGCACGCCGCAGCGACGGCGGGTATGGCCGAGGCGAAGGGAATTACGATCGTCTACGAGACCTGCGGCGAGCGAAAACAATCGTGCGAAAACTATTACGGCGACGCGATGCGCGTCGGCCAAATCCTACGCAACCTGCTCATTAATGCGGTGCGATACACGCCGCCGGGCGGCACGATCGAACTGCAGTGCAGCCAGGATGGCGGCCGGCTCCACGTGCGCATCAACGACAGCGGCCCGGGGATCGCGCCTGAGGATCGCGAGCGCGTTTTCGAACCGGGGTATCGCGGAGCGAACGTCGGCAGCGCGGGGAGCGGGCTCGGCTTGGCGGTGGTTCGCCAATTAACCGAAGAACTTGGGGGACACGTCGACGTCCGTTCCAAACCGGGGAGCGGTGCGACGTTTTGGATCGATCTTCCGATGGTATCGTTAAAGTCTTAAATCCCGAATAATTCGAACGGCGCGCGTGACGTAGCGCAGGTAAGTGTATTTCGTCGCTATTCACGCGACGCGCGAAGACCTACCGTGGTGGGATGCTGCAACGAGTCGCTCTTATCGCACTATCGCTCTCGCTCGTTCTCACCGGCTGTAATGCCGCCTCGTCGAGCGCTCCCGGAACGGCTTCGCTTCCGGGGCTTCCCACCGTATCGTCGTCGACGAAAACGCTTTCGGCCTTACTCGGCGGCGAGATTCGCATCGGCGGGTCGGTCGTGGTGCGCGTCGAGCCGCAGGTGTTATCCGTCGATCAACCGGTGAGCGTCGGATTCTCTCCAACGCTGCGCGAATCCGCGCCGAATCCCGGGTGGGCGGTCGCCTCCGGCGAACTCTCGGTGAGGATCCCACTAGGGACGAACACCCGTCCCCACATCATGGCGATCTATCGTTCGCGCGGCGAGGTTCCCAACGGAATGACGTTGAGCCTTCCGTACGACGCCGAGGATGCGGCGGGCGTGCAAGAGGCCCGCGCGCCATTGGTGACGCTGGTGACCGCCGACGGGGCGCGTCGCATCGTACTCGATGGAAGCTTCGACTCCGTCGATCGTATTGCGACGGTGACGATTCCTCGGCCGATGCTCAAGGGCGTTACGGAGATCGACCTCGCGCTCGGCATGAACGCTCCGGCCTCGACCGCGCGCGGCGTGCGAAGTGTGACGATTCAAACGGGCGGCCGATACTGGAACGACGCGGCGGGGCGATGGAGCGCGAGCCCCCTGCCCGTCGATCCCAACGCGCGCACCTTGGTCGTCGTGCACGGCATTTTCAGTACCGTCGAATCGAGTTATGCGTGCGCTCACGAGTATACGACGAGCGCTTCCTCGCAGCCGGGAGCTTATCGGCAGATCGTCGGCTTCGATTACGATTACACCGAACCCCCGAGCGTCGACGCGCCGAAACTCGCGGCCTTCATCAACGCATTGCACCTCGCCAATTACGATATCGAGGCGCATAGTTACGGCACGCTCGTCGCGCTGGGGGCACTTCACGATCTCGACTTGCAACCGCATCGCGCCGTTCTCGTCGGCGGCCCGCTCCCTCTGCGCGGCTCGCCGCTGGTGACGAGCCCGTGGATTCGCGATATTCTGCTCTCCCTCGCCTCGGTCACGCTCGCGACGCCGCAACAGGTCGACGACGCCCTCGATTCCGGTATGGTCGCCTCGCTCGCGCCCGATAGCCAGGAGTTGCAAGCGCTTCGGGCCGAGGTCGACGCGCTTCCCGCGCCGCCGCGCTTCGATCGCGTCGCCGGCACCAAAGGATACTGGGAGGAGGATCTCTTCTCGTGGGCGCTTTGGGGAACGATTCAGTATCCGTGGGACGGCGTCGTGGAAGAACGAGCTGCGGAGAGCGACGATCTGCCGTACGACCGAGAGATCGCCATTCCGTACCAGCACGTGGGATTGCCCTGCGATCCTCCGACGATAGCGTTCGTACTCGAAACGAGGTAATCGGGGCGAGAAGCTCCGGAAAACGCGCGCGCCGGGCGCGCTACGCGAGGCCGCGGGCTCGCCGGGCGGCGGCGTCCTCGCGTTCGCGAATTTTCGCAACGATCGCTGTAGCGATGCGATCGAGGAGCTCGCGCAGGCTCCGTTCGGCGGCGCCGTGTAACAACGTCGCGTCGATGCGTTCGCCGAGCCCGCCGAGCGGCGCGTGATAGGTTCCTTGGAGCCAGAGTTCCGACGTCGTCGCGCCGACCGGGTTGAGCGTCAGCGTTCCCTGAAAGCGCGGGAAGAGCCCTGGGTGATCGGTCGCCTCCAATTCGATGGTCGCCTCCCAACGCGTCGGCGCGAGTTCGACCTGCGTCGAGACGGGAATACGCACCTCCCCGCCGACCGGAATATGGAGAGAGCGCAGGCCGACGGCGAGCGCGAGAGCGTCGAAAGGCGCGTCGTGTCGGCCGAGCGCTGCGAAAAGTTCGAGCGCCTCATCGCGCGCCGCCGATGCCGGGAGCGGCAGATCGACGTGCATCTCGACCGGTTTCATGACGCCTGGATCGTTTCCGTTCGCTCCTCGATCTCCTCGGCGAGATCGGAAAGAAGCTCGCGCGCGGTCGCCGATGCGATGCGCGCGCCGAGCACGGCGTCGAAGACGCGCCCGAATTGTCCGAGCGGCGGCTCGTAGTTACCGTCGAGTTCCAACGTGCACCCGCCACCGTCGCGCGAACGTATCGCGAGCGTCCCTTCGAAATCGGGATAGGGGCCGCCGCCGTACGGGTGCCAACAAACCTTCCAGACTTCGTCGAAGCGCAACGGATCTTCGCTCAGTTCGAAGATCGCCTCGACATCGTGCGTCGCCTTCACGGCCACGAGAGGCGCCCGCAATTCGATGCGGGCGCTACGCGCGCTCGCCGCGAGGGGTGCGAGCTTCGCATGCAACGCTTCGCGAGCCGCTCGATAGGGTAGCCGGAGAGAACGTTGTTGGTGCAAAGCACTCATGCGTGAATCGTACCGGAGAGGCGTGAAGAATCTGAGAAAAGTCTGAAGCCTCAGGCGTAAGCTGAGAAGAACGCGTGAGGATATATGGAAGCGACGTTGAGTTGGGCGAGCGTCGCGCGGTGGAGCGAGTGGTCGCGCACGTTTCCCGTCGGTAGAATTCCCGGAGCGCTCGCTTGCTGTTTTTTTACGGCGGAGGCTCGCGCGAGGATCGCCGCGACCTTTACCGCCGAGGCGGAGATGAGATCGATCGCGAGATTCGCCGGCGGCACGACCGTCGAGAGCGCGAACGCAACCGGAGCGCCGTTCGGTGCCGCGACGGGGAGAAGGGGAAGCGCGCCCTCGGCGACGCTCGGCTTTCCGAATGCGCCGCCCCCGAGGAGCGGAGGGAGAGCCCCAAGGTTCATGGCAGCTTCCAGTCTAGCAAAATTCCCGTAAAGGGGCATCTCCGGCAGGGAATCTTATTAAAAGTAATAATAGGCAAAGTTACCATGGCAGTCCTCGCCAAGCGCAGCGCAGAAGAGGTCATTCGCGGGCCGATTAAGAGCAAGACGCTCTTCCCCGTGCTGATCCTCCATCTGCTCGAAGAGCGTGATGACCACGGTTCGGGTCTGATGGCCCGCATCGAAACGCTCTGTTCAGGCTTGCTCGCCGTGAATACCAATACGATCTATCCATTGCTGCGCCGTTTAGAAGAGCGCGGCTTCGTCGTGGGCCAGTGGGAGCATCCCAGCAAACGCTCGCGAAGGTTCTATCGTATCACTCCAGCCGGGCGCGAGCGTCTCGCCCGCATTAAAGCCGGCATGCTCCCGTATCTCGATTCGCTTGCGAACTCGATCGAACGGCTCCGCAGCGAACTCTACACGACCGATTCCACTCTGACGCCCGTAAGGAAAACATCAGCATGAGCACCTACCGAGCCCCACTGCGCGATATGCAGTTCGTCCTTCGCGAACTCGCCGGTATCGACGAGGTCGCAAAGCTTCCCGGGAACGAAGACACGCTCGACGTTCTCGATTCGATCCTTGAAGAGGCCGGTGCGTTTGCGACCGGCGTGCTCGATCCGCTCAATCACACCGCGGATAAAGAAGGCTGTTCGATCGATGCGAACGGCAACGTGACCACGCCGAAAGGCTTCAAAGAGGCGTATAAAAAATTCGCCGATGCCGGATGGATCGGGCTTCCCGTTCCCGCCGAATACGGCGGCCAGGGGTTGCCGCAGCTCTTGCTCGGCCCGACGCTCGAGATGTGGAACGGATCGAATATCGGTTTCGCGAACGGCCCGCTCCTCAATCAAGGCGCGATCGAAGCGGTCGAACTCTGCGGTTCGCACGAGCAAAAGAAAACCTACATTCCCAATCTCGTCTCCGGAAAATGGACCGGAACGATGAACCTCACCGAGCCGCAGGCGGGATCCGACCTCGCGCAAGTGCGTGCGAAGGCGGTCCCCGAGGGCGAGCATTATCTCATTACCGGTGAGAAAATTTTCATCACCTTCGGCGAACACGACATGGCCGAAAACATCATCCACCTCGTCCTCGCGCGTCTGCCCGACGCACCC
The DNA here is from genome assembly GCA_021845615.1 of bacterium. Taxonomy (GTDB): domain Bacteria; phylum Vulcanimicrobiota; class Vulcanimicrobiia; order Vulcanimicrobiales; family Vulcanimicrobiaceae; genus JABEUX01. The sequence goes on along the minus strand of JAJZVP010000026.1, from coordinate 17,015 downwards.
GAGGGCACCAAAGGCATCTCGATGTTCATCGTGCCGAAATTCCTCGTGAAGCCCGATGGATCGCTCGGCGAGAAGAACGACGTCGTCTGCGCCGGTATCGAGCATAAGCTCGGCATCAACGGAAACCCGACCTGCACCATGAAGTTCGGCGAAAAAGGCAAGGGGGCGATCGGCTTTCTCGTCGGCGAAGCGAACCGCGGCTTGGAATATATGTTCATCATGATGAACGCGGCGCGCTTCTCTGTCGGCGTTCAAGGCTACGCGGTCGCGGACCGTGCCTATCAGAGCGCCCTCGCGTACGCCAAAGAGCGCGTGCAAATGTCCGACGCGACGACGCGCAACAAAGCGCCGGTGCGCATCATCGAACACCCCGACGTGCGCCGTATGTTGATGTGGCAGAAAGCGAACATCGAAGCGATGCGCGCGCTCGCATACGTGACCGCCGCCTCGCTCGATTTCGCGCAGAAGAGCCCCGACGAGAAGACCCGCAAAGAGCACAAGGCCTTCATCGAACTGATGATTCCCATCGTGAAGGGCTGGTGCACGGAGAACGCGGTCGAGCTCTGCTCGAACGCCTTGCAGATCTTCGGCGGCATGGGCTACGTGGAAGAGACCGGGATCGCCCAGCAGTATCGCGACGTACGCATCACGACGATCTACGAAGGCACGACCGGCATTCAGGCGCTCGACCTCGTCGGCCGCAAGCTCATTCGCGATATGGGCGCGACCGCAACGACCGTCATCAAAACGATGGAGAAGTTCGCGAAGGAGGCCGCCGCTCATCCGAATGCCGACGTGAAGGCGGTCGGCGAAGCGCTGCTCAAGAGCATCGCCTCGCTCGCCGAAGTCTCGCAGTGGATCGGCATGAATGCGATGGGCGATCTCAAAAAGGCCTTCGCCTGTTCGGTTCCTTACCTCAAGCTCTGGGGCGTCGTCGCCGGCGGTTGGCAGATGGGGCGCGCGGCGAAGGTCGCGGCCGAGAAGATCGCGGCGGGCGATAAGGATCCGTTCTATAGTTCGAAACTCGCGACCGCGAAGTTCTATGCCAGCCACGTGCTCTCGCAAGGAGCCTGGTACAAACGGCAGATCATCGACGGCGCGGGCGACGTGATGACGCTTCCTGAGGAAGGCTTCGAACTCGATCGCAAGATGGCGGTGACGGCGTAATCATGGCGCTCGTTCATACCGAAGACCGCGACGGCGTGCGGATTATCACCCTCGATAATCCGCCCGTCAACTCGCTCTCCTTCGCCCTTTCCGGCGAATTCTATCCGATCGTCGAAGCCGCGAGCGCCGACGAGAGCATTCGCGCCGTCGTCATCAAAGGTGCGAATCGTCAATTCTCCGCCGGTGCGGATATCAACGATTTTGCGACCGAGCCGACGCCGGAGACGAAGACCGTGCGCGACGTCATCGCGGCGATCGAACGAAGCGAGAAAATTTTCGTTGCCGCAATCGAGAAAAATGCGCTCGGCGGCGGCCTCGAACTCGCGCTCGCCTGCGATTACCGCGTCGCGACCGCCGACACGAAACTCGGCTTGCCGGAGATCAAGCTTGGCTTACTACCCGGAGCGGGTGGCACGCAACGCCTTCCGCGAGCGATCGGGGCGCAAGATGCGCTCGATATGATGCTCAAGGGGCGCAACGTCAAGAGCGACGAGGCGACCGCGAAGGGGCTGCTCGACGAAGTCGTCGATTCGCCCGAGCATCTCCTCGATGCCGCGCTGAAGATTGCAAACGCCGCCCCGTTGGGCAAGCGGCGTATCTCGCAGCGGCGCGTCGAACTCGGCAAGGGCATCAGCGCGCAGGCGGCGGCCTTCGTCGTCTCTCAAGCGCATAAGATGGTCCCGGCCGAAGATGCGGGCGGGCTCGCGGCGCACAAACTCATCGACGCGGTCGAGGCATCCGTCGAACTCCCCTTCGCGTACGGTCTCGCGCGCGAAGCGCGACTCTTTGAAGAGCTCGCGCGTTCCGCACCGTCGTTCGCGTTACGGCACGTCTTCTTTGCCGAACGCGAACTCAGCAAGATTCCCGGACTCCCCGCCGCCGAACCGCTGCCCATCGCCAAAGCCGCGGTGATCGGCGCCGGCACGATGGGAACCGGGATCGCGATCACCTTCGCTCAAGCGGGTATCCCGGTCGTCGTCATCGATTCCAACGATGCCGCCGTAGAGAAAGCGAAGCAGACCGTCTTCGGCATGTTCATGTACCAGGTCCAAAAGGGACGCATGACGCAGGAAGAGGCCTGGAAGCTCGGCCAGTCGATTCAATTTACCGAAGAGTATGGCGAACTCGCCGACGCCGACGTCGTCGTCGAAGCGGTCTTCGAGAGTATGGACGTCAAGAAGGAAGTTTTCGCAAAGGTCGACGCGATCGCGAAACCTTCGTGCATGCTCGCTTCGAATACGTCGACGCTCGATATCGACGCGATGGCGAGCGTGACGAAGCGCCCCGAGCGATTCCTCGGCCTCCATTTCTTCGTTCCGGCAAACATCATGCCGTTGCTGGAGATCGTACGCGGTAAGGCGACCTCTCCGCAGACCCTCGCGACGGCCTTCAAACTTGGAAAGACGCTGCGTAAGACCGCAGTGCTGTCGACGAACGCCTTCGGATTTATCGGCAATCGTATGGTCTTCGACTATGCGAAGGCGGCGGGCGAACTCGCGGAGTGGGGCGTCTCACCGATGCGCGTCGATAAAGTTGCGAAGAAATTCGGTTTTCCGATGGGTCCCTTTGCGATGGGCGATCTCTCCGGCATCGACGTCGCCTGGCATATCGCCAAGGCCCGTCCCGATGTCGCAAAAGGGAAAACGAACGTTATCGACCGTCTCGTCGAGATGAAACGTCTCGGCCAGAAGACGATGGCCGGATATTTCAAATACGATAAGAGCGTCGGCAAGGGACGCGAGCCGATCGCCGATCCCGAGGTCGAAGCGCTCTTCGCCGAAGAAGCGAAGAAGGCGGGCATCGCACCGCGGACGGTCGACGATCGCGAAATTCTCGAACGTTTGGCCTTCGCCCTCATCAATCGCGGAGCGTTTCTCCTCGAAGAGGGCGTCGCGCTTCGCCCCGGCGACATCGATATCGTGTACGTATACGGATACGGCTTCCCACCTCACCACGGCGGCCCGATGTGGTATGCCGATGAAGTCGGCGTCAAACACGTCTACGAGCGCGTGGTCGCGTTCGGCTGGGAACCCGCGCCGCTCCTCAAGGCGCTCGCCGAGAAAAACGGCACGTTTGCAAACTACAAGCAAGGAGAGTTGATCCATGCGTGAGGCGGCTATCGTCTCGGTCGCCCGGACGCCGATCGGGCGTGCCTTCCGCGGCGCTTTCAATCAAACCCCGGGGGCCTCGCTCGCCGGTTTCGTCGCCCGCGAAGCGATCGCGCGCGCGAATGTCGATCCCGCCGAGATCGCCGAAGTGATCGTCGGATCGGGTCTGCCCGAGGGCGCGACCGGGAACAATATCGGTCGTACGACGGCGTTTCGCGCCGGCTGCCCGGTCAGCGTTCCGGGTTCGACGGTGAGCCGCTACTGCGCCTCGGGGCTCGATGCGGTCGTCGCGAGCGCTCGCCGCATTATCGTCGAAGGCGAGCAGATCGTCCTCGCGGCCGGCGTCGAGTCGGTCTCGATGGTGCAGAACGAACTCAACATGAAGTTCTACACCGAGGAATGGCTGCTCCGCCACACTCCGGATATTTACATGCCGATGCTCTACACCGCCGACAACGTTGCGAAGAAGTACAAAGTATCGCGCGAATCGCAAGACGAGTACGCTCTTTCGAGCCAGCAACGAACGGCGGCGGCGCAAGCGGCGGGAAAATTCGACGATGAAATCGTCGCGATGGAGACCTGGATGGCGGTCGCCGATAAAGATACCGGCGTGGTGACCGAAAAGCACGTTCGGCTCGCGAAGGATGAAGGGAATCGTCCCGATACCACGCTCGAAGGGCTCTCGGCACTGAAGGGCGCCGTTCCGGGAATTAAAGAGACCTCGATCACCGCCGGAAACTCGTCGCAACTCTCCGATGGAGCGGCGGCGCTGATGTTGATGGATAGCGAGACGGCGAGCAAGCGTGGCTTGACGCCGCTGGGCTTCTATCGCGGTTTCGCCGTCGCCGGTTGCGAGCCGGGCGAGATGGGTATCGGTCCGGTCTACGCCGTTCCGAAATTGCTCAAAGCGCACGGACTCACCGTCGACGATATCGGTCTCTGGGAGCTCAACGAAGCGTTCGCGGTGCAGACGGTCTACTGTCGCGATACGTTGGGCATTCCGCAGGAACGCTTCAACGTCAGCGGCGGTGCGATCTCGATCGGCCATCCCTACGGGATGAGCGGCGCGCGGATGACGATGCACGCCCTCATCGAAGGCAAGCGTCGCGGCGCGAAGTACGTCGTCGTCACGATGTGCGTCGGCGGCGGTATGGGGGCGGCGGGGCTCTTTGAAGTCGCCTAATCCACTCGGCCCTCTCGGAGAGCGGAGGACGCGGTCGCGCGCCCTCCGCTCTCTTTTCGTGTAGAGTAGGGCTATGACGATCGTTCGAAACCATTGGATACCGCCGTTCGCCCTCGTCGTCGGCGCCGCGCTCAATGCGGCGAGTTGGGCGATCGTGTTCGCCTACGCGCTCGCGCCCTCGCAGGGGCTCGAGCTCGCATGGATTCACACGTTTGCGTTAGGATCGCTGACCACGATTTCGCTCGCGGTTCTGATTCACGTCGTACCGGGCTTTACCGATCTCCGTTGGCGCTTCGAACGGTTGGCCCGCGCGTTGACGAGCATCCTTCCCATCGTCGCCATCGGGCTCATCGCGTCGTTCGTCGCTTGGTGGAGTGCGGGAATAGCGCTCTTTGCCGCCTTCGTTGCGGCGACCGTCGTGCTCTACGTCGCCGTCGCGCTCGTAACGCTCGCCAGGCCGGCCGCCGATCCCGCGGATCGCGCGGTCGCGCGCGCGCTGGCATTCGTCCTGACGGCACTCGGCGCGACCGCGATGCTCGGCGCGCTCATGGCGCTCGCACTGGTGGATGGGGAGGCGGCCGCGTTGCGTCTCGCTCCCATTCACGTCGTGCTCGGCATCGTTGGGTGGCTCACGCTTCTCGTCGTCGGCGTCTCGGTGCGAACCTTGCGCCCGATGCTCGGTGCGCCATCGCGCTTTCCCGCCCTTCATATCGTTGCGAGCTCGTTGCTCGCGGGCGGCCTGCTGGCGACGATCCTCGCCATCGCTCTCGATCCCGCATTCGTTCGCGCGGCGTTGGGGATCTGCGCGCTCGGAACGATTCCGTATATCGTCGACGTCGCCGACCGCATCCGCCGTGGAGCGATCCCGCATTGGGCGCCGCGCGCGTTCGTCGCGTCGTCGCTCGTTTGGATGCTCGTTGCGGCGGTCGCCGCGACGCTGGGCTTCGATCGTGTTGCGGTCGTCGCCGCACTCGCCGGTTGGCTCGGGCAGATGCTCTACGCGCACCTTCACCATATCGGTATCCGGGTCATCGCAACGGCGGTTCTTGGCGAGGATGACGAAACGCGCCCGTGGGAGCTACTCGACGCGCGAACGAGTGCGACGACCTGGGCGTGCGCGCAACTCGGCGTTCTCGCGCTCGTCCTCGCCCTTTCGCTCCAAGGCGTCCCCTGGCTCTCTCTCGCCGCCGCGATTTTCGGCGCGATGGGAGCGGTAACGTTCGGCCTGAATGCGACGCGCGCGATTCGCCGCGCGCGAACGATCGCCGCGAACGGCGCGGGGAGCATCGATCTCTCTCGATCGACGCGCTAACCTCGCGGCGGCGTCGCGAACGAGCGCTCCATCCGCCGAATCTTGCGGTTATCGGCGTCGCTCGTCGAGCGCGCGATTTTCGACGCGAATGCGCGCGAAGAGCGCGATGGCGTTAAGCGCGGTAAAGAGCGCGGCGATCCGCCAGGCGCCGAAGGCGAGCGGAAGGATCGCAATTTCACAGGCGACGATCGCGTAGTTCGGGTGGCGCATAAACCGATAGGGTCCGCGACGGACGAGCGGGCGCTCCGGAAAAGTAATGACGCGCGTCGTCCAATACGGGCCGAGCGACGCGATCGTCCAGAGGCGCGCGAGTTGCAAGAGCGCGTAGAGCGCGAGGAACGCGCCATCGGGCGCGCGGCCGGGCGGCACGAACAACAGCATGGCGAGCAGCCAGCTCGTATGGAGCGCGACGATCCACGGGTGTTGCCCGGGTGCGATCTCGATGGCGCCCGAGGCGAGCGCGCGGCGCTCGTTCGCACGCGCGTGGAGCAGTTCGGCGCTCCGTTGCGCGGCGACGAAGAGCAGCGCGCCGTAGAGCCAGGTCATCGTTCGAGCGTGAGAAATGCAGCGGTAAAGCCGGGGCCCATCGCACTTAACAGCGCGCGCCCGCTCCGCGCGCGCGCGAGCGCGCCCTCGCGCAGCGCGCGTTCGATAACGAAGAGCAGGGTCACCGAGGACATGTTGCCGTAGTCGCGCAGCACCGAGCGCGAGTCGACGAGCGACCCCGGCGCGAGAGCGAATGCGCCCTCGAGTGCGTCGAGTACCTTCGTCCCGCCGGGATGGCTGAGAAACGTATCGATCTCGCCGATCGTCAGATCGTGGCGTGCGAGAAAATCGTCGAGGATCTCTCGTAACTCGCGGGCGATGAGGGCGGGAATGTCGCGCGAAAAAATCGCCTGCAAGCCATCGTCGGCGACATCCCATCCCATGACGTCGAGGCTCCGTGGGAACGTATACTCACCCGCGGCGGCGATGCGCGCTCCGCTTCCCGAACGCGAGAGCACCGCTGCGGCGGCACCGTCGCCGAAGAGCGCGGTGGCGACGATGTTGCTCTTCGTGACTTCGTTCCGACGAAACCAGAGCGTGCAACATTCGACGCCGATCAACAACACGTTCGCAAACGATCCGCCGCGCACGAGATCGGCTGCGCGCGCGAGCCCGAGGGCTCCTCCGACGCAGCCGAGCCCGACGATCGGGAGGCGCGCGGTACGCCGTCCGAAGGGGAGCCGTTCCATGAGGGATGCTTCGAGCGAGGGCGTCGCGAGACCGGTCGTCGAAACGCTGACGATCGCATCGATCGCGTCGGGCGCGATCGCCGCCCGTGCGAGCGCTTCGCGCGCCGCCTCTTCGACGAGCTCCAGCGCGCTCTCGCGATAGAGCGCGTTACGGTCGGCCCAGCGATGTTCGTCGTAGTACCACTCGACGGGAACGCACGAATAGCGGCGTTCGATGCCGGTATTTGCAAAGACCGGAAGCAGACGCGTGACGACGGCGGAGTCGGCGAATTGCGCGCGGACGCGCCGTTCGATATCGGACTGCTCCAAAACGTTCGGTGGCACCGCCGTGGCGACGGCATTGAGATGCACGGGAATCACGATGCTCCTCCGTCGCGAAATGCTGGGGTCGGAAAACGACGGCGGCATTGCGCGTTCCCCGTTGCATTGGCGTGTAGCGCACGATTCCCGCTAGCGGCGAATGGTCACGATCAAGCGCAGCCCGAAGGGCTCGGCGAAGTAGCGATTCGTGGGGAGAGGCCCGTAGACCGGGTTCCCGTCATGGTTGCCGACGATCCCGCGGTAGGGAACGCCGGCACCGATGAGGCTATAGCGGCCGGCGATCGCGTTGGTGAGGTTCGTCGCCGCGAGCGTGATGTCGACGCCATCGGCGAGCGTGCGCCCGACTGTAGCGTCGAGCAATGCAAACGAGCCCTGATTGTACGCGTTGTTGCTTCCTTGCGCGTAGCCGTCGAGATGGGCGTGCCAGCCGTCGTGCGCCCAATCGATGCCGAGCGATCCGCTCTGTTGCGGAATGTTGAGAAACTGTTGGTTCGCAACGAGGCTGCCGCCGGAGGTCGGGTTGCTGACCGTCGCCGGCAGTGGGCCGGGATAGGCGACGTTCAATCCATATCGGGCGACGAGATCGAGGACTCCGAAGCGGTGATGCAGCCGAATCTCCGCGCCTTGATAGACGACGCTACCAACGTTGATCGGATAGGAGGTCGGCGGTGGAACGCTTGCCGGACAGCTCGCACCGAGCGGGTAATAGGTTTCGATGGGATCGCGAAGATTGGTGCGGTAGAGCGCGACGTCGTACCGGTCGCCGGGTGCGCCGACATGCGAATACCCGAGCTCGTACTCGGTCGCATGCTCGGGGCGTTCGTTGGGATTGCCCTGCCCCGTCGCCACGCAATTGGCATCGATCGGGAGGTCGGCGATCGGGAATTGATAGCGCTCGATCAGTAACGGGGCGCGAAACCCGGTGCCGATTGCGGCGCGAACGGCATCGTGCGGCCCGAGATCGAGCGCCGCTCCGATGCGGCCGTCGAGGCTCGAACCGAAAGTCGAATAATGCGTCAGGAAGATGCCTCCTTGCAGGCGCAGTCGGCGCGTGAGGCGATCGCTCTCGCGAAGGAATCCGGAGAGAATCTGCTGTTGTAGCGTTCCGCCGACCCCGGTCGCGCGGAACGACTCGCTCGATGCGTATCCTCCAACCGCGAAATCGCTGCGATTGCGCGGCAGCTCCCAACTCAGGTCGAGCGTCGAACGACGATCCGCGTGCGTGAGATCGTAGGGTGAGATCCCTCCACCGACGAGCGCGAGATTGTTATCGGAGGCGCTCGCATCGGCGAGCAGCGAGCCCGCTCCGAGCTTGGTGCGCGCGCGGAGATCGTAGGCGCGAATATTCTGCGCGACGTTCGAGCTTCCGGGACCGATGAAGTAGGCACCCGGGCCCTGTTGGGAGGCGAAGACCGGCGAGTTGTCGGCCGCGCTCATGTCGCGCGTATCGGCCATCGACAAGAGGCGAAATGCGAGATCGCTCTGCGTGTCGATGGTGTAGCGAAGGTTCACCAACGCCGAGCGCTCGAGAAGGTGCGAGCCGAGTTGTTGCGTCCGTGCTCCGAGGCATGGCCGCGCTTGCTTCGGATCGTAGCCGCCCGCGCAGAGCGTGACCGCTTCATTGGCGGGTCCGATTTCGCTCTGGAGATCGAGTGCCGCAGCGTAGCCGAGTTTTCCGCGCGTTCCCGTCGTGTTGTACCAGCCTTCGTTGCGGCCGAAGGAGCCGGTGGAGAGCGAAAAGGCGTCGTGCGCTACGGGCGTGGGATGCAGCGAGACGAGATTGACGGCACCGCCGATCGTGTTGCTCCCCTCGCGGCTAAAAGGCCCGAGCCCTTCGCTGATCTCTACCGCCGAGAACGCCGCGACGGGGAAGCGCGAGAGATCGAGATCCCCGGTATTCCCGTCGTTGAGCAACTGTCCGTCGAGGGTTACGAGCGTCTCCGAGGGATCGGGTCCGCGTAGTGCAACCGTCGCATAAGCGGTCGGCGAGCCGCCGTTCGGGCGGGCGATCGTGATCGAGGGTATCCCGGTGAGCGCACCGAGTATTTGCGCGTGACCGGCGCGCTCCATCGCGCGGCGCGAGAGCGAGATATGCGGCGTCGCGGTGCGCACCGGCCGCTCTCTGCCGTTGACGCGTACCGTCGCGATCACCTGGAGTTGTCGGGAATCGAGGGGCTGCAAGGCGACCGCTATACGCTCCGCCCCGCGAACGTCGATCGGGCCGACGCGCGTCCCCGCATAACCGGAGCGCGCAACGTCGACGAGATAGCGTGCTTTCGCAACGCGGATCCGCGCATCGCCGTGGAGATCGGTGCTCGCGCGATAGCTCGTATGCTTCCCGATTTGGGAGAGCGCGATCCGCGCGTCGGGGAGCGGCGCCCCCGATGCGGCGCGGACGTGAATCGAGATGAGGCAGCAGAGGAACGCGTGCGGAGGCATCGTGGGTGGCATCGCCGACTAGAGATTGACGAGCGGCCGGAAGCGCACGCGTTTCGGACGCGCCGCTTCTTCGCCAAGGCGACGGATTTTATCGGCTTCGTACTCGTGATAGTTCCCGGTGAAGAATGCGACGTTGCTCTCGCCTTCAAAGGCGAGAATATGGGTCGCGATGCGGTCGAGGAACCAACGGTCGTGGCTGACCACGAGCGCGGTGCCGCCGAATTCTAAGAGCGCCTCTTCGAGCGCGCGCAGGGTTTCGACATCGAGATCGTTCGAAGGCTCGTCGAGCAGCAAGACGTTCGCGCCGGAGAGCAGGGCCTTTGCGAGGTGCAAACGGCCGCGCTCGCCACCGGAGAGAACGCCGACTTTTTTCTGTTGGTCGCCGCCCTTGAAGTTGAAGCGTCCCAAATACGCTCGCACGTGCATCTCGAAGCGCCCGACGTTGAGAATATCGGCGCCGCCGCCGATCGCTTCGAAGACCGTCGCGTCGTCGGGCAGGGAGGCGCGCGATTGGTCGACGACGGCGAGTTTCACGCTCTCGCCGATATCGACCGTGCCGCCGTCGGGCTTCTCGGAGCCGGCGATGATGCGGAAGAGCGTCGATTTACCCGCACCGTTGGCGCCGATGATGCCGACGATCGCTCCCGCCGGAATCGATGCGTTGAGTCCCTCGAAGAGCACGCGATCGTCGTAGCTTTTCGCGAGATCGAGAAGGTCGATCACCTTCGTCCCGAGTCGGTCGCCGGGCGGGATGAAGATTTCTTGCGTCTCGTTGCGCTTTTGATATTCGTAGCTCGCGAGCTCTTCATAGCGAACGAGGCGGCTCTTGCCCTTCGATTGGCGCCCTTTGCGAGCGGTTCGCGCCCACTCCAATTCGTGCGCGAGCGCGCGACGACGCGCGCTCTCCTGCGCCTCCTCGGCGGCGAGGCGCTGTTCTTTTTGCTCGAGCCAGGAGCTATAGTTGCCCTTCCACGGGATGCCGCGTCCGCGGTCGAGTTCGAGAATCCATTCGGCGGCGTTGTCGAGGAAGTAACGATCGTGCGTGATCGCGACGACCGTGCCCGGAAAGCGTTGCAGAAAACCTTCGAGCCATTCCACGCTCTCCGCGTCGAGATGGTTCGTCGGTTCGTCGAGCAACAGCATGTCGGGGCGTGAGAGCAAGAGTCGGCAGAGTGCGACGCGGCGCTTCTCGCCGCCGGAGAGCGTTCCGACGATCGCCTCCCACGGAGGGAGGCGCAGCGCATCGGCCGCGATCTCCAATTGTGCATCGCTGTCGTCCCCCGCGGCGGCGATAATCGCTTCAAGCTCGGATTGTTCGCGCGCGAGCCGGTCGAAATCGGCATCGGGATCGCCGTAGGCGGCGTAGACGGCGTCGAGCCGACGGCGGGCATCCATGACCTCGCCCATCCCTTCCTCGACGCAGGCGCGCACGCTGAGTGCCGGATCGAGTTTCGGTTCCTGTTCGAGATAACCGATTCGAAGATTCGGCGCGGGCTCGGCGCCTCCGTCGAATTCGGTATCGACGCCGGCCATGATACGCAGCAGCGTGGACTTCCCCGAACCGTTCAGGCCGAGAATGCCGATCTTCGCGCCCGGGAAAAAACTCAACGAGATATCGTCGAGGATGCGTCGCTTGGGCGGCACGGTCTTTCCCAAGCGGTACATGCTAAATACGTATTGACTCACGGAACACCGGAGGTTCGCGCGCGGGCGAGGATTTTACTCTCGCGCTCGCGCAGGAGTCGGAATGCGAGCGAGAATCGAGCCGTACGGCGAGGAAGCGCTGCTCTTGGAACTCGAGGAGGGCAGCGAATTCGAGCGACAGGCGCGCCTCGAGAGGCTCGCCTCCTCGATGCGCGGCGAACCCGAGGTGCGAGAGGCGGTGGCCGGGCTCGGCAACCTCTCGCTCCTGCTCCGGCGGGGAAGCCGGAACTCGATCGCCGAGCGCTTGCTCGCGCGGCTCGATGAAGGGCGGGGCGATCCGGTTCTCGGACGGACGCACGAGATTCCGGTGCGCTACGATGGCGAGGATCTCGCCGCACTCGCCGCGCTGCATTCGCTCTCGGTGGAGGAGGCGATCGCCCTCCATCTCGCGCCGCTCTATACGGTTGCCTTTCTGGGCTTTTCACCGGGCTTCGCGTATCTGCTCGGCCTCGACGCGCGGCTGGCAACGCCGAGGCGCGAGCGTCCGCGCGCGCTCGTGCCTGCGGGTGCGGTCGCGATCGGCGATCGCTTTACCGCGGTCTATCCCGTTGCGTCTCCGGGAGGATGGCAGTTGCTCGGACACACGAACGGCACGCTCTTCGATCCGGAGCGTCGCACTCCGGCGACGCTCGCCGCAGGCGATCGCGTGCGTTTCGTGCGCGAATGGTAACCGACGAACTCATCGTCGAGCGCGCCGGCGTGCAGAGCCTCGTCGTCGCCGCCCCGCGCTTGGGGCATCGTCACGAAGCGATCGCGTGGTGCGGTGCCTTCGACGGGCGCGCGTACGACGATGCAAATGCGTTGCTCGGAAACGACCCCGCCGCCGCGGCGATCGAGATCGCCTACGGCAACTTTGCCGCGCGTTTTACGAGCGCGCGCACCTTCGCGCTCGCAGGCGCCGATGCCGACGCGCGGCTGGACGGCGCACCCGTCCCGCCCTATCGCTCGATCGCCGCGGCGCGAGGCTCGACGTTACGATTGGGATCGCCGCGCGCGGGTGCGCGAACGATCCTCGCCATCGCCGGCGGGATCGCCGTCCCCGCAATTCTCGGATCACGCAGCACCGATCTGCGCTCGCGTTTCGGCGGCTTTCACGGACGCGCGCTTCGAGATGGCGACCGCCTCGCGCTCGACGCTGCCGTCCCGTTGCAGCCGCGCGCGCGCGAACGGATCGAGAGCGACGCGCGGCCGCGCGTCGTTCGCGAGCGCATCCATCTCCCCGACGGCGTTGCGTTCTCGCAGCTCTGTTCGCGACGATGGAAGGCGAGCCCGCAGAGCGATCGCATGGGTATTCGCTGCGAAGGCGAGCCGCTGCTCGGCGAGCGCCCGACCGTCGCAACCCTCGCGGTATTTCCCGGCGCGATACAACTACCGCCGAGCGGCCTTCCGATCGTTCTCGGCGTCGACGCGCAGACGACCGGCGGATATCCGGTGCTCGCCTCGGTCATCGCCGAGGATCTCTGGAAACTCGGACAGGTTCGACTCGGTGAAGAGATAACGTTCGTTCCCGTGCGTACGATCGATCTCAACGCGGATCTCGGCGAAGGTTGTGCCGACGATGCGGCGTTGTTGGAGATCGTGACCTCGGCGAATATTGCGTGCGGCGGGCATGCGGGCGACGAACGCTCCATGCGCGAGACGATTCGTGCCGCGCGCCGCAACGGCGTCGCCATCGGCGCGCATCCGTCGTATCCCGATCGCGAAGGATTCGGACGACGAGCGATGGATCTCGTCGGCGAGGATCTCGTCGCGCTCGTCATCGACCAGGTCTCCGCGCTCGCGCGGATCGCGCGCGAAGAGGGCGCGCGACTCACGCACGTCAAACCGCACGGCGCTCTCTACAACCGTAGCGCCGTCGACGAGAGCACCGCCGATGCCATCGCGCGCGCGGTCGCCGAACTCGACCGAAATCTCGCGCTCGTCGGACTCGCGGGTTCATTCTCGACGGCGATGGCGCGACGATACGGCTTGCGGAGCGTCGAGGAACTCTTTGCCGATCGTCGCTACGGTGAGGACGGTTTCTTGATTCCGCGAGGAGAACCGGGTGCCTCGATCGAGAGCGTGGAGGAGGCCGCCGATCAAGCCCTCGCGCTCGCCCGCTCCGGGCGTGGAGAGAGTATCTGTCTGCACGGCGACGGCGCGCACGCGCTCTCGTTCGCGCGGGCGGTTCGCGCGCGATTGTTGGAGGCGGGATTCATCCTTCGCAGCGCCGCAACGCTCGACCCATGACTCGTGACGCCGACACCCTCCACTTTCGCGCGTGCAACCTGTGCGAGGCGATCTGCGGATTGCAGATTCGCGTGGAAGGCGGGCGCGTCGTCGATCTACGCGGCGATCCGGAGGACCCGCTCTCGCGCGGTGCGATCTGTCCGAAAGGCAGCGCGTTGATCGATCTGCACGAGGATCCCGACCGATTGAAGAGCGCGATGCGCCGCGTCGGCTCGCAATGGGAGGCGATTCCCTGGGATGAAGCCTTCGAAATCGCTGCCGAGCGACTCGGCGCGATCGCCAACGCCTTCGGCCCCGACGCGATTGCGAGTTACCACGGAAACCCGACCGTCCATAACAGCGGAACCTCGCTCGGCGGTGGAACCTTGCTCCGCGCGCTGAAGGTGCGGAATCGCTATAGCGCCACGAGCGTGGACCAATTGCCGCATCACGTCGTCGCCGCGGCGCTCTTCGGCCACCCGATGTTGCTCCCGATTCCCGATATCGATCGCACGATGTTCTTTCTCGCCTTCGGCGCGAATCCGCTCGCGTCGCAAGGCAGCATTATGACCGCTCCCGGAATGCGCGAACGTCTGCGGGCGTTGCGCGCGCGAGGCGGGCGTTTTCTGCTCTTCGACCCGCGACGTACGGAGAGTGCCGCTCTCGCCGACGAACACCATCGCATCCGCCCCGGCAGCGACGCGCTCGTGATGCTCGCGATGCTGCAGGTTATCTTCGCGCGCGGCCTCGCAAACGGCGGGCGGCTCGAAGCGTCGCTCGATGGGATCGAGAGCGTGCGCGCGGCGGTGGCCGCGTATCCGCCCGAACGCGTCGCCGAACGCGTCGGCATCACCGCCGGTGAGATCGAGCGCATCGCCATCGCGTTCGCAACGACGAAGCCCGCGGTCGCATACGGACGGATGGGGGCGAGCACGCAAGAATTCGGCGGCCTCTGCCAATGGTTGCTCGCGGCGCTCAATATCCTCACCGGAAATCTCGATGAAATCGGCGGCGCGATGTTCCCGCTCCCGGCGTTCGATCTCTTACTCGGCGCCAAGCGCGGCGTGGCGTACGCGCCGCAGCGTCGGACGCGGGTGCGCGGCTTGGCGGAGTTTAACGGCGAGTTTCCCGTCGCGGCGCTCGCCGAAGAGATCGCGACACCGGGTGACGGAAGGATTCGGGCGCTGATAACGATCGCGGGGAACCCCGTTCTTTCCACCCCGAACGGAGGCGCGCTCGACCGGGCGCTCGAGGGCTTGGATTTCATGCTCGCGATCGATCCCTATATCAACGAAACGACGCGGCACGCCGATATCGTGCTGCCGCCCGCAATCGGCTTAGAGACCGAGCACTACGATGTCGTCTTTCACCATTTTGCCGTGCGCAATACCGCACGTTGGAACGATCCCGTCTTTCCCATCGACGCCGAGCAACGGTACGATTGGCAGATCTTCGAAGAGCTCGCCCGGCGCCTCGGCGGCGCGCCGTCGGCATCGCCGCGCGAACGGATCGACCGAGCGCTGCAGGCGGGACCGTGGAAAACCTCGATCGACGAATTGCGCGCGTCTCCGCACGGCCGCGATTTTGGTGCGTTGACGTCGTCGTTTCCGCAGCGCTTGCTCACCGCCGACGGCCGCATCGATATCGCGCCTTCGGCGATGCTCGCCGACCTCGCTCGGCTCGAATCGACGATCGCCGCGCCGATTCCCGACCTCGTGCTGATCGGTCGGCGCGAGCTGCGCAATAATAACTCCTGGATGCACAACGCGCCGCGCTTAATGCGCGGTCCCGAGCGGTGCACGCTCCTCTTAAATCCGCAGGATGCCGATCGCTTCGGCATCGCGGACGGCGCTGCCGTGGAGGTGCGCAGCGCCGTGGGAAGGATCGAAAGCGTCGCCCGTATCGACGACGCGATGATGCCCGGTGTCGCGAGCTTGCCTCACGGCTTCGGACATCACCGCGCGGGAGTTCGCCTTCGCGTTGCGAGCGCTCACCCCGGCGCGAGCATCAACGATATTACCGATCCGTCGCGTCTCGACGCACTCACGGGAAACGCCGCGCTCAACGGAACGCCGATCGAGGTGCGCTCGCTCGAAGTTCGCTAAGAAGATGCGCCCAAGAGCGGCGCTCGCGGGCGGGGCGAACGAGCGGGGCGAGCCGCGCGACGTCGTCGCGTAGCTCGCGGCGGAAGCGGCGATCTTCGATAAAGCGCTGCAGCAACCGTCGCAGCGAGGCGGTCGATCCGACATCGTAGTAGCCCGGATAGTTCGCGCCGAGGAGGCCGATGTTTCCATCGATTCGCGACGCGAGCACCGGAACGCGCAGGGCGATCGCCTCGCCGAGGACGTTCGCGCCGCCCTCCATACGCGACGAAAGCACGAGCGCGTCGCTGCGGGCGAGGCACGTCAGCGCCGCGCGCGCACCGATCTCGCCGCGATAGCGGAAGCGCGCATTCCGAGCTACTTCGTCGGCGATGCGGCGAAGGTAACGCGCGTCGATCGCCCCACCGGCGAGCGTGACGCGAACCCGAAGGGCGCGCGGCAGCGCGCGCGCGGCGTAGGCCGCGCGGAGCGGATCTTTTTCGTTTCGTAGGTGACCGAGCACCGCGATCTCACACCGCTCGGAGGATCCTCGCACGCGCGGAATATCGGCGGGGAGTGCGACCGACTGAACGATCGAGCGCGCCTTCGCTTGCAACGCGGGAGCGAGCCGTTCGAGCGCGAGCGGTTGTAATGCCACGATCGTATCGGCGGCTTCGAGCGCTCGGAGTGCGATGCGGCTCCGCGGAAGATCGCGATAGATATCGGTCCCCGTGAGGACGACGACGAGGCGTCCGTCGCGCGACGCCCGGCGAAAGCGGAGCGCGGCGGCGCCGCTCTTCTTGGCGTGCAAGGCGACGACGATATCGGCCTCCACCGAAGGCGCATCGGCGGCGAGAATGCGAACGCGATACCCGAGTGCGCGAAAGAGACGAGCGTAGCGTCGCGCGGTGACGGCGTTCCCGGAACGCGAGGTTCCTCGCGCCGGGGAGAGAATGGCGATTCGGGTGCCGCGTATTCGTGCCGACGAACTCATCGATGCCCGCGACCGCACCTTGGCGCTCGTCGCCGATTTGCGCGATGAGGAGTTGCTGGTTCCCTTGCTTCCCACCATCAACCCGTTGTTGTGGGAGCTCGGTCACGTTGCCTTCTTCGCCGAGCACTGGACGCTAGGCGCGATGCTCGGGCGCTCGTCGCTCCTACCGGGGAGCGAACGACTCTACGATTCGGCGAAGATCGCACACGACGCGCGCTGGACGCTGCCGCTTCCCTCGCGCGCGGAGACGCTCGCGTATCTCG
>JAJZVP010000152.1 GCA_021845615.1 bacterium | reverse complement strand
AGCCTTCGGTTGCAAAGCGTTCGGCCTCCACCAATCGCTCGGCGGTTCGCGCGCCGTAAAAGAGTCGCACGCGAGCGCCGCGAGCGAGAAACGCTTGCGCCGGGAGCAGCACCGATGCGATGCCGACGCCGCCGGCGACGATTGCGATATCGCGCGCCTTTCCGCCGCAATCGAATCCGTTGCCGAGCGGTGCGATGATGTCGAGCATTTCGCCGACACGCAACGCACCCAGGCGACGCGTGCGATCGCCGGCGATAAAAAAGAGTAACGAGCAGCGCTCGTCGCGTGCTTCGTAGATGCCTAAAGCGACGCCGGCGGCCTGCCCACCAGGCAGTAAGGCCATCGCAAAATGCCCCGGACGGACCTTTTGAACGAGTTCGGGCGCCTCGATGCCAAGCAAAATCACGTCGCGCGCGACCTCGGTGCGGTCGAGGATACGCGTGGAAACGACGGACGATGGAGGCGATGCGAGCGTCACGGGCAGGCTTTTTCTCCAAATCTTAAAAAAACTCTCGGGATTATCACTGAACCTTCTCACGGTTTTAGCCGTTATAGAGAGTAGAGTCGGAGGACTCAGTAGGAAAGGGGGGACCGACAAATGTCTGGAGTGATGGTTTTCACGAGCTTGGCAGAAGCGCTCCGCGCAGGTTACCAAGTGTACGAACGCACCAATGAAGGGTATTTGGTTCGGACCCGAACCGATGCGGGTTGGGCACTCGCACTGGTGAACTGCAAACCGTAGTCTCTTTTCAAAACACGAACGTCTCCTTCAACGAAACGTAGCAGCAAGCGAAGAGGCCGCCGGATCAGTCCGGCGGCCTCTTCGTGTTTTTCGTGCTAGCGACGGTTCGGCGGCTTCGGCGGCTCGTCGAGTCCGGGCGTCGACCCAGGGCGCCAGCCCCACGGCGACCCGCTCTGCGGCGGCGGGGGAGGGTTCGGGGGCATTCCGCTCGGGGGCACCGGCCCCGGCGGGGGCATCGTGTAGCCGCGACCGATGCCGAAGCCACCGATCTGCGCTCCCGAGAGCACCGCGCCGGTGACCTGGGCGAGCCCGATAAAGAGCGGTACGAGCCCACCGATCAGCCAGGGCCCCGGCACAAAGCTTCCGTGGTGGTAGCCGATGAACGAGAGCCCGACCACGATCGCCAAGCCGATGAAGGTGGTCGTTATCCCTCGCTGGAGCCGCGCGTTCGCATAGAAGAGGTACGCCGAGTCGCCGACCATCGGCGGCGGCACCCCCATCTTTTGCGCCATTTTCATCGCCCGGTAGGCGTCGCGCGGGTCGGCATCGACCGGAAAGCCGTGTTGGATCATCGCGAGCCGTTCCTGATGTTTGAGGACGCGATGCACCATGATGGCTACGATCGGTAGCCCGAAGATACAGAAGACGGCGATCGCGCCGACGGCGTTGTCACTCATACCGGAACTCCTTGCTCTGGGTCGTCATGCCCCACATACGTCCGAGACTCGCCCCAGGTTTCAACGCCGGGCGACGAAACAATCCTCCCCGCGTGGGCGTACAGGAAGCATGTCAGCGATGGCGGTGGAGGGAGCGATCGAAGCCGAGCAGCCACGAACGAGCGATACCGAGTTAGTCGGGCGCGCCCTCGCTGGCGATCCGGCCGCCTTTACCACGCTCGTGGAGCGATACGAGCGTGCGCTCTATACCCTCGCCGTACGAACGCTTCGCGACCGCGAGGAGGCGCGCGACGCCACGCAGGAGGCCTTCGTGAAGGCGTACCGCTCGCTGCGCACCTTTCGTCCGGAGGCGAAGTTCTCGACCTGGATCTTCTCGATCTGCTACCACGCGTGCTGCGATCGCCTCAAACGATCGCGTCGCTACTCCAACGAGGAGATGCCCGAACGCGCCGACAGCGCGCCGGGCCCCGAAGCGCAGGCGATCGCGAACGACGATGCCGGCCGACTGCGCGCGGCGATCGACGCCCTCCCGGAGAAATATCGGAGCGTTATCACCTTGTATCATCTGCAAGGAAAGCAGTACGATGAGATCGCCTCGGTGCTGGGGGTGCCGCTCGGAACCGTCAAGACGCACCTCTTTCGCGCCAAAGAGCAACTGCGGCAGATTCTCGCCGCATCGGAGAACCAGTTATGAACGAGCGAACCGACGACGAACTCGACCGCCTTCTCGCAGCACTCCCGCTGGAGGAGCCGCCCGCGGATCTGCACGCCTCGATTCTGGCGGCGACGGTGCAACGCGTTCCGGCGGAACCGATCGATCCGTGGGAAGCGAGCGCCTGGGGCGTGCTCCTCGCACTCGCGCTCTGGTTCGTAACCCATGGCTCGGCGTTCGCCGGGGTCGTCACGCTGCTCGACCGGGTCGCCTTCGCGCTCGCACAACCCGCGACGCTGATCTGGCTCACCGTCGGCGCGGCGGTCGCGTTTGCCGTCTCGGCGGTACCGGATTTCTCAGCGGGGATTAACCTCGCGCGCAAGGGGCGCTAGACCCGCGGCGGGTAGAACCGCCCCATGGACGCTTCCGAAAAGCAGCGGCGCATCGTCGTCGTCGAAGACGACGCGGCGATCGCGCGCGTACTCCAGTTGGAACTGCAGCACGAAGGCTATCACGTCGAGCTCGCGCAGAACGGTGTCGAGGGGCTCGAACTCGCCCTCAAGGAACCCGATCTCGTCATCCTCGACCTCATGTTACCGCGCATGGACGGCATGGAAGTCTGCCGACGCATCCGCGCGAAGAGCCGGGTGCCGATCATCATGTTGACCGCGAAGGACCGCGTCCCCGACCGCGTCGCCGGGCTCGATATCGGCGCGAACGATTATCTCACGAAGCCTTTCGCCACCGAAGAACTCCTCGCGCGGGTTCGCGCGCAGCTCCGCGAGCGCGAACCGCAGGATCGTTCGATCGTCTATAAAGACGTCGTGATGGATCGCGACCGTCACGAAGTGCGGCGCGGCGGAAAAGAGATCGCCCTGACCGCAAAGGAATACGCGCTCCTGGAGTATCTCTTACTCCATCGTAATAAGGTGCATACCCGCGACGAGCTCTTCAATGGCGTCTGGGGCAGCGATTTTCTCGGCGACTCGAACCTCATCGACGTTTACGTGCGTTACCTGCGCGGCAAACTCGAAGAAGGATTCGATGAAAAACTCATCACCACGGTGCGCGGCATCGGTTACACGATAAAGGATTAGCGGCGTGCGCCAAAACGCCCGCGCGACATGCATTCGTTAAAGTGGCGCGTCGCCGCATGGTATGCAGCGCTGCTCGTCGTCGTGTTGCTGCTCGTCAGCACGGTGGTCGGCATGCGATTGCAATCGATTCTCTACGCGCAGGCGCGCGCGCGCGTCTCGGCGACGATGGCCGAGATCGCCTCCTCGGTGCAAGCGAGCGAAGAACCGTTCTCGCTCGGATTCGGCGGCTCCGACGCTTACGCACTCCTCACCGACGGGAATAACCTGACGAGTTGGTCGTCGCCGACCACTTTCATCCAGATCGATTCGAGTAACGGATATCCGCTGGCGAAGAGCAGCAACCTCGGAGGCACGACGATTCCCAAAGCGGTCGGTCTCGGCGCGCGAACCACCTTCGCGCGCCGCCAAATCACGTTGCCGATCGGCACGCTCCTCGTTGAAGATCGCTATTTTTCGCTCGGTTCGCACCACGTCGTCGTCCACGTCGCCGAGCGCATCGACGCCCTCGAACGCAGCATCGCCCAAACGCGCGAGAGCATCGCGATTGCCGTGCTCGCCGCGATGTTCGCCATCGTCGCGCTCTCGTGGTGGCTCGCGGGGCGCGCGTTCGACCCGCTGGAAAAGCTCGCGCAGGCGATGCGCGAGATCGGCTCGGAGCGCCTCGACCGACGCTTGCATTGGGAGAAACGCGACGACGAGATCGGTCGGCTCGCCGAGAGTTTCGACGATCTGCTCGCGCGTTTGCAAGAAGCGTTCGCGCGCGAGCGGCAGTTTATCAGCGACGCATCGCACGAGTTGCGTACTCCGCTCACGTCGATCAACGCCAACGCACAGATGCTGCTGCGTTGGGGCGACCGCGACCCAAACGTTTTGCGCGAAAGCCTCGAAACCATCGTCGCCGAGAGCGCGCAACTCTCGCAGATGGTCGGCGGCATGCTGCTGCTGGCAAAAGCAGATCGTGGCGACGAGATTCCGATGGAACCGATCGCGCTGGGGGCGCTCGCCGCCGAGGCGGTGCAGGCCGAACGTGGAGAAGCGGCGGAGAAGCAGCTCGATCTGCGGCTCGAGGCCGAGAGCGGCGTCTTCGTCATGGGCGAAGCGCATCTCTTACGTCAAGCGATCGCCAACCTGATCGAGAACGCGATGAAGTTCACGCCGCAGGGTTCGGTCGAGGTGCGCGTTCGCGCGCTCGGCGAGCGCGCGCTCGTCGAGGT
>JAJZVP010000025.1 GCA_021845615.1 bacterium | reverse complement strand
CGGCGTAGGGATCCTGCAGTTGCTCCATCGTCGGCGAGAGGCTTCGACGTCTGCTTGGGCGTACCCAAGCGCCCGTTATGGCAATCGAACGTACTCTGATTCTCTGTAAGCCCGACGCGGTTTCGCGCGGGCTCGCCGGCGAGATTATCGCTCGCATCGAACGGCGCGGCTACCTCATCGCGGCGATGAAACTCATGCAGCTCGATGGCGAGCGCGCACGCAAACACTACGGCGAGCACGCCGGCAAACCGTTCTTCCAAGGGCTGGTCGATTTCATCACCAGCGGCCCCATCGTGGCGATGGCGGTCGAAGGCGACGGCGCGATCGAAGGATGCCGCCAAATGATGGGCGCGACCAATCCGCTCTCGGCCGTGCCGGGAACGATCCGCGCCGACTTCGCGCAGAATATCGGGCGCAACTTGGTGCACGGCAGCGACAGCGCCGCGAGTGCCGAGCGCGAACTCGCGATTTTCTTCGAACCCAAAGAGTTCGTATCGCGCAAACACGATCTCGAACGCTGGATTCGCGAGTAACGCGATGTCGTTGGAGTCGTTGCGCGGCGGCGGGCGGCCGCTGATCGAAGGCGTGAGCGCGCGCGAGATTCTCGATTCGCGCGGTAACCCGACGGTGGCGGTGAGCGTCGCGACGAGTTTCGGCGCGGTCGAAGAAGCGATGGTGCCCTCGGGCGCATCGACGGGCGCGCACGAAGCGGTCGAACTGCGCGACGGCGACGCGAAACGGTACGGCGGCAAGGGTGTGCGCAAAGCCGTCGCCGCCGTGAACGACCGCATCGGGCCGATTCTCGAAGGGCTCGACGCAACGGCGCAACGCGAGATCGACGAGAAATTGATCGAGCTCGACGGCAGTGCGAACAAGACGCATCTCGGTGCGAACGCGGTTCTCGGCGTCTCGCTCGCGGTGGCGCGCAGCGCCGCGGCGAGCCTCTCGCAGCCGTTGTTCCGCTATCTCGGCGGCCCCTCGGCGGCGACGTTGCCGGTGCCGATGATGAACGTCATCAACGGCGGCAAACATGCCTCGGGCGCGCTGCAATTTCAGGAGTGCATGATCGTTCCGGTTGGGGCGTCGAGCTTCGCCGAAGCGGTTCGCTACGGCGCCGAGACGTTTCACGCGCTCGGAAAATTGCTGCACGAGAAGGGCTTGCCGACGCAGGTCGGCGATGAAGGCGGCTACGCTCCGCCGCTCGATTCCATCGATGCGGCGATGGAGATCCTCGTCGCGGCGATCGAACGCGCGGGCTATCGCCCGGGCGGCGATATCGCAATCGCGCTCGATCCCGCATCGAGCGAGTTCTACCAAGACGGCAAATATTTCGCGCACGATACCGCGCACGGTTTGAGCGCGACGGAGATGGTCGCGCTCTACCGCGATCTTTGCGACCGTTTCCCGATCATTTCGATCGAAGACGGGCTCGCCGAAGAGGATTGGAGCGGTTGGCGCGCGTTGACCGAAGCGCTCGGCGCGCGCGTGCAACTCGTCGGCGACGATCTCTTCGTGACGAACACGAAATTCTTAGAGCGCGGAATTCGCGAAGGCGTTGCCAATTCGATTCTGATCAAGGTGAACCAGATCGGAACGCTCACCGAGACGCTCGATGCGGTGGAGCTCGCGCATAAAGCCGGGTATACCGCCGTCATTTCGCACCGTTCGGGCGAGACCGAGGATACGACGATCGCCGACCTTGCGGTGGCGACCGGAGCCGGGCAGATTAAAACCGGATCGCTCTCGCGGAGCGACCGGGTTGCGAAATACAATCGATTGATGGCGATCGAGCTCGAACTTGGCGCGGCGGCGCGCTACCCCGGAAAGGCGGCCTTCCGCGCGCTTCGCTAAGGCTTTCGCCGTGCTGCTGGGCATCGCGCTGCTCGCCGGGTGCGGCGGCGCGGTCGCGAGCGTGCGACAGGCGGAATGCGGCGGGTACGCCATTTTGCCGGTGCCGCCCACGATGATGTACCCGATCGCGAATGCGACCGGCGTTCCCGATGGGAACTTTACGCTCGTCCTTTCGTCGACATACGGCGACGGGGTGTTCCTGAGC
The DNA here is from genome assembly GCA_021845615.1 of bacterium. GTDB lineage: Bacteria > Vulcanimicrobiota > Vulcanimicrobiia > Vulcanimicrobiales > Vulcanimicrobiaceae > JABEUX01. Next base: position 21,515 of record JAJZVP010000025.1, on the reverse strand, counting down.
AGCAACGGCAACGCGAACCTCTCGCTCGCAACCGCCGCGGTGCCGAGCCCGCTCCCGAGCCCCAACGCGAGCCCGCCGCCGGGTTCGACCCCGGCCGGCTTCGCGGTCGGCACGCTCGCCGCGCACACCACCTATACCGTTGCATCGACCTTCACCCAGCCTGCCGGCTGCCCGAATATCACCGGAACCATCGGTTCGTTCACGACACAGTAGCCTCGGCAGGCGCTTCGTTTCGCCGCTGCGAACGCGGTTGAGCCCGATTCGTGGGCCTGTAGCTCAGCGGTAGAGCGGCCGGCTCATAACTGGTTGCGCGTAGGTTCGAATCCTACCGGGCCCACCAATCGTGTTGACAGTCCCCGCCCCTGCGGGTACCCTACGCCTGTACCCGGGCCGTTCTCGGGTGCGCGACACGTGGCGCCATCGTCTATCGGTTAGGACAGCCGCCTTTCACGTGGCAAAGACGGGTTCGATTCCCGTTGGCGCTACCACGTGTTCGCCTTGATTTACGAGGGATTCCGCATCGTTGGGCGATTATTGGACGCCTCGTCTAACAATCGTCTAACAGGCTCTTACGAGGCGCCTTAGCTCGCGAGCTGTTCGAATACAGCCGCCGCCTCGGCGTCTCGTTCTTTATAGACGTGCAAATAACGCTCGGCCGTGATGCCGATCGGTGGCGTGGCTGAGTCGCTTCGAGACGACCGCCAGCGGCACGCCGTGCTTGCCGAGCAGGCTCGCGTGCGTATCGCGCAGATCATGTAGCCGGATGTAGGGTACTCCCGCCCGTTCCACGAGGTACCGGAACGAGGCGGTGAAGGACCCACGGAAGGACTGGCGACCCATCCGGTGCTACGAAGACGAGGTCATCGTCGCGATAGGAGCTTTCAAAGATTCGGCGGTCATCTTCCTGAGCGGATCGATGAGCGACGAGAACTTCGATAAGCGATTGCGACAGCACGATCGTGCGGTGCTTTCCGTTCTTCGGTTCTTTGAACTGCACCCCGCCGGCCTTTGTTTCGGTGAGCGAGTGCCGGACTACGGCGGTTCGCGTCTCGCTCCGAGACCGAGGGATGTATACCAGGCCGGTCAAGAATGAGTCTGTTGACCGTCACGTTATTCTATAGTAATATGTGACATATCATGGCGACCCAGACGACGGCAGAAGCGATCCGGAAGCACCTGCGTGGCCTAGAGCCGGGCACGGTGTTCACGCCTGCCGAGCTGGTTCGGGCGCGGCTTGGTTCCGAGGATATCGTTCGGCAGACTCTGCACCGCATGGTGAAGGCTGGGACGGTTCGGCGGTTGTCCAAGGGGTACTATGACATCCCCGCAACCAGCCCGCTCATTGGCATTCTTAGCCCCACACCGGAAGCGATTATCGCCGCCCACGCTCGGAAGACCGGCGCCACGATCGAGCGCCCCGAACTCGACGCCGCTAACAAGCTTGGTCTTACCACGCAGATCGTGGCGCGACCCGTGTACCGAACGGACCTGTTCCCGCGCGACCTGAAGATTGGAGGGCAGACGATCCGCCTGAAAACGGCCAGCCCACGGTCGCTCGCCCGCAGTGGCGACCCCGCCGAACTGGTCATCGACGCGCTTCGAGCGGTTGGCAAGGCGCACATCACCGATAAGGACATCGCGAAGGTGCGCGAGTTCGTCCGCGAGCATCGGCTGGAGAAGAAACTCCGGCAGCGCACACGTCGCGTGCCGTCGTGGATGCTTCCGGTTATCGATGCGATCCTCGACGAGAAGCAGACGACGCGTGGATAGTTTCGCGCGTCGCTCCGCTCTTGACCGGCGGCAAGTCATCCAAGAACGTGCGATGCAAATGGGCGTCGATTTCACTATCGTAGAAAAAGATTTCTGGGTTTGTTGGATCCTGAAATCGCTGTTCGCGCTGCCGGGTGAGCAGCCGAAGCTGACATTCAAAGGCGGCACATCGCTGTCGAAGGCATACGGGATCATTGACCGATTTTCTGAAGACATCGACGTCGTTACCGATCCGCAGTTCTTTACCGATCGAGGAATCGCCGACCCGGAAGAGCGCGACATCACGAACTCGCAACGCGAGAAGCACATGGAAAGGCTCGATACGGCGTGCGCCGCGTATATTGGCGAACAGCTCCTACCGCTGTTGCGCGCGCAAATCGCCGAACGGCTTGGTGGCGATCAAGGCTGGGATCTGCTGCTTGATTCGAGCGATCCAAACACTCTGCTCTTTCATTATCCGAAGAGTGACCCAGGCCGAGCGTACGGCTACCTTCGCGACACCGTCAAGATTGAACTTGGGTGGCGCGCAAAGTCTGCTCCTTCCGAGCTCAGGAACATCGAGCCATATCTCGCTGGCATCCCCATGCTCCTGAATGAGTCACAACTCGCCTGTACAGTGTTGAGCCCTGATAGAACGTTTTGGGAGAAGGTCACGGCATTGCACGCTGAGAGTTTCAGAGACAAGCCAAAGCAGTTTTTTTCACGCCACTACTCGGACGTCGCGGCGATGCTTCGAACGAGGATCGGGTTAGAAGCTTCGTGCGATCTATCGATGCTCGACGATGTGCGGGTCTTCAAGAGTATTTACTACCACGCGGCTTGGGCCCACTACGATTTGGCCGTGCCTGGATCGCTGGTGATCGTCCCTGGTAGCACGCGAATCAGAGAGTTTGAGGCTGACTATCGTGACATGCAGCAGATGTTTCTTCATGAGCCCCCGCCATTCGGTGCGGTAATTCAGCAGCTCGCGGAGTTCGAGGCCAATATCAATGGAAATGGAGCGGGGGTAGAGTGACTAGCCTCACGGAGACTGATAAGCTCTACTTTGAAAACTTATTAGGAATGGATGGTGGTTACGTTCTTCACTATACAGATGCAACGTTTGGTGAGTTCTTCAATCGGCACAAAAACGATATCCGCGGACAGAAATATCAAATTCATGGAACCTCGAAAGCTAAGAAGATGCGAGGATTCTGGGAAGCAGAACCGGATGCTCTTGTCGGAACGGTGCTCGGCGAATTGCTCGACGCCTACGAAGCGAATTGCAGCCTGAACGATCGGCCCATAGAGACGCCGACGCTTAAGAAAGCGCGAGCTATTACTGCCAGACTTTCTGGCCACGATGACTCGTTAGAGTCGCCGCAAACCGATGATGATTTCTTGCGTAGAGAGTTCGCTACCCCGAGTATCCCCAAATTGCCGGTGGAAGCGCAGGTCATACCGATCATTGAAAGCCGCTTAGCCGAAGCGCGGAAGACTATGGCAGCGAGTGGTTATCTCTCTACCATATTTCTATGTGGCAGCGTCCTGGAAGCCGTGCTTCTCGGCGCCGCACAGAAGGAACCAACGCGCTTCAATCGGGCGTCCGCGAGTCCAAGAGCTGGCGACGGCAGCGTGAAGCGCTTTCACGAATGGAGCCTCGCTCAATTGCGGAATCGCTCGGGATCGGCCGGGAACAAAAAGAGCGGAATCCCTCGTAAAATCGAGGTTTTCGGTAACGGAAGGGACCTGCCAGGACCCCACTTTGAGAGTTCGATTCCCATTGGCGCTACCACGTAAGCCCTGCAGCGATGCGGGGCTTTTTCGTTCTTCGGATCCGGTCGATCGTCAGCGACCGGCATCCATGCGGGTCGTTAGGAAGGCAAGAAATAGGTGCTTTAATTCCGCGACCAGCTCATCATCACTGATTGGCAGCATCTCGGTCCATAGGGAGAACGCTTCCAGAACGCGCGTTTCGACCACGTTGGCGAGCACCAGCGTAATAAAGGTTACCGCACGTTTTGGGTTGGCGTGAACGATCCGGTGGGAGAAGCGCGAAATAATTTCATCAACTACAAACTGAGCGTTCGTGGTGACCAGTTCCATCGCACGCCTGCGGAACTGTTCGTCATCGTCGTTCTCGACAAAACGAATCATGGCGCGCATGAACGTCGGCTGAAGTCGATACTGGTGGATGAGCGAGCGGGCGAGCGCCCCGGCGACCCATTCTAAGGTGCGATCCTCCAACATGGGTGGGATTGCCGCAGTGTTCACGGCGTTCGAGCGTTCTAGAACATCGATGAAAGCCGTTCGCAGCAACGACTCCTTGTCGCGGAACCGTCGATAGACGCTCGCGGGTGCCATCTTGGCGGCCTCGGCTATGCGGGGGATCGTGGCCCCCGCGAGTCCATCGGTGCGAACGATCGCGACGGTGGCCTCAAGCAGGCGTGCCAGCGCCTCGCGGCTTCTTTGCTGCTTCGGGGGGTGGACGGCCTCGCTCACCGGGAGAGTATACCCCAAGCCCTTGACAGAATGCGAATAGGAATATACATTCGCATTTATGACGGTTCTTCGTATTCAGGCCTTCCGACGGCTGCTCGTCGGCACCACCCTCTCGCAGCTAGGCGATGTCTTTTTCTTGGTCGCCATCCCGTGGGTCGTGCTCGATCTGAGCGGCTCGGCGCTCGCCATGAGCTCGATCCTCATCACGGTAGCCATTCCGCGCGCCGGGCTCATGCTTTTTGGCGGAGCGCTGAGCGATCGCGCCCCGGTTCGTAGCATCTTGATCCTCAGCAATCTCATCCTCATGGCCTGCGTGGGCGTCGCGGCCTTCCTCGCGCAGCTGCATCTCCTCGCGCTCTGGATGCTCTACATCATTGCGTTGATTTTCGGCACTGCCGACGCCTTTGCAGCCCCGGCGATGAAGGTGCTCGTGCCCTCGATCGTCGCGCAAGAAGAGATTCCGGCCGCGAACTCCCTACTGCAGACAGCAATGCAACTCTGTTTACTCGGTGGCGCGGGAGCGGCGGGGCTCACGATACAACGTTTCGGTATCGCCTCCGCGATGGCCATCGACGCCGTAAGCTTTCTGTTTCTCATTGCCGCGCTCGTTAGCATCCGCGAGGCGCGCAGAGTTCCGTTTCAAGCTCGAGGCGTGCTCGCTGCGATCGGCGACGGCATCCAATTCGTGCTCCGCGACCCATCGCTTCGTCTGCTCATCGTCGTTATCGCGGCCGTCAACTTCGCCATCACCGGCGCGACACAAATAGGCATCGTTATGCTCGTCCATACGCGCTTCGGCTCGGCCGCCGACTACGGTGGTCTCGTCGCTGCAACCGCGATCGGTTCGGTGCTGGGGTATCTGGTGGCTGGGTCGATCAAGGTGGGAGAGAAGTTGGTCTCCGCGATCTTCGGTGCCGCACTGTTGCTTGGCCTAGCGCTCGGCACACTTTCGGTGGCGATGCCGATCTGGGCGCTCTTCGGAGTGCTCCTATTCTGCGGATTCGTCGCGGGGTTTGTAAACGTTCAGGCCCTCTCGTTTCTTCAGACGAAAGTGCTTCCCGAAATGCTTGGCAGAGTGATGAGCCTCGTCGCCCTGGCATCGATTGGGATCGCTCCCATCTCCCTCGCCATCGGCGGCTTCATCGCTCAACAAAACCTCGGCGCGCTCTTCATCACATCGGGCACCGTGCTTGTAAGCATTGCGTTTGTCGGCTGGCCGCTCAGCAAGAGGTCGTTACAATTGTCCTCGCACGAGCGTCTTGATGTTGCCAGCGTCGACAGCAACATTTAAAGAGGCGATGTGGGCGAACGCGTTGCTTTATATCCGCGTCGCCGTGCCTCGATAGCACGCGATCGTGTATGGGAAGTCGTACGTCGAAACGTAGTGATACATCGTCACGAGTTTTCCGTCCCACATCACCGGGCTCGTCGTGCCGTGGCATTCGTCGAGATCGGCGCTCGTGAGAATCTTGCCGTTATACCACGGGCCGTAGATCCCAAATCCGTCGGCTGCATACCCCAACAACGACGAATTTTGCGTCGGCGATCCTGCGTCGGGAACGCAATCCTGGAGAAATCCGTGGATGTGATAGGTATCGCTGCCATCGGGGTGTCCGTGACAATCGTCTTGCTCCTCGTTGGCGTTCGCATCGTATCCGGCTGCGTCGAAGGCATCGTAGACTTCGACGCCGGTCACCGTCACCGCGACCGGTCCACCGGTCAGGCAGCCGGGCGTCGTCGCCTCCGTGGGATCGGTGGGGACGCTGAAACTGAAGTTCTGCGCGATGACGGAGTTCGGATTTCCGTCGTACTGATAGGCGGGGTCGCTCTTTGAAATTGGATAGGTGCCGACGGGCCAATAGGTCGTCGGGAGATCGTCGCCGGCGATGCTCCGCGTCGCGCCATTCACGGTGACGCTGAACTGGCCGGTAAAGGTGTTACTCCCCTCGACGACGAGCTTGGTCAGCATGTCCCACGTGTTGGTCGTGCGATCGATCCATGGGACGTTCTCGCTCGGCGGGGTTCCGCTCGGGGCGTTGCAGAGGTAGACCTCGCCCTGCGAAGGTCCGCTGGTAGAATATTTGAGATCGCCGATCGGTAATTTCGTGCAATCAAGCGCTCCCGACGACGTCGTCGCCGAGGGGCATGTATAGCTCGCCGATACGGAGGTGATTGGCGTCGCCGTCGGGCTCGTCGTCGGCGTCGAGGTCGGGCTCGTCGTCGGTGCGGAGGTCGCGCCGGCGCTCGTCCCGGGAATGGTGCTGGAGCCGCTCGACCCGCCACCCCCACCGCAAGCGGCGAGGGCCAGTGCGAGTGCCGCACAGGCGGCGAGAAGTGGCTGTCGGCGGTTCATCGTGCGGGCTCCTTCATGCGATCGCTGGAGAGTGAGGCACCCAGGATAAGCGGCAGAATTCTGTCCTTTCATGTGAGGGATCACAGATTTCCATAAGAATTGGCGGGAACGATTGCCCGCAATGATCTCGTGGATCGCCCGCCGACGCTTCGCTGCACGCTCGTGACGCGGGGCGTGCTCGACCCCATTCAACGCTCGCGTGGCGTGCATTACGGTCGGCGACCAGGGGCCGGGCATCTCGCTCGAAGAACAGTCGGCGACCGTCACTGTAGCGTACCCCATTCCCGACGACGAGCATGGAGAGCGAATACGCAATTATGAATGAAGCCTGGGTCCTGGCGACGGAGATCGAATGCAACGCTCGCGCGATGCTCGATTGTACTTTCGGTCGGTCCGTCTTGGAGATGGCCTGCATCGCCGATGGCGCCGACACGGTCACAATTGCCGCTCGCATCCAGACCGATTACAGCCCGGTCGTCCTCCAAACGGATCGCGAGTTCAATCTCTCGGCAAGGCTACTGGGCGATCCCCGGCGCGTCGGATGCGCGAGTCGCAGTAGCGGGACGGAATGAGTTCGCGAACCGATGGCCGGGCCGGCGACGCTCGCACATTCGACGAACGAGAGCGGCAGGACGTCGAGCGATTGATTTCGATTGCCGACATGCTTCGCGACCTCGGCCGTTTCGAAAGGAGCTGGAACGACCTCACGGCGATTTTGGCTGCCGCGTTTAACGCTCAATTCGTGCAGCTCCGCATCGGAAAGAACGAAAGCGAGACGAATGACTATCTCTTCGAATCGGGAGTAACGCGCGGACCCCTGGTTGGGTCCGCCCCGTTGCCCCCGCGTCGTAGCGGATCGATCGCTTCCTGCGCCCTTCGGATTGGGCCCGAGGCCGTCGGTTCGATCTTGCTCGAACGAGCTATCCCGTTCGCAGTTGCCGAGACCCGGCTGTTGGAAAGTTGCGCGGCAATGCTGGCGACGCGGGTCTACGCCGAGGACGCTGCCGAGCGCGGCGCGCATTTGGAGCGGCTTGCCTTCACCGATGGACTTACCGGCATCGCGAATCGTCGTCGTTTCGACGAGGTCTTACCACGCGAGTGGAAACGCGCGCAACGCACCGAGCTGCCGATCTCGTTGCTCATGATCGATATCGATTATTTCAAACAGTACAACGATGCATACGGCCATCAAGCCGGCGATCGTTGCCTGCGCGCGGTTGCCGCCGCAATGCAGGAGCGTATCGCTCGGCCGAGCGATCTCTTGGCGCGCTACGGCGGCGAGGAATTCGTCGTCGTCCTTCCGGAAACGACGCTTGCGGGGGCAACACGCGTCGGCGAAGAGCTGCGTCACGCGGTCGCGGGTGCTGCGATTGTCTACGAGGATTCTTCGCTGGGAATGGTCTCGCTCAGCATCGGCGCCGCCGTCGCGGTTCCCTCCCCGTCCGAAGATTGTGCGACGCTGCTCGCCGCCGCCGATCGTTCGCTCTATCGCGCCAAGCAGCTCGGCCGCAATCGCCTCTGCGCCGACGGATACGAATCGCGAAGTGTCACGGTCGAACGACGCGGGCGCGTGGACCTGAGCTCGCTTCCCGAAATTGAGGGGGCATTGATCGGTCGAGCGCACGAGCTTCGAGAAATCGACCGGCTTCTCGATAGGCGACGGATTCTGACGTTGATCGGGACGGGAGGCACCGGAAAAACACGGGTAGCGATCGCTGCCGCGCACGAACGGAAAAAACGCTACGCCGACGGAGCGCATTTTATCGATCTTGCTCCGATTTCCGATGGGCGACTGCTCGCCCCGGCCGTCGGCGAGCTCTTCGAACTGCGCATCGCTGCGGGCGAGGAGGGGCCGTCGCAACTCGCCGGCGCGATCGGCGACCGCCACGCATTGCTCGTCTTCGATAATTGCGAGCAGGCGATCGCCATGGTATCGGAGGTCGTCGCGGCAATCTACGCTCAATGCCCGAACGTTCAAATTTTGGCGACGAGCCGGGCACCGTTGGAAATTGACGATCAAGCGATCTATCGCATCCCGTCGTTGGCTGTCCCGGGAACGAACGACGTAACCCCAGAGGAATCCCTGCGCTATGGGGCGGTCGAACTTTTTTACGAGCGCGCGAAAGCTGCGCGGGGAAATTTTTCGTTCGACGAGCGCAATGTCGGCGCGGTTATCGATATCTGCCGCCTTCTAGACGGAATAGCTCTGGCCATCGAACTTATCGCGGCTCGGGTCAGCGTCTCCGAACCAGTCGAGTTGCTCGCGCGGCTACATGAAGATTTTTCGCTCCTTGCCGCGGGCCGTCGCTCGAACGTCGAGAGGCATCAAACGATGCAGGCATCCATCGATTGGAGCTACCGCATGCTGGGAGAACGGGAGGCCGCGCTCTTCAGAAGTCTCGCTGTTTTCGTGGGAGGATGGACGCTCGAAGCCGCTGCTCGTATCTGTCAATCTTCAGAGATGTCGCCGCAGGATATCTTCGATCTTCACGGTTCGCTTCTCGATCTTTCGATGATTACCGAAAGCGGCGAGCGTGGCCGATTTCGCATGCTGGAACCGATGCTGGAGTTTGCCCGGGTAAAATTGCGTGCTTCCGGCGAGGAACGGCGATTATCGGCGACCCACGCGGAGTACTTCGCACATCTTGCGAGGCGCTCCGACGAGTCATTTTACACGACGAATTCACAGCAGTGGTTCTCGGGAATCGCTCCGGAGATCGGCAACTATCGCTCGGCATTAGTTTGGTCGCTCGAAAACTCCGAGAACGTCAAACTGGGATGCGCGATCGTAGGCGCGCTCATGTGGTATTTCTATTACACGCTTCCCAACGAAGGGGTGGAGTGGGCGCGCCTGGCGCTCACGGAATTGCGGGCGCGGGCCGCCGACCCCGCCCTGGAGGCGCGCATTCAGCTGGGGTTGGCGCCGCTCTACCTTTTGCGACCCGATGAAAGGCTTGCAGCTGCCCGACGAGCGGTCGAGCTTTATCGGTCGATTGGTGACAGCCGTCGCCTCGCACACGCACTTCGCCTGCTGACGCTAACGCTCGCATGGTATTACGAGGACTGCATCGAGGAGGCTCGACGATGCATTGAGGAAGCGCACGCAATTGCTGAAACATCCGGCGACGCAATTTCGGTCGCACTCGTCCTGCAAGCAAAAAGCCAAGTGTTACCGCATAGCGACCTGCTCGGTCGCCGCGCATTGCAAGAAAAGGCGCTGGCGATCTTGCGGGAGGTCGGCAACGACCGGCAACTCAGCGTGGCGCTTATCGATCTCGCCGAAAGCACGTTTGCCGCCGGTGAAGGAGAGAAGAACATTGCCTACGGGGCCGAGGCGCTCGCGTTTGCCCGTTCGTCAGGATCGAAGAGCACGATCATGACGGCGGCGAGCAACCTCGCGCATTATGCCGCGGCACATGGGAATACCGAGCGTGCCGAAGAGAGCGCCCACCTCGTCTTGCAACTCGCTCATGAAACGCACTCGGCTGAGTTCATTACGTATGCGTGGAATGCGCGTGCCGCAATTGCGGCAAAGCGAGGATGCCTCCACGCGTCCGCCTGTATCCTCGGCTTTTGCGACGCGCGGTTTGGAACGTTGCACACGCCTCGTCACGAAGGAATGAGCGAAGAAATCGTTTATCGGCAGACCCGTGCTTTATTGGAGGCGGCGCTCCCGAAGCGCGATCTCGATGAATTGACGGCGAGCGGTGTATCTATGGACGAACGCGAACTCGAGCGCTTGATTCGTGATTCGTGCTAGCGCGCGGTTTCGACCGAGCTATATGCCTGCCGCGTGGCGCAGCGATGCACCCATCGTGCCGCACTCGGGAGCGGTAGGTGAGCTACGCAGCAGTCCTCCCGTTCCGGTCGACCGTGCTCGCTCGCGCGCCGTCCTTGGCGATCGCCTTGAGTGACGGGCCATTCGTCCCTCACGAAAGTGCGCGCCGTCTCGCAAGCAGCGCTGTGGTTCGCAACGGATTCGAAGTATTGCCATCGTAAAGTTTTTTCGGGATTTCGATGGTGCCGACCCTTACCGTCGCTCTATCCACGTGGCGATTTGTTCGCCGCCGGGTTCCTCTGCCGCCATTCGTGCGGCAATCTCCCGGCACGCGATCGCGACCGCCGGATCGTTCAAGAGCGTCGCGAGCGCGCGCGCCCAGCGCTTCGCCGAAGCTTTTGGAGCGACGCTTTCGGCGACGCCGAGCGCTTTGAGCCGCGCGGCGTTATCGGGCTGGTCGAACGTGAACGGCGTTATCAATTGCGGCGTGCCGGCGGCAAGCACCGTTGCGCTCGTTCCGATTCCACCGTGATGGACGAACGCCGCAACGCGAGGCGCGAGCACGTCGTACGCAACGTAGGGCTCGTAATGGATCCACGAAGGCAACGTATCGGGCACTTGATCGCGATAGCGCGTGACGAACACCGCGCGCATTCCGAGCCTTTCGGTTGCCGCAAGGGCGCGTTCGAAAAACAAACGCCCGTGAGCGTGGGCGGAGCCGGGCGTAAAGGCAATCGGCGCTGCTCCGGCCTCCAAATACACGCGCAACGCGTCGGAAAGTCGCTCGTCGGGTGCGGCGGCTAAGCGTGGAAACGTCGCGCACACGGCGTTGGCAGGCCAATCGCGCTGCGGCGCTCCGTACCATGCCGGAAACGCAGCGATGACGCGCTCCGGCGAATTCATCCATCGCCGTATGCTTCGGACCGGCGGCAGCGCGATCGTGGAACGAAATGCATTGAGTTTCGGGCAAAGCAACAAACTCATGCCGCGGTCGATCGAGGCGATCAGCGCGCGCCGCGCCCAGAGCGGCAGGTATTTCGCCCACGGCAACGCTGCGAGCGCTCCCGGGTCGGTCGCCGAAAGCAGGGAAGAGGGCTGCAAATGCACCGTAACGAGTTTCGTTCCCAACTTTTCTTGCAACAGCCGTGCGGCCATTCCCAACGTACTCGTAACGATCACCGTCTCGTTCGGCCGAACGCAGTTGACGAGAAACGCGTACGCTAAGGGCCAACCATCGCTGAAAAGTCGCAGAACGACGCCGGCCCCTTTTCTCGGGTGCCAGAGGTCGGGGTTCTGAAGAACTTCCTCGTATTGCTCCCTGCTGCCGGCCTCGATGAAGCCGAGCCCGGCGCCTTCCACCTTCTCGCGAAATTGTGCGCTCGTTAGCACCTCGACGTCGTGCCCGCGCCGGCGCAACGATTCGCCGATTGCGATGAACGGGTAGACATCCCCGGCGCTGCCGACGCAGTAGATCAAAACGTGCATCGGAGCGCCCGAAACGGGGGCACTAATTTTTGCGGGTCATTTGGAAGGCGGAGCCTACAGGCGTTACGACATAATAGGAGATGCTGTTCGGGTTTTTGTCGATGGTGAAACCCGTATAGATCGGGGCGATCGGCGAGCCGTTCGCTTCGCACTTCCAGATCGTCCATTCCAAGAACCAGTCGTGAACGGCGCGATCGTAATGCAAAATCTGGTCGAAGCGCGCTCCCGGCCGTACGCTATCGAATGTCGCCGGTTTCTTCTGGTCGCGCTGTTGGACGGTCATCGTAAAGCAGTGCGTTGTGTCGTTCCATACTACGAACCGGTGGGAGAGAAATTCCGCCGATGCGGAATGGGCGGCGAGGCTCAAAAAAATCGCGGTTACTGCACAAATTCGAACGAGGCGTTTCATTCAAATATCCTCCGCTAGGGCTTTGGCGTTGGCGAGGTTGTCGGCGCCGGCGGTGTCGTCGGAGTCGCCGACGATGGCTTCTGTTGATCGAGCGAGTGGAAGCTCTTCGATAGAACGTGTGGAGTGATGACCAAGTACAGGTTGGTCTTCTGACTCGTTTTGTTGACTTGGCGGAAGAAAGCGCCGAGGATCGGTATGTCGCCGAGCCCCGGAACCTTGCTCAGCGTTTTGATCTCTTGGTCTTCCAGCAGCCCGCCGATGATCACCGACTGGCCGTCTCGGACCGTCGCAGCGGTCAGTTCCTGGCGAACCGCAATGCGCGGCGCGGTCTGCACGTAACTCAAAATGCTCGAGACTTCCGAGAAAATATCGGCCGTCACCTCGCCGTCCTCGGCGATGCGCGGCAGAATCTCGAGGCTGACGCCGACATTGATGTATTGAAGTTGCTGCTGCACGATGGTCGTGCCGCCGGAGGGAACGACGACCGAGGTGAAGATCGGCACCGCTTCGCCCGAGAGGATCGCGGCCATGCGATTATCGAGTGCGAGGATGCGCGGTTGCGCGAGAATCTTCGCTTGGCCTTGCTGTTGGAGCGCCTGTAACTGGGCGGAGAGGGCGACGCCGGAGGTGGGTTTGCCGTTTCCGCTGACGGCGCCCGGAAGCGTCCCCGCATTGAAGGTCGCCGTTGCGAGGTGCCCGCTCGGCGAATAGTCGATGCCGAGATCGTACTGGCCGGTTTGGGTGAGTTCGACGATCTGGGTTTGGAAGAGCACGCTGCGTTGCGGCGTGTCGATGAGGCGAATCAAGCGTTCGTATGGCGCGATTTCGCTCGGAGTACCGCGCAGAATCACCGCGTTCAATCGGCGATCGACGCTCACGTGATCGTTGATATAAACGCCCTGCGGCAGATCTTTCGGAAGGAGCGCGTAGGTCGGTAACGTGACGTAGCTTGGAGCCGCGCTGCTGGATGAATACGATGAGCTCGACGACATCGACGAACTCGGCGTCGGCTGTGCGAATGGTGACTGCGCGCGGAAGTTATCGACCGATGGGACGGTGACGCCGCTCTTGATGAGCCCGGCGACTTCGCTGACGTCGGCGTACGAAAGCGGGATGATCTTGATGCCTTCGGCAGAGGTCGTAACCGGGCCGGGCAGATGCGCTTCTTGGTCGCTGCGGTATGCGGGAATATGCACGACGATGCGCGATCCTACGGTATCGACGCGCGGAACGACGTCGTTCTTGAGGCGAATATCCACGAGGAGACCGACCCCGGCGAAGGGTGCGATCTTTGCCGAGACGATTTCGCCGGCGGGATCGAAGACGCCGGGTAATCGTTTGCCGCGCTCGACACCGAAAAGCAACACTTTCACGTCGTTGCGCTTCGCCTGGACGACCTGCGATGAGGGTGCGAAGCCATCGAAATCGAGGATGAGTTGCACGCTACCGTCGGCTGCCGGTGTTTCGTTGTATGCAACGAGTTGCGTTTCTCGCGCGAGTGCCGGGTGAATCGGCAACGCGAGCGTGTACAATAAAAACGAAGCCGCACAGAGGGCGATCGATCGACGCATGAGCGCACCTTGGCTAGAGGACGAGGTTTACCCTGTTGATCGCTCTTGCAATCGGGAGGTCGCTCGTTCTGCTTCCACGGCGATGGCGCGCGCCATGCCGCCGAAGATGAACGCATGGAACGGGGCGACCGCATACCAGTAGAGGAGGCCGAGGAGCCCGCGCGGTTCGAAGAACGCGGTCTGCGTGAGGCGCGTCGTGCCGTCGCCCACGGCATCCGCCGCGAATTCGAGCCAGGCCTCGCCAGGGAGTTTCATTTCGGCTCGCAGCCGCAACAGGTGTCCCGGTTCGTAGGCTTCGACGCGCCAAAAATCTACCGCATCCCCGAGACGCAGGTCGGTCGCGCTCCGTCGGCCTCGTCGCAATCCGACGCCGCCCATCGCTCTGTCCATGATGCCGCGCACTCTCCAGAGCCAATTCCCATAGAGCCAGCCACGCTTCCCACCGAGTTGCGAAAAGACGGAGGCTACGACGTGCTGCGGCGCCTTTGCCGCGCACTCCCGACGATCGATGAGCATGCCTTCGCGAACGCCCGAAAAATTCGTGGGAACTCCTCGAAGATCGAATGCGTCGAACCAGGTCGTTTCGGGCGCGTTGGTGCGGTAGCGATCGAGCGCGCGCGTGACGGCGAGATCGAAGCCCTCGGGAACGATCTGCGGAAAATCCACCGTTGCCGAAGGGTCGCGAACGATCACTTCGTTACTCAATCCGAGGATGAGCGGCTGGGCGAGCCGTGCGGAGATCGGCGTGACGATATGCACCCAGTACGACGATAGGCGCGGGGTGAAAAACGGAACGATGATGACGCGACGATGGAGGTGGCGTATCCGCGCGTAGCGGAGCATCATATCGCGATAGGTAATCGTATCGGCGCCGCCGATTTCGTAAATCTTCGATTCGTGTTCGGGAAGGTCGAGCGCCGCCACGAGATAGAGCAAGACGTCGCGCACGGAGATCGGCTGCGAGAGCGTCGTCACCCAGCGCGGTGCGATCATCACCGGCAGCCGCTCGGTGAGGTAGCGCATCATTTCGAACGAGATGCTTCCGCTGCCGACGATCATTGCCGCGCGGAACTCGGTGCACGCGACGCCGCTCGCCCGAAGGATCTCGCCCACTTCGTGCCGGCTACGAAGGTGGTGCGAGAGTTTTTCGTCGTCGCTCCCGAGGCCGCCGAGATAGACGATCCGTCGTACGCCCGATTCGCGAGCGATTCTTCCAAAGAGCTCGGCCGCCGCGCGGTCGCGTTCCTCGAACTCCCGCGAGTCGCTCATCGAATGAACCAGATAGTATGCGGCATCGACATCCGTGCAGGCCGCCCGTAGACTTCGTTCGTCGAAAACGTCGCCTTCGACGATTTCGGCGTACGGGAATCGGCCATCGAGGCGTTTCGCGTCGCGAGCCATGCAGCGCACGGTGTAGCCCGCCTCGATCAGGCGCGGAATCAGGCGACCGCCGATGTACCCGGTCGCCCCGGTTACCAAAATTCGGCGGGGGCTCACGAGGCGTGCTTCAGACGCTCGCGCCCGTGCGGCGCGTCGAGCAGCAGCAGCGGCCCGATCGGCACGATGCGCGTCGGGTTGATATCGTCGTGGGTCATGTAATAGTGACGTTTGATATGGTCGAAGTTCACCGTTTCGGCGATGCCGGGAATCTGATAGAGGTCGCGCAGGTAGCCCGAAAGCTGTGGGTAGTCGGCGATGCGGCGAAGGTTGCACTTAAAATGTCCCACGTACACGGCATCGAACCGAACGAGCGTCACGAAAAGGCGCCAGTCGCTCTCCACCGGGAGATCGCCGAAAAGATAGCGACGCGTCGCGAGCCGTTCGTCGAGCCGGTCGAGCGCGGCGAAGAGCGCACGTGCCGCCTCTTCGTACGCGCTCTGCGAGGTCGCGAAGCCCGCCTTGTAGACGCCGTCGTTCACGGTGGTAAACATCTCTTCGTTCAATGCATCGATCTCGCCGCGTAACGCCTGCGGATAGAGATCGAGCGACGCGTCGCCGATCGCATCGAACTCGGTTTCGAACATGCGCATGATGTCGTCATCGGAATTGCTAACGATACGGTTGCTTTCCGTGTCCCAAAGCACGGGAACGGTGACGCGCCCGCGGTAGTTCGGGTCGGTCGCGCGATAGAGCTCGCTGAGAAATCGGTCGTCGAAACGCCATCCGCGTTCGTCGCGAATCGGATCGACGACCGTCATCGGAATCGCACGTTCCAGCTTCTTTAATTTGCGGGTGACGATGGTGCGGTGCGCCCACGGACATGCGAGCGAGACGTAGAGATGGTATCGCCCGGCGACGGCGGGATACGGGGAACTCCCGTCTCCGCGTACCCAATCGCGGAAGGCGTCCTGTTGGCGAAGAAAACGCCCGTCCTCGCTCTGTTCGTCGGGGAATTGGGCGTTTGCGCGAAGGTCGTTCATACTCGCCTCAATCGCGCGGGCGCCGGAGAAGGTTGCCCCAGGCGCGCTCGTTCTTCAATTCTTCCAAAAAAGGACGGCTCGCGGCGCTACGGTTATGGCGTAAGGAGAGAACCGATGCGCCACTTTCTCCCGCTGATGCTCGCCCTCACGTTGTTCGGGATCGCCACGCCGCCGCCGACGGCGCCGGTCGACCTTTCGAATATCGTCGCCGCGGCGAAGCCTGCCGTTGTCTTTATCGTTGCCCTCGGCCCGTCGGGAACGCAATCCGGGTCGGGATTCGCCGTCGCGTCAACGGCAACCGACACGACGATCGTGACCGCCAACCATGTCGTCGAAGGCGAGTCGCAGGTCGACGTCATCTTCGATAGCAACGAAGGCGAACGATATACCGCGCGCATCGTTCGACGCGACCACGTGCGCGACGTCGCCATCCTCAGCGTCCCCGTCGGCAATCGCCCGACGCTCGCTCTGGCACCGCCTGCGAGCATTCGCGAGGGAATGAGCATCGCGTTGATCGGTTACCCGATGGCGACCATCGCCTTCAAAAAAATAAATGGGGACGCGCTTCGCCCGTCGATCCACGGTGGGATCGTCAGTGCGATTCGGCTCGACGGCGAGCTCGTCCAGTTCGATGCCGCCACCTATCATGGCGATAGCGGGGCGCCGATCCTCGACGCGCGCACCGGGAATGTGGTCGCGATCGTTCACGGTGCCGAACTCGACCCGAGCTACGTCGCACGCGGGCTCGAACAAGCGTTGCCGGGAAGCGCGTACGGTCCGAGCTCCGCAACGATATCGCTGGTGATGAACGGCGCCGCCTCTTCGGCTGCCGCAACGACGGCGAAAAAAAGTTCGAGGGCCTATCGCATCGGCTACTTTTTGGCGCCGAGAGGCGAAGGAACGCCCGTAAGCAAGGCGATAAACGAGGTGTTCCTCAGCAAGGTCATGGCCCGTATTCCGCCATTTTTTACGGCGCACAACGAAATCTATCTCATTCCGGTCACGTTAACGCAACGCGAATTCGCGTCGGTCAGTGGGCTCTCCGGAAAATGCGAAGACGACCGCATCGGCGGAGTCATCGTGCCGAACTACACCTGGAGTATCAGCCCGCAAGTAGCCAGCGTTGAGGTTGACCTCTTGATCGCCGATTGTCACGGCATGACGTATTTTCGTGAGACGAAGACAAAATCCGAAAACCCCGCCTTCGCCCATCGAACCCCTTCTGCGGAGATCTCGGATATGGGAAGCGACCTCATGGATCGGTTACTTGCCGATTTTTCCGACTACCGTGCGAAGCATTTCGCCGAATGGAACAGCTTCACGCGCTTCGGGCTCGCTCTCGATCCCACGGCGCCGGGGCGATACATGCTGATGCTCTACCGCAAGGTGCCCGACGGGTTCCGGATCGTCGACGTCTCTCCGAACGGCCCCGCCGACCGCGCCGGTCTGCGCGCCGACGATATCATCGCGAGCGTGAACGGCAAGAGCGCCTCGGCGATGACCGCCGAAGCGTTTGCCGCAGAGTTCGACAATCCGACGGTTACGGTGAGCGTGCTCCGTCCCGGAGGCCCGGTCTCGATCGTCGTGCACACGTTGAGTTACCCCGAACTCCTTCAATCGCTGGGGCAATAAACGGCAACGCGTGCCGTGTTCAGATGAACGTCGGCGTCCCGCGGTAGCATCCCAGCGTATATGGAAAGTCGTAGGTCGAGACGTAATGGTACATGGTGACGAGCTTGCCGTCCCATTCGACCGGGCTCGTCGTTCCGTGGCATTCGTCGAGATCGGCGGTGGTGAGTATTTTGCCGTCGTACCACGGCCCGTAGATTCCGAATCCATCGGCCGCGTAGCCCAAAAGCGATGAGTTTTGCGTCGGCGAACCGGAATCGGGAACGCAGGTCTGCAAATATCCATGCACGTGATAGGTACCGCTGCGATCCGGGTGCCCATGGCAACCGTCTTGCACCTCACGCGCCACCGCATCGTAGCCCGCGGCGTCGAATCCATCGAAGACCGCGACGCCGGTAATCGTGATGCCGATCGGTCCACCCGTTAAACAGGTCGGTGTCGATGCGATCGTCGGATTCGCCGGAATGGTAAATGTGAAGCTCTGCGCGGTAATGGTGTTCGGATTGCGATCGTATTGATAGGCCGGGTCGCTCGGGGAGATGGGAAAAGTTCCGGTCGTCCACGGGCTTTCGGGAAGCCCGTTGCTCGCAATACTGCGCGTCGCTCCGTCGACGCTTGCGGAGAAGGTTCCCGCGAAGGAGTGGCTCCCTTCGACGATATCTTTCGTTTCCACATTCCACGTGCCGTTGGCCGTATCGAGCCACGGCGCGGAAGCGACCGCAGGGGTTCCGCTCGGCGTGTTGCACGAGTAGATGTACCCTTGCTTTGGAGAGCCCGAATATTTTCGATCGCCGAGCGGAAGGGCCGTGCAGTTGAGGGGCCCGGAGGAGGTCATCGCGTTCGGGCACGTATAGTTGGTGCCCCTTCCGCTCACCCCGCTTCCCGACGATGCCGATGGGATGACGCTCGCGCTTGCAGCACTACCGGTGGAGGCACCCGCGGCGCAGCCGCACCATGCAAGAAATACCGCGAGCGATACGAAGCCCCCAAACACGCGCTTCCGATGGATCATGGTTCTCTCCTCTGCTGTCCTCGATGCGATGTAAACGTTACGGTATCGCGTGCGGTCGAGGGCGATGCTGTGCTCTTCCACAGGTTGCCGTAAGAATAGAGGGCGAAGATCGATCTCGAATGATACGTCGCATAGCTCTGCTCGCCGCCCTCGCTATCGCCGGTGCGATTGCCGTGGGTGCGATTGCGTGGGACCTTCACGTTCGGGCATTGCGTTCGACGATCGCCGCGCAAGTGGAGAGCGCGAGGCTGCTCCTCGCCGCGGCGATGCCTCCGGATGCGACGACCGCACGCACGTTGTTGCGACCCGGCCTTCACGTGATCGTGGTCGACCGGCGCACGGGCAGCCTCGTCGATGCGATGGGACGGCGGGTCGATCGGCGCACGCTGCCGCCTGCCCCGCCGCCGGGTGCTCCCGGAGCGGCGAGGCGACGCGGCGCGACACCGATGATCAATCTCGCGCTCGCGGTAGCGCATATTCGTCCGACCACCGTGGGGCGGGACGGCCTCTTCGTAACGATCGCTCCCGCCGGGCCGGCGCTCGCGCGATTCTTTCTCGCAGACGTTACGATCGTGCTGCTGACGGTTGCATTTACGATCGCGCTGGGATTCATGCGGACAAACGAGATCGCGCGCAGGGAGCGCCGTGCGCTCATGCTCCGAGTCGATGCGCAACGGACCGAGGCGGAGAAGTACCAACGCTTTCTCGCCGAAGCCGGGCATGAGTTACGCACGCCGCTCACGGTGGTCTCCGGGTACATCGATATTCTCGGCGAGTCGAAGGAGGCCGCGTCGCTCGATCCACGACTCATCTCCGGCCTGCAGGCCGAGACGGCGCGCATGCGCCACCTTGTGGAGAAGATGTTGACGCTCGCGCGCTTGGAATCGAGCGCGAGCATTCCGCGCCTCATCGACGTGCGTGAGGTGTGCGCCGAGATCGTTGCGACGATCGAGCGGCGCTATCCTCATCGCGCGCTCGTCTCGGTCGGAATCTCCGGCGTGCGCATCGTCATCGATACCGACGATCTCTTCGATGCACTCGGAAATCTGATCGAAAACGCGATTCGTTATGCTCCCGATTCGCCGATTACCGTGGAGAGTAGTGCGGCGGAGTCGCGCGCGAAGATTCGCGTCATCGACCGAGGCCCGGGGATTCCGCCGGAGGATCGAGCGCGAATCTTCGAGCGCTTTCAACGCGGGAAGTCTGCCGGAAAACCTGAAGGGCTCGGGCTAGGGTTAGCGATCGTGCGGCGCGTCGTCGAACGGTGGAACGGTGGCATCGCTCTCCAATCCGAACCCGGAGAGACCGTCTTTACCCTTTCGTTCCCGGTCGCCGATGAGGATCTCAATGGAAGCACTCGATAAAGCAACGGTCTTGGTGATCGACGACGAACGCAACATGCGAGAGATGCTCGAACTCGGCCTCGCGCAGTACGATTTTGTAGTGCGCTGCGCCGCCGACGGTGTCGAAGGGCTCGCCGTCGTGCAGACGTTCCAGCCCGATATCATCGTGCTCGATATCATGATGCCGAAAATCGATGGAGTTTCGCTGGTTCCGCTCCTACGCCGTCACACCGAAGCGCCGATCGTGATGCTCTCGGCGCGAAGCGACGCGCACGATAAAATTGCAGCGTTGACCGCCGGCGCCGACGATTACGTCGCGAAGCCGTTCCACCTCGGCGAGGTCGCCGCGCGTTTGCGCGCCCAATTGCGACGCCCGCAGCTCTTAAAACGCGATTTCGTCAAGTTCGAAGATATCACCGTCGACGTCGCCAAGCGTGAAGTCCAACGCGCCGGCAAGCGCGTCGATCTCACCGCGCGCGAATTCGACCTGCTCGTCGCTTTATTGCGCGAGCCCGGGCGCGTGTTTACGCGCGAACAGCTTCTCGATCGCGTGTGGGGCAGCGAGAGCGCCGTCGAACCGAGCGTTGTGGAGACCTATATTTCGTATCTCCGCACGAAACTCGCCGACCGTAGCGACCGCCCCATCATTCGAACGATCCGGCGCGTCGGGTACACGGCGCGCCCGAACGACTGAAGCGAAACCTTCGCTACGAGCGCCGGATACGCACGCGCCAGAGCTCGGGGCCGCTCTCGAGATACTCGAATGCGAACGCTCCCGGGCGATCGTGTTCGAGTTCGAAACGCAGCGGGCGAGGATCGTGATCGTTGAGTAGGGTGAGGGCGTCACCGGAGACTAAGGCGTCGAGGCGCGCGTGGATCGTGGGGTGCTTGCGCGCCGGGGGAATCGTACGAACATCGAGTTCGGCGGTATCGTTCATGGATGGATCGTCCTTTTACGCGCTTGGCGCAGGTGATGGTGTGGAAAGGTTCTCACGGTGAATCGGTGCTGCCATGTGCACCGGGGGCGTTCGTCGCTCGGCCGTTCGTAAAAGGTCGATCGCGCGAGCGACGACTTCACGATGCCGTTCTTCGTCGCCGGGATCGCCGATCGGCGCATCGCTATGCGGCGTGACGATGGAGCGAGGCGCGGCTTCGAGCAATCGCGGCATCGTTCCGATAACGACGGTCGATACGTCGTGCGCTTCGAGAATGTTGGCGACCAGACCGGCCGTCTTGTGACACATCGGTCATATCGGAACGATGA
>JAJZVP010000151.1 GCA_021845615.1 bacterium | reverse complement strand
CCAATCTCGATCCGCTCGGTTCGACGCCACCCGGCGACGAATCGCTCGATCCCGCAACCTACGGGCTCACGCACGCGATGCAGAACGCGATTCCCGCGAGCGTGTTGCGCGTGAAGGTGCCGGGGAGCACGCTCGCCGAGGTGCTGCCGCACCTGCGCGAGACGTATAGTTCCTCGCTCGCGTACGAGTTCGAACATATCTCCAATCGCGAACAGCGCCGTTGGATGCGCGATGCGATCGAAACCGGCTCGCACCGCACGCCGCTCTCGCGCGAACATCAACAGCGTTTGTTGGAACGGCTGACGCGCGGTGAAACCTTCGAACGCTATCTGCGCAAGACGTATCTCGGGCAGAAGACCTTCTCGGGCGAAGGGCTCGATGCGATGGTGCCGATGCTCGAAGAGATGCTCGAACGCTTCGCGGCGGAGGGCGTCGGAAACGCGGTGATCGGCATGGCGCATCGCGGCCGCCTCAACGTGATCGCGCACGTCGTCAATCTTCCCTACGACGAACTACTCGGCGAATTCGAAGCGGCGCACCAGCGCGGCGAAGTCGGCGACGACGACGTGACCGGCGACGTGAAATACCACCAAGGCGCGACCGGCGTCTATCGTTCGCACGACGGGCGCGATATCACGGTGATTCTCGCGCACAACCCGAGCCATCTCGAAGCGGTCGATCCGGTCGTCGAAGGTTCGGCGCGCGCGTTGCAGAGCGATCACGGCGCGGGCGCGCCCGTGCGCGACGGCAACCGCGCGGTGCCGATTCTCATCCACGGCGATGCGGCGTTTACGGGGCAAGGCATTATCTCCGAAGTCTTCAATCTGCAGTCGCTCGCCGGCTACACCACCGACGGCACCGTGCATATCATCGCCAACAACCAAGTCGGTTTCACCACCGATCCGCACGACGACCGCTCGACGCGCTACGCTTCCGATCTCGCGAAGGGCTTCGACGTGCCGATCGTGCACGTCAACGCCGACGACGTCGACGCCTGCATCGATGCGGTTCGCCTGGCGGTGGATTTCCGTCGCCAATTCAAGCGCGACGTCATCATCGATCTCATCGGTTACCGTCGCTTCGGGCATAACGAGCAAGACGAGCCCGCGTACACGCAGCCGTTGCTCTACGAAAAGATCAAGAACCATCCCACCGCGCGCGAACTCTTCGCGAACAAACTCGTCGCGCAGGGTATCGTCACGGCCGAACGTGCGAACGAGATGATCGAGCAGGCGACCGCCGCATTGCAGAGCGCGAACGCACGCGTGAAGGCCGACGGCGGCAAGAGCCTCATCGAAAAGATCGCGCAGGCGACGCCGGTAGAGACGGTGGCCCTGCAGCCGATCGATCGCAAACAGCTCTTAGCGTGGAGCGAAGACGTCGTGCGCGTGCCGAGCGACTTTACCGTAAACAAGAAACTCATCGCGCAGTTCCAGCGCCGTCGCGCGCTGATCGCCGAGAAGGGACTCGTCGATTGGGGCATGGCCGAGGCGCTCGCGTTTGCGTCGTTGGTTACCTCCGGCGTCCCGGTGCGCATCACGGGGCAAGATACCGGGCGCGGCACCTTTAGCCATCGCCATGCGGTGCTGCACGATGTCGCGACGAACGCTTCGTACGCGCCGCTCGCGCATCTCGCCGATGCGAAGGCCTCATTCGAGATTCACAACAGTCCGCTCTCGGAGTATGCCTGCCTCGGTTTCGAATACGGGTACGCCGTGACGTTGCCGAAAGCGCTGGTACTCTGGGAGGCGCAGTTCGGCGACTTCGTCAACGGCGCCGAGATCATCATCGACCAGTTCATCGCCGCGGGCCAAGCGAAGTGGGGACAGACCTCGCGCTTGACGATGCTGCTGCCGCATGGCTACGAAGGCATGGGCCCCGAGCATTCCAGCGCGCGACTCGAGCGCTTCCTCCAGCTCGCAGCGGAAGGGAACCTGCGCGTTGCCTATCCGTCGACGGCGGGAAATTACTTCCACCTCTTACGTTTACAGGCTGGCTCTCCGAATCCGGTGCCGTTGGTGGTGATGACGCCGAAATCGTTACTCCGGCTCGAAAGCGCGTACGGCGAGATCGACCAGATGGCGACGGGTTCGTTCCAGCCGGTCATCGACGATCCCAGCGTCACCGATAAATCGAAGATCGAGCGCATCGTGCTCTGCACCGGCAAGATCTATCACGATCTCGTTGCGGCGCCGCAGTACGCGGATCGCAGCAAGACGGCGATCGTGCGCATCGAGTTACTCTCGCCGATGCCGGGTACGGAGATGAACGCGTTGCTCGCGACCTATCCCAACCTGAAGCGTTTGGTGTGGGTGCAAGAAGAGCCGAAGAACATGGGCGCGCGCGCGTACGTTCGGCGGCGCTTGCTCGAACGGCTCGAGCGTCCGCTGGAAATCGACTACGTCGGGCGCCCGTATCGCGCGAGTCCTTCGGAAGGCTATCCGGGCGCGCACGCGGTCGAACAGGAACGCGTCATCGCCGCGGCACTGAAAGGGTAGTTCGCGCGGCCGTTATCGTGAGCGGGCACCTATCACGGGCAGCGAATCCTCGATCTCAATTTCCACCCGTCCGGCACCGATCGCATTCACAGCAATTTCTCCTAGCGGAACATGGGAGCGGAAAAGGCTCCGAGGATGCGTCCGCTGCTCGGAAAATCCCAGCGGCGGCGGTCGTTTCCCGCCCAGATGGCGACGCCGTCATCGAACGGGACGCGGGAACGATCGTCTTGGATGCGTTTCCCGCAGCGGCCCCCGATGTGGCGTATAAGCAGCAGTTACACGATTGCGGCGTCGATATTTCGAACGGTGAGCAATTATCGCTCGCGCTCGCAAACATAAGCGTGGAGGCCCTTCGGTCGCTGCGGGAAGCCTACCCGGAAGCGGCTCTCTTGACCTTGATCGCGGCATGCCGAATGGGATTCTTGGCTGAAATGGTGGCTCTCAAATCTACCGACACCGCGCTCTCGGCGCGGCAGGCCCTCGAGAGCCTTTTCAATGCCTAGCAATAATGACGGACTGGTTGTAGCCTCACCGCTGAGGCATCCGGTCCCTCAGCGAAGGATGCCGAACGCCCTCGTCCGTGTCTTTTGCGCAGCGATTGGTTCGATGTCGCCGTTCATGGTTGTCGCCGCACCCACTACGGCGAAAGCAAGAACGTGCCTCTACCGATCCCCCGAAGCGGCTTTCGACCACTTACGGGTTCTTTCGTCGCGCGGAAGTATCATTAGATTTGCCTCTACCACCGCCGATTGTTCGATAGAGGCACCCGATCCGATCTCGAACGAGTTTCATTTTGTCTCCGCAGAGGCATTCCTAAAGGCAGCAAATGCGGATAAGCGAAGCGGGAAAATCTCGGCAGAAAGCACCGATGTGTCGATGGCGCGCGGTTTGCTTCGCTTTCTTTTGCGTAGTCATGCGACCGACCGCTTTACACGGCTGCAGTCGGAGACACTTTTACGGAACATCGATGTAGGTCATTATTCTTAACGATAAACGCCGCGAGCGCGTCGGTAGTTCTCCCGCAACGCAGGCGCGTCGGACTCATGGCGAAACGCTCGCAGGCCACAAGTGTCGAGCGATCTTCAGTGATAAACGCTAACCGACGGCGCAGCCTTGACGCTCGATAATATCTGCAAGCAACTCGAAGGCGTTGGTGCCATCGGCTTTGCCGCCGCGACCGTGAAGGAATGCTTCAAAAACCGCCAGCATGTCGTTATAGCGTTTGTCAACCGATCGTTCTAACAAACGATCTCGAATTTCCAAAAACATGTTGAAGTGCGCGATCGTATTCGGGTCGTAGTCTTTCCACGTGCGGAGCGCACGAGCATCGACGTGTCGCTCCAGCCACGGAAGAACTTCTGCCCAGCTCCACAAGCGCGTTCGATTGCCTAACCATGCAATGGGACTTGGAAAGTCACCTTCGCCCCGTCGCCCCTCAAAAAAAAGTCGCACGCTTTCGCGGCTCCGACCGATGCGTGTCGCAATGTCGCTTGCGGTAACCAGATCTTCCGGCTCGATGCGAGCGACACGGAGGCCGACGACGGCATTCTCAACCGCGTTCATTGCGCTCGCAATTGCCCTGGCGAATGAGGTGGCCTCACGGTCGAAGGTCGCGGTATATACTCCGTCTCGCTCGCCGAAGGTTGCGTCGTCACACCCACGTTCAAAAAGGCGGTCGAGATTCGACTCCTCATGGGGATTCGCGCCTGCCAGGATCAAGGTGAACGAATAGGTGCGCTTCATGAGTGTCGGCATTTCGCAATCCCATCCCCGGCTCTCGGCGTATCGGAGAGCCGCCTCGATGTGCTTGTTCGGGTGCGCCGGACGCCTCCCCATGTAGGGTACCCCACCTGTTGGCAGTTGTCAACGCGCGATAGCGGCATGACTTCTTTGCAAGGGGTTCCCCGCGATCGATACCGTGCGACTCGGCGAGCCGCTCGCTTAGAGGTTGGCGAGCCGGCCGCCGTCGACCACGAGCGTCGTGCCGTTGACGAACGCGGCATCGCTCGATGCGAGGAAGCAGATCGCGGCGGCGAGATCTTCGGGTTTGCCGATCGCGCCGGTGACCTTTTCCGCGCCGCTCT
>JAJZVP010000024.1 GCA_021845615.1 bacterium | reverse complement strand
CTCCCGAAACGCCGCCGAGATGTCCGCGCGCGGCCATCGAACGAATGAAGACCTTGGGATCGACGAAATGCTCGGTGAGCCGAATGCGATCGCCCAACAACGCGCCGTGCGAGAACGGCGATGACGGATCGACCGAGATCACGCCGACGCTCTTATCGAGGCTGCGCGCTTTTTTCACCAACGCGGAAGTGAGCGTCGACTTTCCTACACCCGGCGGCCCGGTGAGCCCGATCGTGAGCGCCCTACCGGTGCGCGCGTAGAGCGAGCGCATGAGGGAGGCGCCGTCTCCGGATTCCGCACGCGTAATCGCCCGCGCGAGCCCGCGCGGGCGACCGGCATCGAATTCGGCGAGAAGGTTTTCGAGGCTGAGCATCTCGTCGGCCTCGGTGCTATCCACCGCTTGCGGGCACCTGCCGCGCGCGCCGAATTAGCCGCGTTGAAGGGTGATGCTCCCGTTCACCGTCGAGAGTTTCAGGCGCCCGGCGCCGCTCCCGTTCCCGAACGGATTGCTGACGTGGCCGTTGACCGTCGAGGTCGAGACGCGCCCGGTGAAGTTCCCGTCGAGGGTGACGACGATTTTGCCGTTCACGCTGTTCGCATCGATCTCCGGCGTCGCGGCGGGAAGCGAGAGATAGAGCGAGCCGTTCACGGTAGAGGCATGGACGTCGGCACTATCGCGCGTCCAAATGCTGCCGTTGACGTTGGAGAGCGAGAGCCGCGCGCGAACGCCGCGCACGTGAATGCGATCGTTGGTATTGGAGATCGCGAGTTCGCTATCGGAAGGTACGCGTAGCGCTACCGTCGCGTAAGCGTTGGGTCGATACCACGTCGACGGATGGAAGACGCGGTCGACGATCGACCAGAGCGACGTAGAATCCGTCGGTTGGTCCTTGAGCTCGACGACGAAATGCGCGCTCCCGGGCTCGCGCAAAATCTCGACGTTGGCGGCGTCGGGGCCCGAGAGGTTCGCCGTCACCCGCACCTGCTGCGTCGCGGAGCCGATCGCGGAGACGTCGCAGGAAACGCGCGCCTTCGAACAATCGAAGACGACGCGCCGTCCGCTCGCGACCGAGGCGCTCCGCTGCAGCGTCCGGTCGACCGATCCGCGAGCGAATCCGAAGAGGGCCGCGCCGAGCATCGCGGCGAGGGCGAGGGAGCGCAAGAGCGTGCTGTGACTGGGCGTTGCGGTAGCGTTCATGTTTCGACCTCCGCCTACTGTACGCGGAGGTCGAATAAAAGTTTCAGGGGTTCGCGCGTACGTCGATCCGTCCCGAGAGCGATTGCAATTCCAAGCGTCCCTCGTCGAAGCCCGCATCGAGAGGATTGCGAACGTTCCCCTCCAGCGAGCGCGCGCGCACCCGCCCCCGAAAGCCCGCCGGTACGGTCAACGCGATCGCACCGCTCTCGGTGCGCACGCGAACGTCCGGCCAGATCCCCGGGAGCAACGTCACGTTCACGCTTCCCGCGACGCTCATCGCGTCGAGTTTCGAGCAGCCGGTGACGCCGACATCCATCGAGGCGACGTCGAACGTACAGGCTCCGCGAAGGCCGCTGACGTCGTACGCGCCGCGTATCCCGGTCGCATCGATCGATGCCGCGATCGGCACGTAGAGTCGCGCGCGGAGATAGGCGTGCGCGCGATCGCGCGATGCATAGCGGTTATCGACCCCGAGCCAAAAATGCGGCGAACGCGGCGATCCGGTCACGTGTAAGTGCACGAGCGAGGCCTTCGGCCCCCACAGCACTCCTTCGAAGCGCGCGTTGTTCTGCGCGGTCGCGATCACGTGGATGTAACACGCGACGAAGCCGCGCCCGCAGCTGACGCGCACCGCGGCGTCGGGGCGCACGATCATCGAACCGTGAATCGGATAGCGCTTGGGGAGCGGGCTCCCCGCCGGTTGCCGCGGCGGGGGATGCACGCCGTGCAGCATGAAAAAATTTTCGAGCCGCCGCAAGAGACTCGGCGGGCGCGTCGGCACCGGCGAAGGACTCGGCGTCGGCCCCGAAGCGACACCGACCAGGAGCAGCGCGAAGACGAGCGCAAAGCGGCGGTGAACCATGCGACTCTCTTCGCGGCGCGGACGCCGCACCTTTGCCGACGCCTCCCTGCTCGCCGCGGCTTTTTTCTGCGCGTCCCCCGCGCCGGCCGCCGCACAAACGCTCGGCATCGTTCGCGAAACGCGCATCGACCGCATCGTCGCTTACGTGATGCGCGACCGTTCGATCCCGGGGCTCGCGCTCGGCATCGCGCGCGAAGGCCGCCCGCTCTACGAGCGGGGATACGGCGTTCTGCGTCCCGGCGAGCGCGCTCGCGTCCGATCGACGACGATTTTTTCGATCGGATCGCTGACGAAATCGTTCACCGCCGCGGCGACCTTGCTGGCGATCCGCTCCGGAGCGCTCTCGTTTACCACGCCGCTACCCGGCGACCCCGAAGCGAACGTGCGCGAGGCGCTGGCGATGGCGGCGGGACTCGCCGATTACGCGAGCCTTCCCGGCTTCTCGCCCGAGCGGCGCGAACCGATCGCTCCGCTCGCGCTCTACGCCGCAGCGTTGAAGGCTCCGCGCGCGTTTGTAGCGGGCACGCGCGCCGCCTATTCCAACAGCGATTACCTCGCACTCGCGCTCGCGGTTCAGGAGGCCGAGCGTCGGCCCTACCAGCGGTTCCTCCAGCAGCGTATCCTCGCGCCGCTCCACGAAGGCGCGACGGCGGTCGCCTGGCCGGCCTTCGAACCAATCGCGCGCTACGCTCGCGGAAACGTACCGGCGGGATCGCCGACGTTGGGATTCGGCGTCGCCGATCTCGCCTCGAACGTTCCCGATCTGCTCCGTTGGTACGCCGCATTTTTCGGCGGCGAGATCCTCTCGCGCGATTGGCTCGCGGCGACGCTGCCTCCCGTCGCGCTTCCCGGCGGCGGCGAGAGCGCCTACGGCGACGGCTTTGCGGCGACGCGCATTTTCGGTCGCTCGGCTTGGCTGGTTCGCGGCTACGTCGCGGGGTATTCCAGTATCGCCGTGCATCTCCGACGCGACGATCTCGACCTCGTGCTCCTCACGAACGCGGACCGCGTCGATCTCACGCCGTTGGCTCGGAGCATCATCGCGCGCGCGCTCGACATTCGCGATCCGCTCCGGTGAGCGCGCGCAGAGCGATCGCCTGGGCGCTCGCCGTTGCGTTCGCGCTCGGGCTCGCCCCACGGCCGGTTCGGGCATGGCAATTAATCGTTCCGCTCACCGGGCACCGGCGGAAAACGATCGATCCACGGACGCTCTTTCACACGCTGTTGACCGATTTTTTCCCACAGCCCGACGGAACGACGTACGTGCAGACCGGCGACATTCCGGCGATGTGGTTACGCGATTCGGCGGCACAGACGATTCCCTACATTCCCTTCGTTCGTTATTATCAACCGGTCGCGTTGCGCGTCCGCGGAGCGATCGCCCGCGAAGCGCTCGATATCGATACCGACCCATACGCGAATGCCTTTCAGGCCGATTTTCATATTTGGGAGCGCAAATGGGAGATCGACTCGCTCGCTTGGCCGGTGCTCTTAGCGTGGACCTATTACAACGAAACGCACGACCGCAGCATCTTCACGCCGGCCCTGCACCGAGCGTTCGCGAAGATCGTCGCCACCTACGCCTGCGAACGCAAGCACGCGACCTGTAGTTCGTATCGCTACCCGTACAAAACGTGGACCCATTCCGCGTACAATCCCAACGCCGGAATGATCTGGAGCGCCTTTCGCCCCTCCGACGATCCCGTCGTCTACCGCTACAACGTTCCGCAAAACGCACTCGCGGTGATCGCGCTCGAAGAACTCGCATCGCTTTCGGGGAGCGGGTGGCACGACCGCGCGCTGGCGAAACGCGCGCTGACGCTCGCGGAGCGAGTCTTTATCGGCATCGAACGGTACGGCATCGTCGACGACCCGCGCACCGGCCGGCGTATCTACGCCTACGAAGTTGACGGCCTCGGCCATGCGAAACTCATGGACGACGCGAACGTACCGAGCCTCCTCTCGCTGCCCTACATCGGCTGGTGCGGCACCGACGATCGGCTCTACGTTCGGACGCGAAATTTCGTATTGAGCCCGAGCGACCCGTATTATTTCTCCGGACTCTACGCCGCGGGGATCGGAAGCCCGCACACGCCGTACGACAACGTCTGGCCGCTCTCCATCATCACCCGCGCGCTCACCTCCACGTCGTCGGCGGAGGTCGCCGAAGCGATCACCGAACTCGCGGAGACCGACGGTAGCGCCGGGCTCATCCACGAAAGTTTCTACGTGAACGGTTGGTGGCGCTACACGCGCGCCGATTTCGGTTGGGCGAACGCTCTCTACGCCGAGTTACTCTTTCGTTCGATCGCGACGTTTCGCCAGCCGCCGATGCTGCCGTTCGGCACGCTCGTCGGACGCCGACGCATTACCGAGACGCCGACGCTGGTTCCCCCGCTCGTTCAGTTCGAAAATAGCGGGACGATATTCGCCGCTCTCGCGGCGGTGCTCAACGAGCGTCGCGCGAGCGACCAATAGCGCGAAAAGCGCCGAAGATCGACCTCTTCATCGAGCGTCACGAAGGGATCGTCGGAAACGATCGACACCTTCATGCGTTCGGCGAGCGCCCGGAAGCGGCGTCGGAGCGCGGGATCGGAACTCTCGGTAACGACGGCGACGTTCGCGCCGACCTCGCTCGCAAAACGCAACGTTTCGTCGACGATGTCGCCGGTTCGATACTCCGCCCGCATCGCCCCGAGCGCGGCGTAGACGATCGTGCGGCCGACCTGATTGACCGAAGCTTCGTCGTAGAGCCGCGCGTCGTTGACGAAGAGCGCGGGCGCGTCGGGCGCGAATCGCGCCGCCGGATGCGTTGGGCGCATCGCGTCGTAGTGGTGCAGCACGATCGCGTTTTCGGGAACCTCGCCCAACGCCACGCGCCGATCGGCGGGAGCGCGAAGCTCGGGCTGCGGCGTCGATTCGCCGCGCTCGTGCGGAAAGAGCGCGCTCGCGAGCGCGTCGTACTCGCCTTCGAAGGGGCAGCCCCGGGTACGTTTGGGACACGAGGCGCAGAAGCGCCCGCCCGAATAGCGTTCGAGGTTCGCGCGGTTGAAGATGTACGGCGCGTCGGAGAACGTCGACGCGACCCATTGCCAGGAGAGATCGTTCGCGGCGGGATCGCCGTCGATCAAATACTTGAGAAAGAATTCGGCGCCGCTCTCCCACGCAATTTTTCGCCAATGGACGAGATACGCCGCGAACCAGAGGCGCGCGTGATTGTGCAGGTAGCCGGTCTCGCGTAATTCTTCGCCGAATGCATCGATGCACGCGAGCCCCGTCGCCCCGGCGGCGACATCGTCGGGGAGCGTGCGCTCGTACGCATCGGTCGGCCACCCGCTCTTCGAAGGCTCGATCGGATTGCGAATCGCGTCGCCGAGCAACGCAAGCACGCGTCGGTAATAATCGTGCCACGCCAACTCGTTGAGGAACTTCTCGCGCGAGGCGAGGTCGCAGTCGGCGCTCCAGGCACGATCGCGCACCTCGGCGAGCGAGAGGATTCCGAAACGAAGGTACGCCGAAAGACGCGTGGCGTTTCCGTCGAGATACGACCTCCGTTGGGCATAGCCGCCCAAATCGAGCGACGCGAGGCGTCGCAACGCTTCCTCTCGGACGTTCATCGCCGCCTACAACCACCATCGCTCTCGACTCGTTGCAAGCGGAACCGACGACTGCTATCGCTAAGAGACTCGGGCTATGAGTCAAGGTTACTATCGCTATCCCACCATCGCGGGGGATCTTCTCGTCTTCGTCTGTGAGGACGACCTGTGGAGCGTCGAGCTCCCCGGAGGCGCCGCCCGGCGCTTGACGACCGGGTTCGGAGCGGCGAGCTTTCCGCGCCTCTCGCCCGACGCTCGCACGATCGCCTTCATCTCCAACGACGATGGAAACCCCGAGCTCTACGTGATGCCGGCCGAGGGCGGCGTTCCCAAACGCCTCACCTTTCTCGGCGCGACGCTCGCGTCGATCTCGGGTTGGAGCCCGGATGGGAGCGAAATTTTCTTCTCCGCGAATCCGTCGGCGTGGTACGAACGCGAAATGCGCGCGTTTGCCATCTCCGCCTCCGGCGGTAGCCCGCGCGAACTCGGGCTCGGCCACGTGCGCGCGCTCTCGCGCGCGGCCGACGGCCGCAGCGTGCTCGGCCGCAATGCCGACGATCCCGCGCGTTGGAAGCGCTACCGCGGCGGCACCAGCGGCGAGATTTGGATCGATACCGCGGGAAGCGGCGATTTCGAGCGCCTTAAGCTCCCCGACGGCAACCCGGTATGGCCGATGTGGATCGGCGAACGTATCTATCTGCTCGCCGATCACGAGGGCATCGGGAAGATTTATTCGTGCGCGCCCGACGGCGGCGATCTCCGCGCGGAGAGCAACGACTCGGAGTATTACGCGCGCTTCCCCTCCACCGACGGGCGACGCATCGTCTACGGCGTCGGCGGCAGCATCGCGCTCTTCGATACCGCCGATCGCACGACGCGTACGCTCGACGTTACGGCGCATTCCTCGGCCCCGCAGAGCGTGCGACGTTTCGACGACGCGTCGGAGATGCTCGAAGATTACGAGAGTTCTCCCGCCGGCACGCACGTCGCATTCGTCGCGCGCGGGCAGGCGTTTTCGATGCCGCTCTTCGAAGGCCCCGTCGTTCGCTACGGCGAGGGAAGCCGCTCGCGCATTCGGCTCGTCCGTTGGATGCGCGACGGAAAGCATCTCGTCGGCGTCACCGACCGCAAAGGCTACGAACGGATCGCGCGCTGGAACGCGGGCGAGAACGGCGAACCGAAATTGCTCACCGTCGGCGATATCGGGCGACCGATCGAACTCGAAACCTCGCCCAACGGCGAGACGCTCGCGTTTTCGAACCATCGCCACGAGCTCTGCGTCCTCGATCTCGCCGAGAATACCATCCGCACGCTCGACCGCAGCCTCGGGCGCCCGATCTCGGGCATCGCGTATTCCCCCGACGGACGGTTCATCGCCTACTCGTGGTCGCCGAATTCTAACTCCTCGATCATACGAATCGTCAAAGTGAAATCGGGGAAGATCCACGACGTCACCACCGCGCTACGCGTCGATCGCTCGCCGCAATGGGATCCCGACGGGAAATACCTCTACTGCATCGCTTCGCGGGATTTTCGCCCGCTCTACGACGCGCTGCAATTCGATCTCGGATTCCCGCAAGCGGAACGTCCGTTCGCCATCACGCTGCGCACCGACGTCCCCTCGCCGTTCGTGCCCCAGCCCAAGCCGCTCCACCGCGACCACCACGACCATCACGACGACGAGCGAGATAAAAAAGACGAGAAGCACGCCGATATCGAGATCGACTTCGATGGAATTACCGGGCGAATGCTGGCCTTTCCGGTCGACGAAGGCAATTACGGGGATCTCGTCGCCGTGAAGGGCCGCGCGCTCTTCACTCGCCATCCCGTTCGCGGCATCGCGCCGCACGGAGCGGAGGACGACGAGCATGGCGGGGGCGCGCTGCTCTCGTACGATTTCGAACAGCAACGTTGCGCGACGCTCGCGCGCGATGTCGACGAAATGCGCCTCGGCCCCGACGGAAGAACGCTGCTCTACAGCTCGGGCGCGCGGTTGCGCGCGATCGACGCGCTCGGCGACCTTCCCGAGGACGAAGAGGACGGGAAGCCCCCGGCCGAGCCCGGCCGCAAGAGCGGTTTCATCGATTGCGATCGAGCGAGCGTCGAAGTGATCCCGCAGGACGAATGGGCGCAGATGTATCGCGAAGCCTGGCGCCTGCAGACCGAGCAGTTCTGGGTCGCCGATTTAAGCGACGTCGATTGGGACCGCGTCTACGATCGCTACAAAGCGGTGCTGCCCCGCGTTCGCACGCGCGGCGAGCTCTCCGATCTCATCTGGGAGATGCACGGCGAACTCGGAACCTCGCACGCCTACGAAATGGGCGGCGACCTGCGGGTACCGCCGCAGTATCGACGCGGATTCCTCGGCGCCGATTATCGCTGGGACGGCGAACGCAACGGCTACCGTATCGAACGTATCTATCGCGGCGATTCGTGGGATCGCAACGCCGATTCGCCGCTCGCCGAACCCGGACTCGACGTACGCGAAGGCGATTATCTGCTCTCGATCGCAGGAACGCGCCTCTCCGCCGAGATCGCGCCGGAACGATTGCTCGTCAATACCGCAGGCACCGAGATCGCGCTCGGCATCGCCAACAAGCGCGGCGACGAACGCACGATCGTCGTGAAGACGCTCGCCGGCGAAGCATCGTTGCGCTATCGCGCCTGGGTGGAACGGAATCGCCGTTACGTCGCCGAGAAAACCGGCGGCGCGGTCGGCTACCTCCACGTTCCGGATATGGGGCCGTGGGGCTTCGCCGAATTCCATCGCGGCTATCTCAGCGAATTCGACAAGCGCGGCCTCATCGTCGATATCCGCTATAACCGCGGCGGCCACGTCTCGCCGCTTTTGATCGAAAAACTCAATCGCAAACGCATCGGCTTCGACGTCTCGCGCTACGGCCCGGTCGAACCCTATCCGCCCGAATCGGTCGGCGGACCGATCGTCGGTATCACCAATCAATTTGCCGGCTCCGATGGCGACATTTTCAGCCACGCGTTCAAACTCTACGGGCTCGGGCCCTTAGTCGGGAAACGCACCTGGGGCGGCGTTATCGGGATCAACCCGTATCACCATCTCGTCGACGGCACGGTGACCACGCAACCGGAGTATTCGTTCTGGTTCGTCGATGTGGGCTGGAAGGTCGAAAACTACGGCACCGATCCCGATTACGACGTCGACATCGCTCCGCAGGATTATCGCGACGACCGCGACCCGCAACTCGACCGCGCGCTCGAGCTGATGGAGCGCAGCCTCGCCGCGCACGTCGAGATTCGTCCCGACCTCACCGCGCGTCCCTCGCTTCGCCTCCCGGAGCGCTAAGCGCCGAATAGCGGTGCTTGAAAAATAGTCGGGGCGCTATGTTGACATAGCGTCTCGACTTTTGTATAACCTTGGTATGCATCCAACGATTCATTTGATGCCATCCAATGAATCGATCCAAATAAATGGCTGCAGGCATCCATTTGCCGGCCAGGGAGGACACCGCACACCGTGAGTACCGATCGTAGAGCTGCCGCAATCGCCGCCGACTGGGCGACCTCGCCCCGTTGGAAGGGGATCGAACGCCGCTATCGTCCCGAAGATGTCGTCCGCCTTCAAGGCAGCGTCGTCGTCGAACAGACGCTCGCCCGCCTCGGCGCCTCCCGCCTCTGGGCGAGCCTGCACGAAGCGGAGCCCGTGGCAGCGCTCGGCACCATGACCGGCGGCCAAGCGATCCAAGCCGCAAAGGCCGGACTGAAGGCTCTCTACTGCAGCGGCTGGCAGGTCGCCGCCGATGCCAACGTGAGCGGACAGATCTATCCCGACCAATCGCTCTACCCCGTCAACAGCGTCCCCACGCTGGTGAAGCGCCTGAACAGCGCGCTCGCGCGGTACGATCAAATCGAATCGCTCGAAGGGAAGGGCGGCCCCGAATCTTACCTCCCCATCGTCGCCGACGCCGAAGCGGGCTTCGGTGGAGCGCTCAACGTCTTCGAACTCATGAAAGCGATGATCGAAGCCGGCGCGGCGGGCGTCCATTTCGAAGATCAACTCAGCAGCGAAAAGAAATGCGGTCATCTCGGCGGCAAGGTGTTGATCCCCACGCAACAGGCGGTTCGGCACCTCATCTCGGCGCGATTGGCCGCCGACGTCTTCGACGTGCCGACGATCGTCATCGCGCGGACCGATGCGATGGCCGCGCAGATGGTCACCAGCGATATCGATCCTCGCGACAAGGCGTTCTGCACCGGCGAACGCACCAGCGAAGGTTTTTTCCGCGTTCGCAACGGCATCGAAGCGTCGATCGCTCGCGGCCTCGCCTACGCACCGCACGCCGATCTGCTCTGGGTCGAAACCTCGGAGCCCAATCTCGAAGAAGCGAAGCAATTCGCTGACGCAATTCACGCGCGCTACCCCGGCAAGATGCTCGCCTATAATTGCTCGCCGTCCTTTAACTGGAAGCGCAAGCTCGACGACGTGACGATCGCCGAATTTCGCGATCGTCTCAACGCCATGGGTTATAAGTTCCAGTTCATCACCCTCGCCGGTTTCCACGCACTCAATCACAGCTTCTTCACCCTCGCGCACGATTTCAAAGAGCGCGGCATGAGTGCGTACGCGGAGTTCCAGCAAGCGGAATTCGCGGCCGAAGCGTTCGGCTACACCGCCACGCGCCACCAACGCGAAGTCGGCACCGGCTATTTCGATGAGGTCGCTTCGGTCGTGAGCGAGGGGCAATCCTCGACGACCGCGCTTCACGGATCGACGGAGAGCGAACAATTCTACGAATCCGCCGTTCAAATCGCCGTCGGCGCGTGAACGTCGCAGCACCCGGTTTCGACCTGAAGGTCGACCTCGCCGAGGGATTCGCCGAATTCTTTCTCCCGCTCCATCGGCGTTTCACTCCCGAACAGCAACGCTTGGTCCGCGCGCGCGCCGAACGGCTCGCGCGCGCCCACGCGGGCGACCTCCCTGATTATCTGCCGCCCTCCGCGGCGACGACGACGAATTGGAAGATCGAGCTGCCCGCATGGGTGCGCGACCAGCGCAATCAAATGACCGGCCCCGCCGACGATGCCGAACTCGTCGTGAAGATGATCAACTCCGGCGCGCCGGGGATCATGCTCGATCTCGAAGATTCGATGGTCAACGAGTGGGAGCACCTCATGCTCGGGCACCGGAACGTCGTCGCCGCTCTGCGAGGGACGCTCGCATACGACGATCGCAAGCGCGGCGGCAGCGTCGGCATCGCGCGGCGCGACGCCGTCATTTGGACCCGCGTTCGCCCGCTCCACCTTTCGCAAGCCGGCGTCGTCGAGAACGAACTCGCGAGCGCTTCGGTCTTCGACGTCGCGTTGCTCGCGTTCTCGCTCGAGCTCCACGAGCTCCCGCACGGGCTCTTGCTCTACATTCCCAAGAGCGAGTCCGCCGAAGAAGCGATCTTTTGGCGCGACCTTTTCGCTGCGGTTTCGAGCGCGCGCGGCTGGCCGGGAAACGCCATTTCCTGCATGGCGCTCGTCGAAGCCCACTCGCTCGCGTACGAAGTCGAGGAGTTCCTCTACAACCTGCGCGATTCGATTCTCGGGCTCAACCTCGGACGTTGGGATTATATGGCCTCGTTGATCCACTTCAATCTCAACGATCCCAACTGGCTCTTGCCGGACCGCAATACGATCCCGCACGACGTCGCATTCTTCCAAAATCTCCGGACGCTCTTACCGCAAATCTGCCATCGGCGCGGCGT
Source organism: bacterium (assembly GCA_021845615.1). Classification (GTDB taxonomy): domain Bacteria; phylum Vulcanimicrobiota; class Vulcanimicrobiia; order Vulcanimicrobiales; family Vulcanimicrobiaceae; genus JABEUX01. The sequence goes on along the minus strand of JAJZVP010000024.1, from coordinate 12,421 downwards.
TCTCGCAATCGGTGGGATGACCGCGCTCTATCCCAGCCGCGAAGATGCCGAGCTCAACGCTCGCGCGCTCGACGCTCTCGAACGCGATAAGCGCAACGAAGCGAGCTGCGGTATGGACGGGGCGTGGACGGGGCACCCCGACCAAAACGCGATCGCCGTCGCGCAATTTCCCGAGCCGAATCAACTCTCGTTCCTCACCCCGGGAGCCGATCTCCACCCGGATCTTCGTCCCGCGCCGATCGGCGTCGGCGCGACGACGATCGAGGGCACTCGCGCGGCGATTCGCACGGTCATTCGCTACCGCAAGGGCGTGCTCGACGGGCGAGGCGCGAGCTTGATCGACGGATACATGGAAGATCTCGCGACCGATCGCATCTATCGGTTGATGATCGCGCAACGGCTGCGCTTTCCGGGACCCTATACGCCGCGCTCGCTCGCCGATGCGTTCGACGAAGAGCTCGATGTCATTCTCGCGGCGCTTCCACCGCAGAGTTCTCGCGAGGAGATCGCCCGGTATCGTCGCGCGCGGCTCCTCGCCGAGCAAATGATCCTGACGGGAGCCTTCGACCCCCGCTAGCACGCACGCGCCCGGAAGCGGAATGAAACTTCTCCCGGCGCTCCCGGGTAGCCGAGAAGATGAACGACCGCAGCCTTCGCTGGGCCTGGGTTGCCGCAGGCTTCACGTTCGTCTTCCACCTTCTTGCGAACCCGCACTACGGGTTCTTCCGCGACGAGCTCTATTTCATCATCTGCGGGCGCCATCCGAGTTGGGGATACGTCGACCAGCCGCCGCTCGTTCCGCTGGTCGCCGCGGCCTCACAGCTCTTCGGCATCTCGCTCGCGGCGCTACGTGCGACGGCCGCCCTCTGCGCGGCGGGTTCGGTTTTCGTCGTCGTACGGATCGTGACGCATCTCGGCGGCGGGCGTTTTGCCGCGAGCTTCGCCGCGCTCGCCGTCGCACTAACGCCGGTGCTCGCGGTGTTCGGCACGCAGGTCGGCCCGGATATGGTCGGGCTCTGGCTCTGGCCGCTCGCAGCGCTCTATCTGCTGCGCATCGTCGACGGTGCGTCACCGCGCCTCTGGCTTGCGGTCGGTACGACGCTCGGCGTGTCGTTCGAAGGAAAATACAGCGTTGTCTTTTTTGCCGTCGCACTCGCGATCGGCTTGGCGCTCACGAAAGAGCGGCGCATTTTCGCTACGCCGTATTTTTGGTACGGCGCGCTCATCGGCGTAGCGATCGCGCTGCCGAACGTCCTATGGCAGATCGCGCACGACCTACCGATGCTCTCCGTTCTCAAGGCCGGAGCGAGCGGCAAGAACGTCGTGTTGTCGCCGCTTTCCTATATCGTGCAACAACTACTTCTCACGAATCCTTTCCTCGCATGGATCTGGATCGTCGGAATCGTATCCGCGTTGCGCGCGCCGACGCTCCGTTGGCTCGGCTTTGCCGCCCTCGCGATGCTCGCCGAAATGATCGTACTCCACGGGAAAAATTATTATCCCGCCGACATGTATTCGATCTACATCGCTTTGGGCGCGCTCGCCGTCGCACGAGCGCTCGCCGTTCGCTGGGGGCGCGTCGCGCTCGTCGCGCTCACGCCGTTCCTTGCCGCGTGGATGCTACCGGCGGCGATGCCGATTCTTCCGACGCCGCAAATCCTCGCATACACGGCGTTCCTGCGACACGCGCTTCACCTCTCGGTGGCCTCCGAAAACCACAAAATCGCTCGGCTCGGACAGGATTTCGCCGATATGCACGGCTGGCCTCGGCTCGCCGCCACCGTTGCGACCGTCTATGCGGACCTGCCGCCCGGCGAACGCGTGGGAGCGGCGATCTTCACCGACAATTACGGCGAGGCATCGGCGATCGAATTTTTCAACTCGTCGCACGCGCTACCGCCGGTGCTCTCCGGGCACAATCAGTATTGGCTCTGGGGTACGCACGGCGCGAGCGGGGCGACGCTCATTGCCGTCGGAAGCCGCTGTCCCGGCGGCGCGCATTTTTATAAACGCCGACGCATCGTCACGCGCTTCTCCAATCCATTGGGAATGCCGTATGAAGACGATCTTCCCATACGGCTCTGCCGCAGCCCGCGCGGTACACTCGGTGAGATTTGGCCGACCGTTCGCCACTATAATTAATACGCATCGATCGCGCGACCGGCAGGCAATTCGTCGCACCGGCGCGTAGGGGTACCGAGCGTCAAGGAGCGCCGATAGAATATGAGTTCACTCCGAAAAATCGGTTTCGTTGCGGCGGGCTTGCTGTTCGCCCTCTCCGCATGCTCGAAGAACACGAGTAGTTCCTCATCCACTGCAAGCAGCGCGCCGCAAAGTTCGGCCGCCGCCTCTCCAGCCGGCAGTCCAATGGCGGCGACGAGCGCGGCACCCGCAGCGGCAAATACCACCGGGGCCTCGGTCTATAACACCAATTGCGCGAGTTGCCACCAGGCGACCGGCGAAGGCGTCGCCGGAGCGTTCCCGCCGCTCGCGGGCAATCCCACCGTGACGGGCCCCAAAGCGAAGGTCATTCACATCGTCAAATACGGCCTTCAGGGCGCGATCGTCGTGAAGGGCAAGAGCTACAACGGCATGATGCCGCCGTGGGGAACCACGCTTTCGAATGCGGATATCGCCGCGGTCGTTTCGTACGTTCGTTCGTCGTGGGGGAACGCGGCGAGCCCGGTTACGGTCGCCGATGTGAAAGCGGTCGCCAAGTAAGATCTACTGCGCGGTGCAGGTGTCACCGCCGTGCGGCACGAGCATGCCGCGGTCGAACGATGCGAAGGTGCGTTGAACGTGCCTCGCATCGCTACGTTTCCAGGTAATGCGGCCCGATAACGGCGCGCTTCCACGCGACGCGGCGTAGGGATAAAACGGGCCGCTCCAGGTCCAGGTACCGTCGCTCGCGCGCGTGCCGTGCATATTCGCATAGCTGCCGCCGCCGTGAAAATCGCGATAGAGCCAGATCCCCCGGGAGGGAATGTATCCAACGAAAGCGCTTCCGCTGGGGAGGCCATTGGGGCGAATCCCCCAGTCCACGCGGACCCAGCGGCTGCCGGGAATGCGCCCGATCCGCCAGAGCGAGGGCGTCTCGCCCTTCGCGCTGCAGCGCCACGAACCGGCGAAGTCGGTGAGGAAGGCATTCGAGGATTTTGCCGGGGCGGCGACCGCCGCCACCAGCGCGAGCGATGCGAGCATCTACGAGCCCTTCGCCCCGCGATGCGGCGCTCCTAGTGGCCGAAGGTGCGCGAAATGCCGACGAAGGGAATCACGAAGGCGTTGCGATCGGCGAGGGTGGAATAGCGGGTGAAGAACAACGTCAAATTGGTATAGCGAAGCCCGTACACCAGCGTGTAGCGGCGCTCGCGCACGCTGTTCTCGATCGATGCGTCGATCTGCGACCCCGATTCGGGAATGATAAACCTCGTCGGTACAGCCGCCGAGGTTCCGTTCGAATAGAGAAGATCGCCGGAGTTCGTCCAACGTGCCGTTAGGCGTGGGTTCACCGCGAGTAACGCCTCTAGATGCGTCCGCTTGGAACGATGGAACTCGTCGCGCAGTTCGAAGCGCGTGCCGACCGTCCGCGTGCGTTCTCGAGAGATGGATCCGAGCACGTAGACGAAGGTCGGCGGCGGCGATATCGTCCCGAAATTGAATCGATAGTCCGAGAGCTGGTTGTAGATCGTCTCTCCGACGCCGACGGTCATCGAACGCGAAAGATGGTACCGCAGTACGAAATTCAGATACGAGAGCTCGACGCTTTGTAACGAACTGCTCCCTCCCGAAATGCCGAGCGGTCCGAGCGTCGAGACCCCTTCGCCGAAGAGCGAAAAGCGCCCGATTCGATGAGAAATCGAAAGCGCGGGAGCGGGAGCCGCGCCGGTCATCGTGACGCCACCCGCCTCGCGGTGCGTTCCGTCCACGACGACCACCCCGGCGCTCACGCGCGTCGCTCCGGCGCGCGCGTCGCGCGCCGGAAATACCGCGAACCCAACGGCACAAAAGAGCGCCGTAGCTATAAAAAATAGTCGTTTCATTACAAACCGCCGCTTTTGGGCTACGGCATCGATCCTTCCTGCGCGCGGAAGCAATCGACGCTATGATCGTCGACCACTCCGACGCTTTGAAGGTAGGAATAGACGATCGTCGGGCCGACGAAGCGGAAGCCTCGCGCTCGCATTTCTTTGCTGACGCGCTCGGCGAGTTCGGTACTCGCGGGGAGTTTCTCGCCGCGCGCGCGCCGGGTCACCACGGGGGAGCCGCCGACGAACCCCCAGAGCCAACGCGCGAAGGTGCCGTGCTCGCGCGCGAGATCGAGGAACGATCGCGCGTTCCGAACGCTCGATTCGATTTTCGAACGGTTGCGCACCAAACCCGCGTCCTCCATCATCGCTTCGATCTGCCGCGCGCCGAAGCGCGCGACGAGCGCGGGATCGAAGTTCTCGTATCGGCGTCGATAGCACGCGCGCTTCCGCAAAATCGTCTCCCAACTCAAGCCCGCCTGCGCGCCCTCCAAAACCAACATCTCGAAAAGGTGGCGGTCGTCGTGCGACGGCACTCCCCACTCCTCGTCGTGATAGGGAATCGCGAGCGCGCTCGTCGCCCAGGCGCACCGAACGATCTTCTCGCTCACGGTGCCGTACCGCCGAGATAGTCGTCGAACACCGAGAGCAACGTGGGATAGCTTCGCTCGATGCGCGCGCGCGGGGAATCGGGATCGAAGGGATCGTGATTGAGCGGATCGATGACCAACTCTTCGTAGCTCGCCTCGGCACCGCGTTCGCGCCACCGCTCGACGAGCCGCCGCGTCGCTAGATTGTTGACCGCCGGGTCTCGCGCGACGACGATCGCGCGAATTTTTTCGGCGAGCGGTGCCGCGCGGCGCGCGGCACGAAAGGTTGCGTCGGCGATCCGCATGACCGCGGCGACCGCGCGGGTCGGGAAGCGTGGATACGCCGCGGCGGGGCGGAAACGTTCGCGCAATTCCGGATCCCACCAGATATTCACGTTCGGAACGATTCGCGCGCCGAGCATGATCGCTCGGCTCACCGGGCGCGAAAAGCGCAAGACGGCGAAGCCCGGACAGACCGGAACCGCGAGCGCGATGCCGCTGCGAAACTGCGCGCCGTAGGCGGCGAGCGTGCCGCCGGTCGAATGCCCCATTACGGCCGTTCGCTCGCCCAACAACCCGGCGATCTCGAGCGTCGCATCGAGCGTTGCGACGAGCTCCGCGCTCCGTAAACGCGCGAGATTCTTGGTGAGCCGGTCGTTCTCGCCGTGGTGCGGCAAGCGCACCGCGATCACGTTCGCTCCTCGCGCGTGCAGCGCCGGAGCGAATGCGGAGAATTGCGCCGGATTATTCGTCAATCCATGGAAGAGCGCGACGCAGAGCGGGCGCCGTTCGCCGTGCAGCCAGGCCTGGGTGCGAGCGGCCGATAGAATGTGGGGACCGTCGAGCGCCTGCAATCGCGCGAGCCCGACGAGCCCCTCCTGAAAAGGATCGTTCATCGATCGTCGACGATCTCCAACAACTGCGGGAAGACCCGATCGGCGAGCTCCGGATGTCGCTCCGGCTCGACGATATCGTGCGAGAGTGGGAGTCCGCGCAAACGTTCGTTGCGAACGCCGCTCGCACCCGAAGCGCTCCACGCCGAGAGCAGCCGCCGTATCGCACGGTTGTTCACCGCCGCCTCGCGATCGTTGGTTACCGCAACGATATCGCGCGTCCGCGGCGGCGATTCGCGAGCGTCGGCGAGCAACGCACTCGCCAATCCGTACGCGCGCGCGACGGCGTGCGTGCTGTAACGCGGATATCCGTGCGCGGGCATCTGTCGCTCGCGCGCGATCGGATCCCACCAGGCAAATGCGTTCGGCAACCGCAGCATCGCGCGCGTCAGCAGCGGCGCGATGCGATTGGGCAACCATGCAAAGCCGAGAAAAGGCGCGATCGCCACCGCACGTTCGAGTTCTTCATCGTGCGCGAGCCGTAGCGCGAGCGTGCCACCGAGCGAGAACCCGACCACCGTTACGAGCGGGGCGAGCTCGCGCGCCGCCCGTAACGCGAGCGCCGTTCGGTCCTGCAAATCGGTGGCATCGAGCTCGGCGAGCGCGCGCGTGAGCCGGTCGCTCCGGCCGTGCCGGGGCAGGCGCGGAACGACGACCGCAAATCCGCGTTCGGCGAGGCCCCGCGCGAATCGTTCCATCTGTCCGGGGCTTGCGGTCAGGCCGTGGAGCAGAAGCGCCGCGCGCCCGTTCGGCCGCTCCGAGAGGAGAAAAAAGCTCCGCGAGCGCTCGCCGATAGAGGGACCGTCGAGCTGCAGCAAATGTCGCAGCGTCGGAGCCGCTGCGAGGGCGCGCTCCGGGGCGGTCGGGGTGGAGATCGAGGAGGGCGGCACAGCGAGCATCCTTAACTCCTACGAGCAAGTGTTCCTCGAATGCCGGATGGAAAACGCGCCCCGGCATTCCCGCATGCTGCGGTAAACACACGTGGCGTTAAAGAGTTCGAGAGTATGAAAGCGAGCGACCGAAGTTCCCGGAGCCTCATCGATGCCGAAGAGCATTACGGGGCGCATAACTACCATCCGCTCGATCTCGTCGTCGAAGGAGCCGGCGGCTGCTGGTTGACCGATGTCGAAGGAAAGCGCTATCTCGATTGCATCAGCGCCTATTCCGCAGTCAACCAGGGACACTGCCATCCGCGCATCGTCGCCGCACTCGTCGAACAAGCGGGGCGCGTCACGCTCACCTCGCGCGCGATGCGTAACGATCGATTACCCGTATTTCTCGAACGACTCACCCAACTCTGCGGCTTCGAGATGGCATTGCCGATGAACACCGGCGTGGAAGCGGTCGAGACCGCGATCAAACTCGCGCGCCGATGGGGATACGACGTTAAGGGCATTCCGCCGGATCGCGCCGAGATTATCGTTTTCACCAATAACTTCCACGGGCGCACGACGACGGTGATCAGCGCGTCGAGCGAGCCGGCGTATCGCCGTTCGTTCGGTCCCTATACGCCCGGATTCGTGCTCGTCCCCTACGGCGATGCCGACGCACTCGAACGCTCGATCGGCCCGAATACCTGCGCGATGCTCATCGAACCGATTCAGGGCGAAGGCGGCGTGATCGTTCCTCCCGAGGGATATCTCAAGCGCGCGTGGGCGATCTGCAAAGAACACGACGTCCTTTTCCTCGGCGATGAAATTCAGACGGGCTTCGGACGCACGGGCGCGATGATGGCGCTCGATCACGACGGCATCAAACCCGACATCCTCATCGTCGGGAAAGCCTTAGGCGGCGGTCTCTATCCGGTATCGGCGATCCTCGCCGACCGCGCGCTGATGTCGCTCTTCCAACCCGGCGATCACGGCAGCACCTTCGGCGGCAACCCGTTGGCGAGCGCCGTGGCGATCGCCGCGATGGAGGTGCTCGTGGAAGAACGGTTGCCCGAACGCGCGCGTTATGCCGGAGCGAAACTCATGCAGGGTTTGCGCGCGCTCAAATCGCCGTCGATCCGCGACGTGCGCGGGCGCGGATTGCTCGTCGGCGTCGAATTCGATCGGCCCGCGCGGCCGCTCGCCTACGCGTTGCTCGAGCGCGGCGTCGCCGCGAAGGACACCCACGAACGCGTCTTGCGCATCGCACCGCCGTTGGTGATCGCCGATGCCGAGATCGCGCTCTTTCTCGATCGTTTGGAGGACGCGCTCGTCGCGTTCGACGCCGCGACGTGACCGATCGGCGCGCGGAGTTCCGCTGGGAGGTCCCGCGGCAGTTTTCATTCGCGCGCGACGTCGTCGACGATCTCGCTCGCCACGACCGGCGCGCCTTGCTCTTTATCGATAACGACCGCAGCCGACGCACCTTTTCCTTTGGCGAGATCTCACTCGCCTCGCAACGACACGCGCGCGTGTTCGCCGAAGGCGGAATCGGACGCGGCGACCGCGTTCTCGTCGCACTGCCGAAGCGGCCCGCCTGGCTTTTCACCATGCTCGCCCTCGATCGAATCGGCGCGGTCGCCATCCCCTGTGCGGAGCAGTTGCGCGCGAAAGATCTCCTCTACCGCGCGAATCACGCGGGCGTACGAGCGATCGTGGCGTGCGCGAGCAACCAAAGCGAGATCGACGAGATACGCGCCGATGCGGTTTCTTGCGAACGCTACTACCTCAGCGAGGCGGAGAGCGATGGATGGGAGCGCCTCGATACGCGCGCCGAACGGGCGGAGCCGCTACCGGGTATCGACGCGCGCAGCGATGAGTGGAGTTACATCATTTACACCAGCGGCACGACGAAGGATCCCAAAGGCGTCGTCCACGATCGCGCCTATAGTTTTGCAAAACGCATGCAGGCCCGCTACTGGCTCGATTGCACGCCCGACGATTTAGTCTGGAGCACCGCGGCGACGGGCTGGGCGAAATCCCTTTGGAACGTCTTGCTCGGGCCGTGGTCTTGCGGCAGCGCGATCGTCATGCACGACGGCGGTTTCGATCCGGCCGAGCGCCTCGATCTCATCCGCGATCTCGGCGTCACCGTGCTCTGCCAAGCGCCGACGGAGTATCGGCTCGAAGCCAAACGCGACGATCTCGGAACGCGCTGGAGAATGCCGCGACTACGCCACTGCGTCAGCGCCGGAGAACCACTCAATCCCGAGGTGATCGAACGCTGGAACGAAGCGTTCGGGCTCACGATATTCGACGGCTACGGACAGACCGAGAACTCGTTACTCGTTGCGAACCTTCCCGGTGACGAAGTGCGCGTCGGCGCGATGGGGCGCCCGACGCCCGGGCACGACGTCGCGGTCGTCGACGAAGACGGGCGTCCTTGCGCGACCGACGTCGTCGGCGATATCGGTCTGCGCGGCGACCCGCCGACGCTCTTCAAAGGCTACCTCCACGACGAAGAGCAGACGGCGGCGACGCGGCGCGGCGAATGGTACCTCACCGGCGATCGCGCGCGCGTCGATGCCGACGGATATTTTTGGTTCGTCGGTCGCGCCGACGACGTCATCTCCTCGGGAGCCTATCGAATCGGCCCGTTCGAAGTGGAGAGCGCGCTCCTCGAACATCCCGCCGTCGCGGAATCCGCCGTCGTCGGAAGCCCCGATGCGGATCGCGGCAACATCGTGAAAGCGTTCGTCGTATTGCGTCCCGGCTATACCGCTGGCGACGCGCTCGTCGCGGAGTTACAGGAGCACTGCAAGCGCGTCACCGCTCCCTACAAATATCCGCGCGAGATCGAATTCGTCGCCGATCTTCCAAAAACGCGCTCTGGAAAGATTCGTCGCGTGGAGTTGCGCGAGCGCGAACTCGACCGAAAGGGACGGAGCGCCGCGAGCGGCCAGGTGTGACCCGCGCGTTATTCTTTCGGTAGCCGTGCCGACCTCGAATGCCGTTGCAAGACGACGATCGCTACGACGAACAGCACGCAGACGAGCGAGAGCACCAGCAGATCGACGCTGCTCTTCGATATCCACGGCAGCCCTTTGGGCGCGGCGGGATGGATCTCTTGAATGGTGATGACCAACACGCGGCGGACGGTCGCGATGATCGCGATCAACAAAAATGGAATCGCCGATAGGCCCCGTCCGCGAATCGATATGACGACCGTATAGGTGATCTCTGAGATCATCAAGATGAGGAGGATGAAATCGATGAAGTGTGCGGTCGTCGCGATGAGCGAATCGCCGGCGACGGTGAAGAGGGAGATCGCCTCGCGAACGCTGTGAATCGCCAAGGCGACCACGGCGACGAACAGCAGAAACCCGACGAACGCGAACATGATCCGTTCGCCCAGCGCGAGCACCGCGGCGAAGCGGTCGAAGGTCCCGACGCGCCCGCCGTGTTCGAGGACTTCGCGTTCTTCGGGTTGCTGTTCCATCGCTGCGCCCCTACTTCGTGTAGGGCTTGACGACCTGCGAGAGCCGATCCGGCACGCCCTTCACGCGCACCAAATGCGGATAGCGAAGGCCGCCGGTGTAGTGAATCTGGACCGAACGATAGACGTCGCTATGTTCGACGAGCAGGTCGATCGGCGCTTTGCTCTTGGCGGCGTCTGCGATCGCCCGCGCGAGCACCGCCGAAGAGTACCCGCGGCCGTCGACGGCGACGATCGTCGTATCGATTCCCAAGGTCGCCACGGCCGCCGGCGAGCCGAAGCGCACGTCGCCGATACGCCCGTGATTGACCGCGAGCCCGATCGAATACCAAAAGTTGCTTTTCGGCACCCAGATGGTCGGCTTTGCGGTGTAGACGAGCTTCCAACCGTCGGGAGTAAATCCGTTCGCCGGATGCGGGGCGATGTCGTCGATCCATTTATGGAAGAACGCGGTCCAGTCGTACGGTAAGACCTTATTGAGTCCGGCGATGATGTCTTTACGCGTGTAGGGAACGACGATCGGCCCGGTGGTCTTCCCGCCGAAGAACTCGCGCGCGAAGGTATCGAGCGATTTCTTATCGTGCGTTTTCGCGCGGATGATGCTATCGGCACGGAGCCACATGAGCGCGCCTTCGACGTAGAAATCGACGCTGCGACGCTGCGCGTTGTAGCCGTACGGCGCCGCGTAGAGAAAGGGCGCCGAGGTCGCGGTATCGCCGAGCGTTCTCCACAGCCGCCCGGGCTCGTTATCGTAGTACGCGTACATCGCCGCGACCTGATCGGGCCACTCTTTCGCCGGGCGAATGCCATCGCGGAAGGACATGACGTCGCCGTAGTATTGGGTCATGCCTTCGTAGACCCACAGGAGCGAGTCGTCGTACGGAATCTGAAGGTTATCGGGATAGAGCCCCGCCGGCATGCGGTACTTGCCGTCCCACGAGTGGTTGAATTCGTGCGAGAGCAAATCGCCACCGCGAACGAACGTTTTATGATTGAGAAAATACGACCCGGTCTCGCCGTCGTCGCTCGACTCGTGATGTTCGATTCCCTCACCGGGCATCTGGTCGGAGAGCGTCAACAAGAAATTATAGTTGCGCCAGTGGCGCGCGCCGTACATCGCCATCATCTCGCGAACGAGTTTGGCGTAATGCGGTTCGCCGATTTTCGCGGAATTCGCTTCGTGCTGCGTGTCGGCGAAGACGTTGAGGTAGGCGCTCGCCGTTCCCTGATGCCAGATACGTTTCCGATAGGCGTGCGTTCCCGCGTCGAGCGGCGAATCGATGAGATGTTCGAGCGATACCTCGTCGAAGGTGACGGTGTCGCCCGAACGGCGCGCGCCGGTCAACGCGGTGGCAAATTTCCACGCCGGCCCGGGAAGCACGATCGACGGCTTGAAAAACGTGTCTTGAATCGTTCCGGTCGACGGATAGAGCAGATTCTGGTTCCACGTCGTCACGAAAAGATTGTGCGTCGCCAAGCGCGAGGACGAGTAATGGCCGAACGTGGCGCCGAGATAGGTGAAGCGCACGTCGACGGCATCGGCACCCGCCGGCACGTCGAACGTGAATGCGAACATGTCGAGCGGATCGCGGCGCCAAGCGATGCGCTTGCCGTCGGCGGTAATAACCAACGAGGCGACGTTCGCGATCGGGCCGACCGGCTGATGTTCGCCGGGAATCCATTTGGGATAATAGAGCGTCATCGGCCCCGGGGCCGCGGGAATAATTTCGTGGGTGAACACGACGTTCTGCGTCGGCGCCTGCCGCGCATCGAGTTGAAGCTGGATGGGTTGCGCTGCGGCCGATGAGGACGCGACGGCGAACGAACAGAGCAATGCGGAGAGGCCGAGGCCTCGAATCAGAAAAGTGCGCATCCGAACGCGGTACGCGCTCGGCAGGCGGCTCCCTGCTCGGAGTCTATCGCATTAGCGCCCACGCGTTCGACCGTGGGCCTACGGGTGCGGCCATTTCGGCCGATACCCCGACGGGCTCCTACAGGCTCGCGCGAAGGACGAAGTGGTAAGGAAACTCGGGCGCGTCGATCGGCTCGACCCGTGTGAATCCACGCGATTGCAGACGCGCGATCGCTTCGTCTCGCGTGTGCGCGTGCTCGCGCGGCGGGCCGACGGGGCGATCGATGGCGCCCTCCCAATCGATAACGAGCATCCATCCCTCGGGCGAGAGTGCGGCGCGCACGGGATTGAGATCGAGATCGCTCATCTCGTGGAGCACGTTCAGCAACAAAATACGATCCGCGGGCGGGCCGGCCGGCGTGTCGCCGGTGACGACGTTATCGTACTTGCCTTCAAGGCAACGCTCGGCGATGATTCGCACGAAACCCGGCTGGGTATCGACGGCGACCACGAACGCATCGGGGTGCGCCTTCGCAATCGCGAAGGTGTATCGGCCAGTTCCGGCGCCGAGATCGATCACGCGCCCTTCCTCGGGCACCTCGAGCCGCGAAACGATCGCCGCGGCAGGCATATACGCCTCCCGGGCTGGGTCGTCGAGCCGCGCCGCGCGCTCCGGGGAAAAGAGTTCGGGCTGGC
>JAJZVP010000150.1 GCA_021845615.1 bacterium | reverse complement strand
AAAACCAGGGGTTTTCCCGGATGGGGCGCTCCGCCCGGCTCTGGCATGATCGTGGCATGGAAACGCCGCGCTACGCTTGGATCACCGACAACTACCTCAACGTGCTCGCCCTCAACGAGGCGCTCGCCGCCCAGCACCGCCCGAATCGGCCGCCTTCGAAGCTCGCCGAACTCTGGGGCGAGAGCGAGACCTGCGACCTGATCTCGGGGGCGCATCGCTGCGCGCTCGACGGGAAGCAGATTCGGCTCGAGGTCGAGGCGCTCGGGCAGACCCTGCTCTTCGAACTCGAGCCGCTGCGCTCGCCGGCCGGCGATATCGTCGGAACGAGCGGGCGGGCGCGCATGGTCGAGCCGATCGCATCGCCGGCGGCGCCCCCCGAGGATCCGCTCGTCGAGGAGATCGCGCAGTTGGGGAGCTGGCGCTACGAGTTCTCGGCGCGCTCGATGCATCCGTCGCTCGGGCTCCTGCACCTACTCGGGCTTCCCCCGACCGGCGACCTCGGCGATATTCGCGCCTTCGACCATCCCGACGACCGCGCGTACGTCCGCGCGGCGATCGAGGCGTCGGGAGACACCTACGAGGTGGAGCACCGCATCGTTCGCCACGATGGCGAGCAGCGCCACGTTCGCGAGCGCGCCACGACGATCCGCGACGCACATGGTTTTTCGATCGCGCGCGTCGGTACGATGCTCGATATTACCGCGATTAAAATGCGCGAATCGTGGCTTCGCGAGCTCGCGAACGTCGACACGCTCACCGGTTTGGGGAATCGCCGATTGCTCGAAGAGCGTCTCGGAGCGGCGATCATGCGCTCGGAGCGCTTCGGGAATGCGTGCGCGATTCTCTTTATCGACATCGACGACTTCAAAGGCGTCAACGACACCTACGGCCACGCCGTCGGCGACGCGTACCTCGTGGAATTCGGGCTGCGACTCGCGCGGAACGTTCGCGCCTCCGATACCGTCACGCGGCTCGCCGGCGACGAGTTCGTAATCGTGCTCGAAGATTTGGAAGGCGACCGCGCCGCAAACGAAGCCGCGGAAAAAATCGCCGCGGTCCTGCGCGAGCCGCTCGCGGTGGGAGCCCTCAAGATCGAGGTTCGCGCGAGCATCGGGATCGCGGTTTCACCGCGCGACGGCGAGAGCGTCAAGGAACTGCTCGAACGCGCCGATCTCGCGATGTACGAAGCGAAGCGTCGCGGTGGTGCCGGCATCGGCATCGGAGGCAGCCGCCCGCTCGCGACGAAAGCAGCGTCATGGTCGCCACGCTTGATCGAGGGAAAAGTCTCCTCTTCGAAGGACCGGCCTCGGTTCGGCACCCAACCGAACGTATCGCATTCTTCCTAACGCTGCTCTGGGCGTTCCCGGTCGCCGCAATCGTCGGCGTCTTCATCCACTTTTCCGTCGGACTCGCCCAGGTCGCGCTCTTCGTCGTCGGCGCGATGGTCTTCATCACTTTCGCGCGCGGCCGTTTGATCGGCTCGAGCGTCCTGATTCACGAAGCGCAAAATCCGGAGATTTTTGCGATCGTCAAACGTCAGTGCGCCGCGCTTGGGATTCCCCTGCCCTTGGTTTTCGTACGGCAAGATCCGCTAGTTCCGGCAGCGGCGATCGGTTTCGGCGAGCCGTACTCGCTCGTTCTCTCGAGCGACTATCTCGAAGATCTGCGCGAGGACGAGCTCTCGTTCGTCATCGGGCGCCAGCTCGGGCACATCGCGGCGGGGCACGTTCGCTATCAGTCGCTGCTCAGCGTGAACGGAAACGAAAACGCCCTCGTATCGTTGATCTTCGGGCCGTGGCTTCGACGCTGCGAGTTGACCTGCGATAAAGTTGGGCTGATCTGTTGCGGATCGCTCGATGCCGCATCGCGAGCGATCGCCATTCTCGCTCTCCGCGGATTCGGACGCCAAGTCGACCTGCGCAGCTTTGCGACGCAACAAGCCTCGATCGGCGACGACACGGTGCTGAAATGGGGCGAGTGGCTCGGCTCGGAGCCATACGCCACGCGTCGCATCGCCGAATTGACGGCGTACGCCGCGAGCGCGAATTACCAAAGCCACGAAGATTGGTTTCTCCGCACCGAGGCGGTCGCTCCGATTCCGTTGCCGCTCCCCGGCAGTCGTCGGCTCGACAGCGGCGATCTCGCCGGGCGCGGACGGCGCGTGCTTGCGGCGGCGATCGACGTGGTGGTGCTCCTTGCGGCGAGCTCGTATTTTGCGCCGCACGCGGCTTCGCGCCCGCCGAAGATTCCCCGTAGCGTCGTCGTGAACGGACTCCCGAACGGGGCGAACGTGCAGCTCGGCCCCCTTACCGTCAAAATTCCCGCCGAAAAGGCGGCTCCCGCAACGGCGCCCTCGCCGAGCCCCGCCCCTACCGCACCCGCGTCATCGCCCTGGATGCGAGGTGTCAACGAGGTCGCCGTTCGCGCGGCCTCGTTCGGCTTTGCGTCCTTTCTCTATTTTACGTTACTCATCGCCGTCGTCGGGCAGAGCTTCGGCATGATGATCGCCGGGCTACGCGTCTCCTCGCTCGATTTGCGTCGGCCGAGCTTTCTCCAGGCGCTCGGACGGGGAGCGTTGATCGGCGCCTTTCACTGGGTCATCGCCCTGCTCTCGCCTTTTACCACCTGTTGGTTCCACGACTGGTTAACGAAAACGCGCGTCGTCGCGGGGGAACGACTCATCGCTCGGGCGGCCAACGGCTAGCTTTTCGCTCCGCATCCGTTGTGTAGGCGCGTGAGGTAATTGAAGAGCCCGACGGTCGCGACGACCTCTTCGAAGCCATCATCTCCGCAGAGCGAGACGAGAGCGTTGCGAAGGTTCTCGGGAAGCGCGCGTGGTTCGCGCGTGAGCGCGACGGCGACCGCGAGCGCCGCACGTTCCAATTCCGAAAAATTCGCGCTCGTCGCGTAATTTGAAAGATCGTGGAGGCTCGTTTCCTCGACGCCGAGGCGCTTTGCCAAAGCGCCGTGCACGTCCATTCAATACTCGCACGCATTGAGCCACGCGACCATCACGCCGAGAAGCTCCTTGGTACGGCGATCGACGCGGCCGTTCTCGAGGAGCGCCGCGACGTGCGCGTCGAGCGTCGCCCGCGCTTTCGGGTGGCCGCGGAGCGGCGTCTCGCTCACGAAGAGACGCGCGGTGCGGAACGGTAGATCGGGAAGTCGCGGAGGCTATCGAAGCGCGGGTCCATCTCGAAGGCGAGATGCGTTGCCGTCCCGGCATGCGCGAGCACCGCGAGCGCGCTGCCCCGCTTTCCGAGCGCCGCAAAGGCGAATGCGAGGTCGTCGCGGCCGACGTCGCGCACGTCGGCGCGCGCGAGTGCGAGTTCGCGCCGCGCGAGCGTACGTTTCCCCTCTCGCGCGTAGAGATCGGCGAGGAGCGCTGCGGCTTCGTTTCGGCAGCTCGCACAATGCTTCGAAAACGATTCGAACGTGAGAGCGGCGAGATGATTCTTACCGAGCGCTTCCTGCGCGAGCCCGACGGTCGTCAGCGTATCGAACCGATGCGGGTCGAGATCGAGCGCTTGGTGCGCGTAGGCGATCGCTTGATGGAAGTGGCGATCGAAATAGGCCGCCTGCGCGAGCCACGCCGTCGTTGCGGTCGAGAGCGGGTCGAGCCGCGCCGCAACGCGTAAATCGCGATAGCCGGCGGCGGCATCGCCGTCGTTGAGCCGGAGGATGCCGAGCCACTCGCGCGCCGGCGCATCTTTGGGCGTAAGACGTACGGCTTTATCTAACAAACGATTCGCCGCTTTAAAATTTCGATGGTCCAACGCGATGGCGCCGAGCGCGGCGTAGGCTTCGCCCGCGCGGGAATCGAGCTCGATCGCTCGCTTCGCATAGCGGCTCGCCGCGGCATAATCGCGAGATGGCACTCCGTAGCCGTAATCCCCCATCATCGCCTCGGCGGAGGCGAGCGCCTCGTACCCGCGAGGATCGTGGGGCGCGAGAGTGACGACCCGATGGAAATACGAGAGGCTGCGCAGCAGGCTCGTCTGGCTCCGTTCGTTCCAATAATACCGGCCGAGCGCGTAGAGCCGTTGTGCGGTCGGCGGGAGGACGCCCGTATGGGCGTCGCCACGGAGCGCGACCACGCGCAGGCCCAGCCCTCCGAGGAGCAGCGCCGCCGCGAAGGCGACGACCGAGGGTAGCCACCGGCGGCGGGCGGGGGGGAGCCCCGCTGCGACGGGCGGCGGCGGCACAGCGGCCGCGACGGCAGGGAGCCGTGGGGCGATCGGGGCGACGAAGCGGTAGCCCCGGCGGGGGAGCGTCTCGATCACGTCGCCTTCCCAATGGGCGCGCATCGTCTTGCGAAGGACGTAGATGTTCTGCGAGAGGCTCGCTTCTTCGATGAAGCCCTCCGGCCAGATCCGCTCGAGCAGCTCGCGCTTCGCGAGAATCTCGCCGGGGCGCTCGGCGAGCGCGAGCAGCGTCTCCACCACTTTGGGGCCCAGGGCGAGCTGCGTGCCGTCCGCGCTGAGGACCAGCCGCTCCACGTCCAGCTCGAACGGGCCGAAAATGAGTCGTTCCACGAAAGTTACCTCACCTATAGTACGCTTGCTTCCACCTCAACGTTTCGCTACCCCCGC
>JAJZVP010000149.1 GCA_021845615.1 bacterium | reverse complement strand
ATGGCATACAATGCAGTATGAGCAGAAAAGGGAACTGTTGGGACAACGCGGTGGTCGAGAGTTTCTGGGCCTCGCTGAAGTCCGAACTTTTCGACGATTATATCCCGACAACACGCGAGGAAGCACGAGCCAT
This sequence comes from bacterium, assembly GCA_021845615.1. Classification (GTDB taxonomy): domain Bacteria; phylum Vulcanimicrobiota; class Vulcanimicrobiia; order Vulcanimicrobiales; family Vulcanimicrobiaceae; genus JABEUX01. Next base: position 4,525 of record JAJZVP010000149.1, on the reverse strand, counting down.
GATTTTCAACTGGATCGAAGCCTGGTATAATCGCCAGCGCCTTCACTCGACGCTCGGCTATCTCAGCCCAGCCGCGTTCGAGTTGAAGAAAGTATCTTAACTTCTTGTCCGCGAAACCTAATCAAGTCCAATACGGGCGCTGAAGCGCCCTACTCGGCGTGACACTGGCGCCTACTCGGCGTGACATATCGGCCCGACGACGGGCGACCACGCGATGTCGGCGCACCCGATGAGCGCTCAAGCGAGCGGCGAGCGGTGCCTGCGCCGCACCCGACGAGCGATTAAGCGAGCGGCGAGGACCCTGACATTGCTTGTCCGAGCCGCGAGCGTCTAGCGAGGAGCCGGTGCGCGCAGGCAAACGCGAGCGCGCTGCGCGCAGGAAAACGCGAGCGCGCTGCGCTCGCCTCGATACGGGCGCTGAAGCGCCCTACTCGGCGTGACACTGGCGCCTACTCGGCGTGACACTGGCGCCTACTCGGCGCGACAATGGTGGGGCTACTCGCGACGACGGAACGCGCTACTCGGCGGGCGCGATCCGTTCGACGCTTGCCCGCTCGCCCATCGGCAAGGCGTCGCGCCACGGTCCGAACGACGCATCGATCTCCGCGAGCGGCTCTAAAACGAAGGCGCGCTCGAACAAGTGGAGATGCGGTATGCGCAAGGCTTCATCTTCAAACCCGAGGTCGTCGTACAACAGGATGTCCAGATCGATGGCGCGGGGCCCCCAGCGCTCTCCCGGAACGCGCCCCAATCGACGTTCGATCCGCTGTAGCGCCGAGAGCAGCGCGCGCGGGGCGAGCGCGGTCTCGATCCGCGCGACGGCGTTCACGAAATCGGGCTGATCGCTTTTTCCCCACGGTGCGGAGCGATAGAGCGACGAGCGCGCGGTCAAGCGACCGAGCTCGCCGAGCGTAGCGATCGCACGTTCGACGGTAGCGAGCGCATCGCCGATGTTCGCTCCGATACCGATGGTTGCGAGCGGCATCAGCGCCGCTGCGTGCAGGTGACGCCGGGCGTGGCGCCTTCGAGCAGGCCGGGTTTTTCGATTTTCACCGTGGCTTCGAAGACGCGGGGATCGTCGAAGCAGAGATCGAGCAATCGCTGCGCGAGCCGTTCGAGCAACCGATGCGACTCGCTTTCGACCAGCGAAACGACGCGACGATGCAGCGCCGCATAATCCAACGTCGCCGCGAGATCGTCGTTTTCGCGCGCGCCGCGCGCGTCGAGCAGGCAATGCACTTCGATCTCGAACGGCTGCGCGCGTTCTCGTTCGCCGGGATCGGCGCCGTGCCGACCGTACGCGCGAATTCCGCGAATCGTTATTCGGTCCAACTCTGCGGCCTCCAGTTTCGAACGATGGCGTCGGAGACCGCGACCACGTCGCGCGTCGCCGCAACGTCGTGGACGCGCACGATGTCGATCCCCGCTCGAACCGCGAGCGCAGTGGTCGCCGCCGTCGCGAAAACGCGTTCGTCGGGGCGTTCGCGCCCGGCGAGTCTTCCGAGCGTCGATTTTCGCGAGGTCCCCAGCAACGTCGGGTAGCCGAGCGCGACGAGACGATCGAGCCCCGCGAGGACGGCGATATTTTGATCGGGAGTTTTGCCAAATCCGATCCCTGGATCGAGCACGATGCGCTCCGCGGGCACTCCGAGTTCCCGCGCGCGGCGCGCCTGCGCCCCCAACGCCCGCAGCACTTCTTCGACGATCTCCCCGTCGAAGATCTCCGCCCGGTTATGCATGATCGCTAGGGTCGCTCCACGTTCCAGCGCGAGCGCGATCAGTTCGTCGCTCGCCCCCCAGATCGAATTGATGCAGTCGGCGCCCGCTGCGAGCGCCGCGCGAGCGACCTCCGGCTTGTACGTATCGACCGAAATCGGCCAATCGGGAAAACGCTCGCGCACCGCTCGAATGACGGGAACGACGCGATCGATCTCCTCCGCCACCGGGATCGGCGTGTGCCCCGGGCGCGTCGATTCACCGCCGATATCGATGAGATCGGCTCCCGCCGCGTGCTGCGCCGCCGCTCGCTCCACGGCATCACCCGTCGCTAGGCGGCCGTCTCCCGAAAACGAGTCGGGCGTCACGTTGAGGATACCCATCACCAACGTGCGCTCCCCACGTGCGAAACGCCGCCCGCGCAGCATACAATCGCGTGCGTTCATCCGCGTGACGAAAGGCTCGTCTGCGTTCCGAGCACCTCGGGGCGGAGAGCCGCGACCACGAACGTCGAGCCCGTTACGACGACGACGCCGGAGCCCCCGGCGCGTTCGCGCGCGCGCGCGAGCGCGGCGCCGGAATCCGCGCAGAGTTCGTGCGCGAGCCCGAGTTCGTCGGCGATCGCAGCCAGATGCTCCGGCGCGCGCGCGGGCCTACCGCCGGCATCGAACGACGTCAGGATGCAATACGCGTTCGGTCGCGCGAACGCGGCGAGAATCGCACGCGCGTCTTTACTCTCGCCGATTCCGACGACGAACGTCAGAGGACGATCTTCGAAACGTTCGCGGAGTGCTTCGGCGAGCGAACGCGCCTTCTGTTCGTTATGAGCGATATCGAAGAGAATCGGGGGAGCGCCCGGTACCAACTCCATGCGTCCCGGTATCCGCACCTCCGCGAGCCCCGCTTCGATCTCGTTGCGACTCGGACGCAGGTTCGCGGGAAGGTTCTCGAGCGTTACGATTGCGGTCACGGCGTTGCGGCGTTGAAAGCCGCCGAGCAACGGCAGCCGAATGCGGTAGGTGTCGCGCGAGGTTCGAACGGAAAATCGTTGTGCGAACGCGTCGAGTTCGATCTCGTCGACGCACGCCCGCGCGCCGGTTTCGACCAACGGCGCTCCCACGCGCGCGCAGATCGCCGCGATCGTCGAGCGCGCCGGTTCTTCGCTCACCGCGCTCACGAGCGGAACGCCGTGTTTGGCGATGCCCGCTTTTTCGGCCGCGATTTTGTCGAGCGTGTCCCCGAGAATTTCCTGATGATCGAATCCGATGCTCGTAATCGCGCAAACGGCGGGCGCGACGACGTTGGTCCCGTCGAGGCGTCCGCCGAGCCCGACCTCGATCGCTGCGACGTCGACCGCTTCGCGCGCGAAATTCAGAAACGCCACGGTTAACAACATTTCGTAATAACTCGGCGCGCCGAATCGCGCCGTGACGGCGCCGATCGCCGGCAGCATCTCCGTAAAGAGCTCGGCGAAGCGCTCGCGGTCGATCGGCACTCCATCGATGCGCGCTCGTTCGGTCATCGATTGTAGGTGGGGTTTGACGTGCAGACCCACGCGAAGGGAGCGCTCGCGCAGGACGCGCTCGATCATCGTCGCCGTCGATCCCTTTCCGCTCGTTCCGGCGACGTGCACCACCGGGTAGCGACGGTGCGGATCGCCGAGGGCGGATAACAACGCCTCGATCCGCTCCAACCCGTAATTCGTACGCGGCGAGGCGCTCTCGCCGATACTCGCGAGCAGGTAGCGCTCCGCTTCATCAAACCTCATGCGTGATCGGTCGGTCGTTCCGAAAGTAATTCCAATGCGTGGGGGAGCGTCGGCAAAAACACGTCGAGCGATTCGGCGACCGCGCGCGGGCTACCGGGAAGATTGACGATGAGGGTGCGATGTCGCACCCCCGCGAGCGCGCGGGAGAGCATCGCCGTGCGCACGCGCGGAAGCGCCGCCGCCCGAATCGCTTCGGCGATTCCGGGGACTTCGTAATCGAGAATCGCCGCGGTCGCTTGCGGCGTACGGTCGCGAGGCGCGAGGCCGGTGCCGCCGCTGGTGAGCACGCAATCGGCCCGCTCCGCATCGGCGAGTTCGATGAGCTCGGCTTGCAGTGCCGCCGGGTCGTCGGGAATCACGAGCGCTCGCACGATCTCGTAGACCGGTTCGAGCCGCTCGCGAAACACCGGGAGACAGGCATCCTCGCGCTCCCCCGCCGCCGCCCGGTCGGAGAGGACGATGCACGCCACGCGAAACTTCATCGCTCGGCGATCCACGTTCCGCTCTTCCCGCCCCGCTTCTCGAGCAGGCGGACGCGCTCGATCTCGATCGAGCGGTCGAGCGCTTTGCACATATCGTAAATCGTGAGCGCGGCGAGATTTGCGGCCATCAACGCCTCCATCTCCACGCCGGTCTGGCCGGAGGTGCGCGCCTCGCTCTCGATCCGCAACAGCGAGGGCTCGGCCCAAGCAAGCGAAACGGCGACGTGGCTCAACGCGACCGGGTGCGCGAGCGGTATCAGATTGCCGGTCTGTTTTGCGGCCATAATGCCGGCGATCTGAGCCGTCACGAACGCATCCCCTTTCGGTCCCATCGCCGTTCGCAGCGATTCGGCGGCATCCGGCGCGAGGCGAACGAAGGCCTCGGCGCGGGCGAAGCGTTCTTTCGTTGCTTTCTTGCCGACGTCGACCATGGAAATGGCCCCGTCGGAGTTTAAATGTGAGGGTTTCGGCACGTCAATCGTCAAAGAGGGTCGGTAATGGCGCTATTCCAGGAAGCAGACGGCGATCCTCGGGTCGCGCTCGATCGGCTCGCCGATGT
>JAJZVP010000148.1 GCA_021845615.1 bacterium | reverse complement strand
TGCACCGGGGCGCGGCACCGGCGTGACGATCGAACTCGCCGCCGCTCCCGTTTCGTCGCTCGGCGTTCCTCAGCAAATATAAAGTTCGAGCGGGGATGATGGTGCGATGAATCGCGCCGTTCTCTCCACCATCGCGTTCGCGCTCGTTACCGCCGTCGTTCCCGTTTACGCCGCGGCGCAAAGTTCGGGCGGCACGATCGCGATTACGGTGACCGATGCAAAGACGAAGAGCCCCGTCGCGCTCGCACGCGTGGTGCTCGACGGGCCGATTCTCGCGAGCGAAATTGCGACGAGCGCCGGAAAGGTCACCTTTACCGAGGCGCCGTCCGGAATCTATCGCGCGCGCGTCTTCGCACGCGGATATCGCGCGGTCACTTCGGCTCCCTTCGAGGTGCTCGACGGCGAACGCGTGAACCTCGAGGTCGCGCTCGCTCCGAGCAGCGACTTGCACGTCATCGCCGTCGTTCATTCAGTTTCGAGCGTCCGCATCAGTACGAACTCGATCGACGCCAACTCCGCCCAGCGGAAACTCTCCGGCGACCTCGCCGACGCGCTCTCAAAGCTCTCGGGCGTCAGCATTACCTCGAGCAGCGACGACACCGATACCGCACAGACGATCTCGCTCGACGGTCACGATGCAAGCCAGACCGCGATGACGCTCGACGGCATTCAGCTCAACGCGCCGGGAAGCGCGGGCGATCTGCGCATGTTTGCGAGCGATCTTTTTACCGGTGCAGCGGTACGCCACGGGCCGCAGATCGGTGGGCTCGGCGGCGGCGTCGATTTTCGAACCATCGAACCGACGCTCTCCTGGCAGAGCCAGGGCACGCTCGCGACGGGAAGTAACGGGCGCAATAACGAGTCGTTGGGAATCAGCGGTTCGTTGGGAAATCTCGGGATCGCGGCGATGAGCACCACGCGAACGAGTCCCAGCCTCGCCGACGGCATGCGCTACCTCGACGCGAGCGGACTCGATTACGTGCACGACGGCGGCCGCTGGGTCGCCGGGGATCTGCTCAAAGCGAACCTGCGTCTCCCGGGCGATCAGACGCTCGCGGCGAGTTTTATCAACTCGACGCGCAGTATCGGGTTGCTCTGTCTGCGCGTCACGGCGGCGTTGCCCTGCGGCTACGGCCCTGGGAATGACGTCTCGGGTAGCTTCTCGCTCTATTCGCTCGGCGACCAGCTCTTAACCGGTGCGACGGCGATCTCGGCGACCCTCTACGGCACCATCGGCAGCAATCTTTTCGACCTGCGGAATCGCTTCGTCGACGGCGTCGCATCGCCGGCGGGGAGCAGCATGCAGATGCGTTCGACCGGTTTTACGATCTCCGCCGAGCTTCCAGCGATGCGCAAGCATACGCTCTCGATCCTCGCATACGATACCAACTCCTCACAAGTTTCGACGCCGCTCGTCGCAAGCAACGCCGCGTTCTATAGCGCGCAGCAGCACGGCAGTTACGGCGCATTGCAGCTGAGCGACCACATTCGGGCGAACGATCGCCTCGCGTTGAACGCGTCGCTGGGCCTGACGCACGCGAGCTCTAGCGGCGGAAGCGCGCTTGGCAGCATCGGTGCGAGCTGGCGCGCATCGGCGAACGATAGCTACGCGATCTCGTACGCGCTCTCGGGGAACGCGCCGAATTTCGGCCGGAGCCGTGCGTTGAGCGATCCCGCCTCGCTGCAGTTCGATTGCCAGGGGAGCGAGAGCGTCGGATACGGGGTCGCGCCCGGGGATCAACCCGGCGCGAGTTCTTCCTCCTCGCTCAACGCGAGCGTCACCCATCGCTTCGCGCGCAGCGCGCTCTCGCTCGCCCTCTATCGCCAGGTGCAAAACGGCGTCGTGCTGCCGACCCAGGTCAACGGCAGCGTTCTTCTCGCCGACGGAACGCTTTCGCCGAGCTATCTCGCGCAGGTGGAGGGCGCCTATTCATCGGCATCGGGATGCGGCGTCGGCGCGCCGCCGATCTCCGCCTCGCAACTCTATTTCGCCACGCCGGTTGGGGGCGTCACGCGCATTTATTCCGGCGCCGATCTCACCGGATTCGTGCAAATAGGGAACCTCGTCGCCGAACCGTTCTTCGATATCACCTCCACGACGCTGCGATCCAACGATCCGCGCATCGATAACCCGTTCGCCATTGCGATCTCGGGAGCGCAGGCGCCGAACGTGCCGTTACATCGTGCGGGGCTCACGCTCGATTATCGCGCTCCCCATTCCGCGGTGGAGTGGCTCGCCGACGCACAATACACCGGGGCGAACAATCCGAACAATCTCCCCGCTTACACCACCTACGATGCGGCCGCAAACGTGAAATTCACCCACGGTACGCTAACGATTGCGGCGAGTAATATCACCGATGCGTACGCCGGGATCTTTGCGAGTTCGCAGTACGCGGTTCCATACACGACCCTCGGGGGAACGGAGGTTCCGACGATCGCACGGCCGCTCGCTCCGCGCTCCTATAGCGTCACCTACTCCTTTGCGGTCGGCCGCCACGCCGTTCTCTCGCTCCCGAGCCCCGCGCGCGGCGGGCCGCGGCGGCGGGGGCCCTTCGCGCGCTTTACGGCGCTGCCGGCTGCGGCACCGAGCGATCCCTACGCAATGGCGGCATCGGCGTTCTGCACTCCCGACCGCGCGCGCGTCGCACGCGGCGTGCTCGATGCGTTGCGGGCGCAGGTCGCGCGGGTGGAGAAGGCGCGCGCCGCCTCGCCCGCTGCGGCGGTCGTGCTCTCCTCGCCCGCGGGCGTGACCTTTACCTACCATCCGCTGGCGACGGGATACGCCGTGTCGATCGCTCCGACGAAAATCGATGACGTTCGCGCGCTCTTTACCTGCGCGACGATCCATCGAACCGATGCCGCGACCGCCGCCGGGCGAGGGCTCTACGTCGCCCCGCCGGCGAGTTTCTTCCGGCCCGAGATCACCTTTTCGCCGAACGTGGGACTCTATTTTATCCGTCGGAAGCCGCAGCCCGGGAAAGAAAATTTCCGCGTCTTCACGCTCGCGGCAAAGGCCCCGAAAGAACCGTTCGCCGCGATCGCCGGGCCGCAGTGTACCACCGCCATGCGCGACGTTGCGATACAGAGTCTCGACGATCTGCGCGCGCATTTTACGGCGGCAACGCCATCGACGCGCTGGCAGATCGTCGCACACGGCTCGGGAGCGAAGCGATGGTTCGCGCTGACCCCCAACGATCTCGGCGATTTCGGCGCGCTCATGGCCTGCGCCCACGTTGCAGCGGCGACCGCCGTGCAATTGCAGGCGCGTGGGCTCGGAGGCGCACCGCCCCCAGGGCTGAATTACGCCCCCTCGATCGGGCTCTATATCGAGCGGCGCACTCCGCCACCACCGCCGGGAGGGGCGCCTCCGCCGCACGGCGCATGAGCGAGCTATGACGAAAGCGGAACTCTTTAGCGAATATGGCGCGTACCATCGCGACCCGCGCAATCGGCTCTGCCACTTCATCGGCATTCCGACAATCGTGCTCGGCCTCATCGCGATAACCGGAACGCTCCGGCTCGGGCCGATCGATCTCGCGCTCGTGCTGCTCGTAGCAACGCTCGCGTATTATGCGACGATCGATTTTCTCGGCACGCTGCTCTCGGCGATCGCGTTCGCGATTCTGTATGCGGTCGGATCGCATCTCGGTTGGCAGATCGGTTTGGCGGCCTTCGTTATCGGTTGGGGCTTCCAACTCGTCGGCCATCGCTTCGAAGGCAGCAAACCGAAATTTCTCGAGAACGTTATTTATCTGCTGATTGGGCCGATCTACATCTTCGAGGAATGGTTCGAGATGGCGACCCACCGAGGCGACGCGGCGTAAGAGCGCGAGTGAGCGCGTTTTTTCGAGATCGCCCCGCGGCTTGGCGCAGCGTTCTATTGCGCCGACCTCGGACTTGGACGGTGCTCCTGCTTGTAGCGGCACTCGTGGCCGATGCAATCTGGGCGCGTAAAACATTCCCTGGTGGAACGCGAGAATTGTGGATGGTTGGCTCCCCAGCAGCCTGGATAGTGTGGCTGCTGTTGCTATTTACGGTGACGCATCGTGAGCATCGACGGGCCCTCGCCGTTATCGTTTCGATCGTTGCCGTTGCGCTTTTCTCAGATGCGCTTTCGTCTCCGTGTGGTGGGCCTTTCGCCCTCGCGTTTCTTGGTATACTTCCAGTGGCGGTGCTCTTGTCGATTCCGTCGTTAGTTACGGTCTTGCTGATTTCAATTATATTTATGTTGCTGGCATCGATACCGAGACGCCTTCGGCTTGCTCCGATCCCGCTATGGATACCGTGGGGCGTATCGATTATTGCGTGTCTTATTCTTGTAACAGGAGGCCCTCTGATCGGAACGCACTGGCAAGGAACGACACCCTGCGCCTTGTAATACACGAGTCATCGAAACGTCGTCACGTATAGTGTTTCCCTGGGGGTGGCAAACGATAATGGATAAAGCCACGTTAGCTGTCACGAAGTTAGTGTTTTGGATTGTCACTGGGCTATTGCTGTTCACAACCGAATCGTGTACGGCGAACGCATCCTCCCTCTGTGTCTATGATGGGTGAGACCAGCCAGCTGGAGAAACTCATGAGGGCGATAAAGGTTGACCCCATCTATGGAATCCGATACTGAAGTCCGTCCGCGCAAGAAGCTGCGGTCGTTTACGGCC
>JAJZVP010000147.1 GCA_021845615.1 bacterium | reverse complement strand
AGCGCGTACGCCACGTCGGCGCGATCCGATTCGACGGCGCTCGCTAAGGCCGCAATCGCCGAGCCGCCGCAGATCGCGGTGCCGACGCCGAGAAGGCGGCGTAGATCGCGATCGATCCCGAGTACTTTGCCGAAAATATAGGCGAGGGCGAGCACGACGACGAGCGTTCCCAACATCACCGGGAGCGATTTCAACCCTCCGGCAACGATATCTGTAAAGCGCAACTGCGTTCCGAGCAGCACGATCGACCACGCGAGCACCTGCTTCGTGCTGAAGAGAATACCCGGGTGCAGCCGCGCGCCCGGCGCGCGCACCGCCGCAATCAGCAGGCCCAACGCAATTGCGACCACCGGAGAGCCGACGACGGGCAAGAGATGCCCGACGAGGGTTGCGACGGCCGCAATCGCGATCGCCAGAAGGAGCCCGGGAAGTATTTTCACGTCGCGCTAGAAAAAGCTCGCCGGTTCGGGCGGAAACGCGATCGAGGCTTTTTTGTTGAATGCGGGGCGTTTGTGGCTCTCTACGAAAGCCGCTACGTCGTACGCCTGTTGGTCGCTCAACGTGCCCGCTTTCCCTAACGGCATGTTGTACCGAACGAAACCCGCCATCATCGCCACCTTCGCCATGCCGGCGCCTTTGTTAAACGACGTCGCGCCCCAGAGCGCGGGGAATTGCCCGGGAATTCCGGCGCCGTTCGCCTGGTGGCACATCGAGCATTGCGCGGCATAGATCGTCGCCCCGCGCGATACGCTCGGCGGTGTCGGCGGCTTGAAGCGAGCGATCCGCGCCTTGGGATCGATCGGCGAGAATGTTTTTTGGCCGCGCGATATCCAGTTGATATATGCGACCACCGCAATCATCGTGCGGCTGTCGTACGCCGGCGGCCGCCCGTTCATGCTATAGAGAAAACACTCCGCGATGCGATCTTGCAAGGCGATCGCGCGGTGCGACCGTTTATTCCACTGCGGAAAATGGCCGGCGATTCGTAAATACCCACCGCGCGGGACCGTACCGCCCGCGATGTGGCACGACGAACATTCCATCTGCGAGACGACGTAGGGCTTCGCGAATTTGTGCGTTTGCGTGATGATGTCGTAGCCCTCGCGCACGAGCGCGCCCATCTTTCCCGCCGGAAGATGCGCCGGATCGTAGAGCGCGGCCCCTGCGAGCGGCCGCCCGGCGGCGCCGCCGCTCGAATGCGTGCCGCCGGCGCAGCCGACGAACGCGAGTGCGACGAGCGCACTCGCTAGCGTAGAAAGAACTCGCACGGGGCGCGCCCTAAAACGCCAACGCCGTGTAGGCGTATCCGAAGCGCTTCTGCAGAACCGCGACCGTCGCCACCATCGATGGCACGACGATCGTGCCGGGGATGAGGTGGGTGAGAATGTCGGCGGCGACTTGCGAGCCCGTCATGCCGGCCGGAGCGAAGCCGCGCTTCACGATCGCACGTGACTGCTCTTCGACGGCGGTGTGGCAGGTCAACATCACCAAACCGCGCCGTTGCAACGTTTGAATCGAACGATCCTGATACGACGATTTTTCGTCGTCGGGGTTCGCCGACAGGTTAAACGGAACGTGCGACGGGTAATGGTAATTCTTCGTCGCGAAGGCGCCGTCGGGGCCTTTGATCTTGAAAAATTCTCCGATGCGATACTTCGCCCACACGTAATCGCTGAAATTATAGCTCGACGCCGGGCCGTGCGCGGCGAACGCCATCGCTACTTTATCGGCCGGGTATCCATAGCCGAAGTGCAGGCCGTTCATTGCGTTTTTGATGTTGTTCCAAACGACGGGATTGGGATTGAGAATCTCCCACATCTGGCGAATCTCCGCCGGGCGGCCGAGCACTTTATTGAAGTGCGCCTCATCGAAATTCGCTTTTCGTTCGACTAATGCGGTGCCGCCGGGAACTGCGGTTGCGGCTTCGGCGATCGTCGGTGCCAGGGCGACAAGCGATGCCGAGGTGGCGAGAAAGGCCGTGCGTTTCATGAATGGGTCCCTCCAGTTGTGAAGCCATAGGAAGCATAGATGGCGCGCGCTCGCGCGCCGGTCAGAAACGTAACGAACGCTTTAGCCGCCGCCGGGTGCGGCGCCTTCGTTACGACGGCCGCTTGATAGATCGCCGTTGCGTTCTCCGAGGCGGGGATTTTCACGACGGCGAGACGCCCCGTTAATTTCGCCTGATAGAGCGCTTCGGAGATCCACACGACGCCGGCATCCGCGCGTCCGGAAAGAATCCAACGCGGGCTTTGGCGGTGATGGATTTTCGTCAGCAACGTCGTGCCGGCTTTGCGTTTGCTCACCATAATCGTCGAGACCAGCGCCTCGCCGCCCGCCTTCCGATAGGCCGCTTGAATTTGCCCCGAAACGCCTTCCCACGCGGGGTTGGGCATCGCGACGCGCACGTCGGCGCGGCCGAGATCGCGCAAGCCGTACACGTGTTTCGGGTTCCCCTTTCGTACCAAGATCGCCAACGTATTGGTCGCGTAGGTTCGCGCCGGGCCGACGATACCGCGCTCGCGTTCGATCGTCATGCGTTTCTTTCCGGAAAGAAAGACATCGGGCTTCGGATCGATGACGAGGTTGCCGACCTGAAGCGCGCCCGCCTCGATCTGCTTGGCGAGTATCCCCGGAGGAAGCGTTTCGTAGAACACGCGCTTCACATCGGGGTGCTCGCGTTGAAAGGCTGAGACGAGCGCGTGCATCGCCATGTATTGGTTGCCGGCGGCGAAGACGACCAATTGAGCGTTCGCCGGGTTGCCGTGAAGGTCGGGAACGACGTCGACGTTCGCGACGGTAAAATTGTAAGGCGTTACGCCCAACAGGGCGGCCGCGAGAACCGCGGCGATCGTAGCGCGAAGACGAAAAGGACGACTCATGAAGCGAGCATAGGAGCCGCCCATTCATAAGTCAAATAACATATTTGACGCATGGCTATTACTTATTCTTATGAAGATATCGCTCTCGCAACTTGAAACGCTCCGCGAGGTCGCGGAGCGCGGTTCCTTTTCGAAGGCCGCCCGCGCCCTGGGGATCTCCCAGCCGGCGGTGAGCCAGCAGCTCGCCACGCTCGCCTCCGCGCTCGGCCTCGCGCTCTTCGAACGAGACGCCGGACGCCCGGCGCTCACCGAGGCGGGCCGGATGGTCGCCGAGCGCGCGCGCACCCTCGTCGGCGAGACGGAGGCCCTGCTGCGCGAGGCCGAGGGCTACGCCGCGGCGCGGAGCGGTCGGCTCGACTTCGCCGCAACGCGGACGATCGGCACCCATCTGGTTCCCAAACTCCTCGCCGGCTTTCTACGCGACCGCCCCGAGGTGCAGCCGCGCGTCCGGATCGCCAACACCCACGAAGTCGCGCGCCACGTCCTCTCCGGCGAGGTGCTCTTCGGACTGATCGAAGGAACGATCGAAGATCCGCGGCTCGAAACGCGCCCCTTCGCGCACGACCGCATGCGCCTCATCGTCCCCCCGGGGCATCCCTTTGCGGAACGATCGGCTATCCACGCTGCCGAGCTCGCGCGCGAACGCTTCGTCAGCCGGGAACCCGGATCGGGGACCCGCGACCATGGCTACGACGCGCTCCGCGCCGCCGGGGTGGAGCCACCGATCGCGCTCGAACTCCCCAGCGGCGAAGGCATCGTTCGCGCGGTCGAAGCGGGGCTCGGCGTCGCCGTTCTCTCCGAGCTCGTCGTCGAACGAGCGATATCTTTACGTCGCGTCGCGGCCGTCACTATCGACGATCTCGTCCTCGAGCGCGAATTCTTCGTCCTTTCGCGTCGCGACCGTCCGCTCGCCCCACTGGCAAAAGCATTTATTACCTCGCTACTCGGCGACCGCGAAGGCGAGCGCGGCGACGAGCGCAGCAAAGGGTCGCGCAGCACGGTGATGAAACAACGACGTCGAAGGAGTGGGCGTTGAAGAAGGATGATGATTTAGCCGCGCTTGCCAAAGCGATCGACGCCGTCGCACCCCGTCGTATGACGAGCGCGAACGATAGCGACCTGCACCTCGCCCCGCCGCACCTTCCGTACGTTGCCGAGAACGATCCCTCGATCGTCGTCGAAGTCGTCGAGCTCCGTCGGCTCGATACAACGATGCGCGTTTATACCGCGGGGCCGCGCGCGATTCGCGCGAACACACCGGGTATCGTTATCGTGCCGCACCTTTGGGGCGTCGACGCAACGATCCGCGACATCGTCCGCCGGTTTGCAAAAGCCGGCTTTTCCGCCGCTTCGCCCGATCTCTACGCACGCTTCGACGCACCTCCCGGCGACGATAGCTGCGATCGCGCGGTATTCGATCCCTTCGCAAAGCGTATCGAACGGCGACAGGCCGACGGCGATATTCGCGCGGCGGCGCTCTGGTTGCAAGCGCGATCCCCGCAAGGGCTCATCGGGATCACCGGGCTCTCCACCGGCGGGCGCTACGCGCTGATGCAGGCCGCAGATAACAACGACATTTTTACGTGCGTCGCGCCGTTTTACGGATCGGTCGAGCAGATCACTCCCGATCAAATTCACATCCCGGTCTGCGGCAGCTACGGCGAACACGATTCCATCATCCCGGCCGATAACGTGCGTTTCTTTCGCACGCTCCTCACCGTAGCCAACGATATTCGCGTCTATCAAACCGCCGGGCACGATTTTTTCGACGACCGCAGATCGGCGT
>JAJZVP010000146.1 GCA_021845615.1 bacterium | reverse complement strand
GCCTTTGCGGACCATCTTCATCACATCGGCACCGAGCGCCGATGCGAAATTAGCCGCCACTGATCTCTCGTTGCGGATTATCGGTGTAATCCAGATAGGTCAGGCCCATAAAGATCTCGAGCGGCCAGGCGTGCATGTCTTGCACGTTCGCCTCGTCGACGAGCGAGATTCCCTTCGCTTTCGCGTCGGCGATGACGTCGCGGATCGCTTCGCCCTTGTCCGCCGCAAGGATCGATGCCGTGGTGACTTCACCGGGGGTCAGGTGATCTTTCAACATATCGCCGTACGATATACCGGTGTTGCCGAAGCGTTGTTTCAACGCATAGCGTAACGAGGCGTATCGCTGCGGCGAGCTGCCCACCCCCAACATCGTTATGCGCGCCGAGAGCTGGCGCGAACGCGCCATGTTGAAGAGTTGGTCGGCCTTCGAAGCGGCGACCGCGGCGGCGTTCACCGCGTCGAGCGATCGCTTGAGATAGGGAAGCAGCGCTTCGTAATCTTGCTTGTTGAGATCGCCGTTGAAATCGAGCCGAATTCCGACGAACTGGCGGAAAAATTCGTCGAGCTTGCCGATCGATCCGTCGAGCAGCAGCGCCGAAGCGCGCGACGCATCGACCGCTCCGAGCATATCGGATTGCGCGCGCGAGAGCTCCGCGAGCATCGTGGGGTAATCGGAGAATATCGCCGCCGAGGTGCTCGGGATCGGCGACTCTTTGAGCGGCGCTGCGAGATCGCGCAGGATGAGCTGCTGGTCTTCAAGCACGCCGAACGTCTTTTTGGGATCGAGCGAGCCGACGCCCTGGTTGCCGACGACCGCTTGAATGTTGGCGAGCGCGAGGTTGAGCGCCGCGCCCATCGCTTCGATATTATTGCTGATCGCCGAGAGGCGCGAGCCCGGGCGCACGGAGACGTTGCCGATATTCGGTACGTCGTAATTGAGCGCGGACAAACGCGATTGCAACGCTTTGAGTTGGTTGCGCCCTTCTGCGGCGCGGGCGGCGATATTCGCCGCCGAGGCTTGGAGTTGCGTCTTCGCCGCTGCGAGGCTCTCGCGTAGCGGCGCGAGGTGCGGGCGCGTCAAGTCGACGCTCCGCACCTGGAGTTGCTGTACGGCCGCGAGCCGCGAGAGCGCGAGTTGCTTCGCCTGCGGGTCGCCGACCGAGGCCGCCTCTTCCAGCGTCTGTTCGCTCTTGGAGGTGAGGCCGAGCGCGAGTTGCATCTGCCCGAGTTTCAGCAGCGCTTCTTGGTTGTTCGGAAGCAACGGCAGGAGCGCGGAGAGTTCGCCCGCGGCGATACTGTAGCGCGCGCGGTCGGCATCGCTGAGCGCCTGAACCAAGCGCTGTTGCGGCGTCACTTTGGTCGGGTCGAGTTCGGGATATCCGACGAGGTGCTGCACGCGAACCGCCGCCGGCGGATGGTCGGCGAGGTATTTCGTAATCAGGTCGCTATGCTGCGCCTCGAGCGTCCCCAAGTGACGCATCATCGAAAGCATCGCCTGCGGATCGTATCCCGCGCGCGCCATCAGCTGTAAGCCGTAGCGATCGGCCTGCAATTCGTCGTCGCGCGAGAGTTTCGCAACGATGCCGGCCTCCGCGATATTGCCGAATTGGTAGATGAGGGGCGAGAAGAGCGATGCGATCGTGAAGAGCGCGTTCAGGACCGTCTCTTTCGACTGCATCGAGATGACGTGGTTGCGTTCGATATGGCCGGTCTCGTGCCCGAGCACGCCCGCGAGTTCGTCGCTGGACTGCACGAAATCGAGCAGCCCCTCATCGACGTACACGTAGCCGCCCATCGTCGAAAAAGCGTTGATATCGGGCGCGTTGATGATCTTGACGTTGTACGGCAGCTCTTTGCGCGCGACTTGCTGCCAGAGCTTCTGCGCGACGTGGTTCACCCAACGGTTCAGCAGCGGGTCGGTTTCGATCACGCTGTTCCGAACGATCTGTTCGTCTTCTTGGCGTCCCATCTCCACTTCTTGCTGCGCGGTCATCGCTTGCGCGGGGGCCGGGACGCACGTCAGCAGCAGCGAGAGCATCGTTACGACGGGGAACAGGCGGCGAAGAAACATGGCGCGGACCTCTATCGGGCTAAGGGCTTGCTTGGCGACAATTCGTTCTATCGCTTAGAACGCGTGAGGGGTGGCTTGACGTTACGCTGGGATTCTGTGAGTGAGATGGGGATGGAGCCGGGAGAACGGCGAGCTTCTTGCGAGCGAGCTGTGGATGAGGAAGGGGTTCGCGGGAGCCCTTCGGGAACCCGCCGTCGATGACGGGACGAGCCGGGCGGTGAGCGCGTTGTTGCGCGGGCGGAGTTGGGGGATCGAGGTCGCGCTTGACGGCGGCGATCTCGGTGCGTCGCTCGCCGAGTTGGAAAGCAAGTTAAGCGCGGCGGAGGCCTTCTACCGCGACTGCGAGGCGACGCTCCGCTTCGGGGAGCGCGCGCCCGATGCGAGCGAGCTCCTCCGGCTGCAGGCGCTGCTCTCGGGGCGGAACATCTCGATTCGGCGCGTCCTGGGGGGCGCGGCGATCGCCGCGACCGCCGAGGCGCTCGGCGCACCCTTCGAAGAGAGCACCGCCCCGGCCGCGCCGAGCCCGCGCCGCGAACCGCGCCGCAGCCGCGTCGTCGAACTCTCGGAATCGGCGCGCTCGCTGAAAGCCGATTTCGACGGTGCCCGCGCCGACATCGCCTCGCGTCGGCGCGCGGGCGAATCGAGCGTCCGGCGCCTCGACCTCAAGCGCCTCGGTGGCGGCGAGGAGCCCCCCGCCCTGCGCTTGGTGGAGGCCGCTCCCGGCACGCTCTACCACGTCGGCACCCTGCGCGGCGGACAGTCGCTCCAGCAGATCGGCAATATCGTCGTCGTCGGCGATGTGAATCCCGGCGCCGAATTGATCGCCAGCGGCGATATTCTCGTCTTCGGTCGGCTCGCCGGCGTCGCACATGCGGGCGCGCAAGGCGATAGCGGCGCGCGCGTCCGCGCGTTGGAATTGGCGCCGACGCAGTTGCGCATCGCCACGGCGATTGCAGCGGAGAGTTCGGCGCGACGCGGAAAGAAAGCCGAGCCGGAGACGGCGTGCGTGCGCGACGGAAAGATCGTCGTCGTTCCCTACAGTAAAGAAGAAAGTTGGTAATGTGAGCACGCGACGAATTGTCGTAACCTCCGGGAAGGGCGGCGTCGGTAAGACGACGACGACGGCAAATCTCGGTGCGGCGTTGGCGAAGCGCGGCCATCGCGTCGTTCTCGTCGATGCCGATATCGGCTTGCGTAACCTCGATCTGGTGCTCGGTCTCGAGAAACGGATCGTGTTCGATATCGTCGAGGTCGCGGAGGGGCGTTGCCAGCTCCGCCAGGCACTCATTAAAGACAAGCGCTTCGAATCGTTGGCGATCTTGCCCGCGGCGCAGACGCGCGAAAAGGAAGCGATCACCGCCGAACAGTTCGCGGCGGTCATCGCCGGGCTCGACGAGTTCGCCGACTTCGTGCTGATCGATTGCCCCGCCGGCATCGAGACGGGGTTCCGCAACGCCGTCGCCGGCGCGAAGGAGGCGCTCGTCGTCACGACGCCCGAGGTGAGCGCGATTCGCGACGCCGACCGCGTGATCGGCAAATTGCTCGAAGTGCCGATGCCGATCTCGCTCGTCGTCAATCGCTTGCGCCCGGAGATGGTGCGCAGCGGCGATATGCTCGCGGTCGAGGACGTCTGTGAGGTGCTCGACGCAACGCTGATCGGCGTCGTTCCCGACGACGAAGAGATCATCGACACCACCAATCGCGGCGAACCGATCGTGCTCGACGAAAGCAATCGCCTGCGCACGATCTACGACAAAATCGCGCGCCGCCTCGAAGGCGAAGATATTCCGATTACCAGTTTCGAGAAGCCAACTTTCTTCAAGCGCCTCATCGGCGCGATCACGACGGGGTAAACCATGCACGAACGTCAACCCGAAATCGCAGTCGCCCCGGTGCCCGCGGCGCGCGGCCGAGCGATCGTCATCACCTCCGGGAAGGGCGGCGTCGGCAAGACGACGACCACCGCCAATCTCGGAACCGCGCTCGCCATGCGCGGCGCGCGCGTAGCGCTCGTCGATGCCGATATCGGCCTGCGCAATCTCGATATCGTCCTCGGCCTCGAAAGCCGCGTGAAGCACCACCTGCTCGACGTGATCGAAGGCGGCGTCACCCTCGAGGACGCATTGGTGCCCTCGAAATATAACGATTCGCTGATGTTGCTCGCCGCCGCGCAGCACCGCGAAAAAGATGAAGTGCCGACCGAAGCGATGACCGCGCTGATCGAAAGCCTGCGCGAGCGCTTCGATTACGTGTTGGTCGATTGCCCCGCCGGAATCGAACACGGTTTTCGAAACGCCATCGCGGGTGCGCAGGAAGCGATCGTCGTCTGCACGCCGGAGGTCTCGGCGGTGCGCGACGTCGATCGCGTGATCGGCTTGCTCGGCAATCGCTTCAAACCGCAACTCATCGTCAACCGCCTGCGCCCGCAATTGGTCAAGCGCGGCAAGATGCTCTCCGTCGAGGACGTCAACGCGATCCTGCGCCTGCCGTTGCTCGGAGTGATCGCCGACGAACCCGAGATCATCATCACCACCAATAAAGGCGAGCCGCTCGCGTTGCGTCGCGACGGCGCGACGGGGGCCGCCTATCACGCGATGGCGGCGAAGATCGCCGGCGAAGACGTCGAAGCGCCGACGGTCGAAGTGCGAGAATCGTTTTTCGGGCGCCTCGGCGCGTTCTTCGGAGGCAAAGCATGATCGAGTTTTT
>JAJZVP010000145.1 GCA_021845615.1 bacterium | reverse complement strand
CTGCATATGAACTACACCGCGATCTATGGAGCACTCACCGCGCCGATCGTCCTGCTACTGTGGTTCTACCTGATCGGTTCGATTTTTCTTTTCGGTGGTGCGCTCAACGCCGCCGTCGAAGCACGTCGTATGGAGATCTCTTCGTGATGTTGGTATTCATTCACGGTGCTGCTTGTACGCCCGCGGTATTCACCCACCAACTTTCGGCTTTCCCCGGTGCGGTCGCGCTCGCGCTGCCCGGGCACGGCGCGCCGGGAGGCGCCGAGGATATTGCGGGCTTCGCCGATGCCGTCGAGGCGCGTATCCGCGCCGAAGGGTGGCGCGACGTCGTTCTCTGCGGCAGTTCGATGGGTGGAGCGATCGCGCTGGAGATCGCCATTCGCGGCGCGCTTCCGCTCGCGGGTTTGGTCACCATCGGCAGCGGCGCGAAGTTACGCGTGGCGCCGGCGATCCTCGAAGCGTTACGGCTCGGCGATGCGGGCGTTCTCATCACCCTCGCCGATGCGATGTTCGCCACGCCGAGCGCCACGACGCGCGCGACGATGATCGCGCAGTTCGAATCGGTCTCCCCCGCGCAGAGGCTTGCGGATTTCCGTGCCTGCGATGCTTTCGATGCGCGCGAGCGGCTCGGTGCGATCGCCGTTCCCGCCCTGATGCTCGTCGGGGAGCGCGACGTGATGACCCCCCCGGATCGCTCCAGCTTTCTTGCAGACCGGATTGCCGGGGCGCGCGTCGAAGTATTACCGGGACTCGGGCACCTCGCGATGCTCGAAGGCCCCGAGGCGACGAACGTTCACCTCGCTGGCTTCGTTGATTCCATAAGCGGCTAACGGCCGCACGTTTTCGAACCCCCGAAAGGACCGTCCGTGCGACGACTCTTACTCTCGATGCTCGCCCTCTGTGCCCTCACCGCCGTGGCCGCTCCACGGGTGGTTCCCGCGCTGGCTACGGCGAAGGCGCCCCCCACTGCGAAGGCGACGCCGGTCGCCCCGAAGATCGCTCCGAAAGCGACGCCGACCGCGACACCGGTCCCCAGTGGCCCGAAGGTGATCGTCTACCCGTTCATGGCAACATCGAGCGGGCTACCGAAAAATGCCGGCGCGACCGTGGCGACGATCTTCGCACACGCGTTTCAAGCGAGCGGCGGGCTCGATGTGCTGCCGACACCGCCGCCGACCCTCTCAAAGCTCTATCCGGCGACCGCAGCGAAGCTCGGCGCCGGTTACTACGTCGCCGGGTATCTCACGCCGATCGGCCAGGGCGTCTCGGTGCTCGAACAGGTCGTGAGCGTCACGAACGGGGTCATCATCTACTCGAAAACGGCGCAGGTTTTCTCGGTGAGCGATGCCGGCGCGCTCGCGCTCGATGCGCGGAGCGCGATCCTTGCCGATGCGGGCGTCGGCCGCGATTATCAACCGAGTACCTCGTCGAGCACGCCCGCGCCGACCGCAACCGGTCCGGCCGGTCAAGCCGCCTCGATTAAAATCTCCGGCATCTCCGGCGTGCTCGGGCATCTCTTTGGAAAGCGCTCGACGGTCGCAGCGGTGGCCACGCCGACTCCAGAGCCGAAGCCCTCGCGGCGCGCGCTCGTCGTTCGCGTATCGGGCAACGCTCCCGGCGGCCTGCTCACGAGTTCGACCGATCTTCTCGCCGCCGACCTACGCAAGCACTTTCATACGTCGATCGTCGCGGCTCCGCCCGGCGCGATCGCCGCGGTTGCCAACACGGTCTGCGGAACCGATCGCGACGCCACGATTCTTGCGGGAACGATCGACCTAATTCCGGGGCACTTCATGCATCGCGGCAGCACCCGGTTCTACCTCAAGGCCTACGCCTGTTTCGGTGCGTTGCTCTATCACGCACATTCCGATGCCCGCGACACGCCGACGGCGATTCGAAATGCCGTCGACGATTACGTGGAACTCCACCCGGACAATCGTTAAACGCCGTCGCCGTCGAGTAAGCCGATCGGTGGATCGACGGTGACGATACCGGTGCCGAGATCGATGCCGCGCACGATCGCCCGCACCATCGGCACCATTCGCCCCGCGACGACGAGCATATCGCTGCTCGGCCAATGTTCGACGCGCTCGACCTTTCCGTAGCTCCGTCCGTCGATTCCGCGGAGTTCTAGCCCTACGAGATCGTCGTCGAGATATTCCTCGGGGCCGAGATCGATGCGCTCGCGTTCGACGGTGAGTTCGGCGCCGTTGAGCGCCTGCGCCGTATCGACGCTCTCCACGCCCTCCAGCCTGATCAGCAGGCGCCCTTTATGTGCGCGCACGCCGCTCACGACCACCTCGCGCGTCTCGTTCTCGCGCTCCAATTGAAAACGCGCTCCCGCTACAAAGAGCGTACGACCCGCGTTAGACGGGTCGCACTTGATCTCTCCATGGACGCCGAACGCTCCGGCGAGGCGCGCGAGCGGAATACGCTCAGGCTTCCGGCTCACCCTCGGCCTCTTCGCGATCGAGAATATCGACGGTGATGCGGTCCTCGGCAGAGGCACGCGCGATGGTGCGCAACGCATGCGCGACGCGCCCGCTCCGGCCGACGACCTTTCCGAGATCTTCTTTGTCGACCACGACTTCGATCGTCGGTTGCCCCGTCTCATCGAGAAAGAGATCCACCTCGACCGCATCGGGTTTACTCACGAGTTTGCGTGCCAGGAAATCGAGAATTCCCTGCGCGCGTCGCTGCCCGGCGTACGGGTCGCCGGTTCGCGGCGTGCGTTCGCGCGGCGCTGCCGGGCGTGCCGGAGCGTCGCGCCGCGTGCGGCCGCGCGGAGCGGACGAAGCGGCGGGACGATCGGGTTGTTGTTCGCGTTCGATATCACCGACCGGGCGTTGCCCTGAGACGCGCCGGCCACCGAGCGTTGCGCGACGTTCTTCCTCTCCGGTCTCTTCGCTAAAGAGACCGAACTCGTCGTCGAATGCGCTCACGCTAGCTCTCGCTCGCCGCCTTCTTCGGCTTGCGTTTGGCCGTCGGTGCGGGGCCTGCATCCATGATGCCGCGCGCCGAGAGCAAACGGCGAACGGTCTCGGAAGGCTGGGCGCCTTTTCCCATCCACTCTTTCACTTTCGCTTCGTCGATCTCGACGGTTTTCGGTTCGGTCCGCGGGTTGTAGTGCCCGAGGATCTCGATGAACTTTCCGTCGCGCGGCGAGCGCGAATCGGCGACGATGAAACGGTACGTGGGCTGTTTCTTTGCGCCCATGCGGCGCAACCTGATCTTAACCATGCTTCTCCTATCGGAATGAGCCACGAGCAATCTGCGGGCGGCGTTTGCCCCCGAATTGCTTCATGAGCGATTTTGCCTGATCGAATTGTTTGATCAGGCGGTTGACATCGGCGACCTGCGTGCCTGAGCCAAGAGCGATACGCTTGCGCCGAGATCCATTGAGGATCTGCGGCATACGCCGTTCCTGCCGCGTCATCGAGCAGATGATCGCCTCGGTTTTTTTGAGTTCCGTCTCCGGAAGCTCAAAATTCTTGGGGAGCGCGCGCGACATCCCGGGGATCATTTTTAAAAGATCGCCCATCGGCCCCATCTTGCGGACCTGTCGGAGTTGGTCGAGAAAGTCGTCGAGCGAGAACTGCGCGCTGCGCATCTTCTGCTCGAGCGATTTCGCCTGTTCCTCGGTATAAATACCGCGCGTCTTTTCGATCAGCGTCAGCACGTCGCCCATTCCGAGAATGCGCGAGGCCAAGCGATCGGGATAAAATGGTTCGAGCGCCGAGAGCTTCTCCCCGACGCCGATAAATTTAATCGGCGCGCCGGTACGTTCGAAGATCGAGAGCGCCGCGCCGCCGCGCGTGTCGCCGTCCATCTTCGTCAGCACGATGCCGGTTATGCCGAGCCGCCGGTGGAAGCCGTCGGCGACGTTCGCCGCCTCTTGCCCGGTCATCGCATCGGCGACAAAAAGAATTTCGCGCGGTTGCGTGACATTCTTGATGCGTTCGAGTTCGGACATGAGCGCATCGTCGATCTGCAGCCGACCCGCCGTATCGATGATGACGGTCGAAATGCCGAGCCGCTTCGCTTCGGCGACGCCGAGGCGCGCCGTCTCGACGGGATCGGCGGTTCCCCGTTCGAAGACGGGAAGATCGATCTGCTCTCCGAGCCGCTGCAACTGTGCGATCGCGGCGGGGCGATAGATATCGGCAGCGACGAGCAGGCTGCGACGCCCCTGCTCCTTGAGCCGCAGCGCGATCTTTCCGGCGTGCGTCGTCTTACCGGAGCCTTGAAGCCCGACGAGCACGATCGTCGATGGCGGAGCGTCGCTGAATTGCAAGCGCGCTTCGGCGCCGCCGAGGAGCGCGACCAACTCCTCGTGGCAGATCGAAACGATCGTCTGTCCCGGAGTCAGCGATGCGAGAATATCCGCGCCGAGCGCGCGTTCTTTGACCCGAGCGACGAACGCCTTTGCCGACGCGAGCGAGACGTCCGCCTCCAAGAGCGCCACGCGAACTTCGCGTAGCGCCTCGGTAACGTCGCTCTCGCTGAGCCGGCCGCGACCCGTCAGGCGCGAGAATACCGCGCCTAACCGATCGCTGAGCTGTTCGAACACGTCGGTGGTGCCGGTCTAGGCCTTCGCCGTGGCCTCGTCGATGCGCGCGACCGCATCACCGACGGTTTTGATCTTCTCCGACTCCTCGTCGGGGATGCTGATATTGAACTCGGTCTCGAACGCCATCACCAATTCCACCTGGTCGAGTGAATCGGCACCGAGATCGTCGGTGATCGAGGCTTCCGGCGTCACTTCTGACTCCTGAACGCCGA
>JAJZVP010000144.1 GCA_021845615.1 bacterium | reverse complement strand
GACCCTTTGCCGCGAAGGCCACCGCGACCGTACCGAAAACGAGCAAGCGTGCGAAACTACTTAAGACGAACGCTCGACCTCTTCCGCTCTCAACCAGCCTCCGCGCCGCCCCGGTGAGGAGGTAGAGATTGAGGATGCCGCAGAGATAGCCTACCACGAAGGCCAGCGCTGCGAAGACCGGTGGGCTCACCGCCGGGCCCCTGCTACGGCACGAAGGCGGCGGGTTCCTCGCCGCCGCGGAAACGGGCGAGGAGGGCAGCCAGAATACGCTGCGAGGCGGCTCCGTCGCCATAGGGGTTCGCGGCGCGCGACATTTTCGCGTAGTGCGCGGGGTCGCCGAGAAGCGCGGCGGCGGCGGCGAGGATACGGTTGGGATCGTGCCCGACGAGCTCGAGGGTGCCGGCGGCGAGCCCTTCGGGGCGCTCGGTTTCGTCGCGCATCACGAGGACCGGCTTCCCGAGACAAGGTGCCTCCTCTTGCAAGCCGCCGGAATCGGTGAGCACGAAATGCGCCGCGCGGACCGCCGCGACCATTTTCGCATAGTCGATCGGCTCGACCAAAATAGCGTCCTCAAGCCCGCCGAGCACCTCGCGCGCCACCGGAGCGACGTGCGGGGAGGGATGGACCGGCCAGTAGATCTGCGGGCGCTGCGGCAGGGCGAGGATCGCGCGCATCGCCTCGGCCATCGCCCGCATGTGCGGATGGTTCTCGCGACGATGCGCGGTGACGACGATGAGCGGGCGCTGCGGATCGACGCGTTCGAATTGCGGGGGCGAGGGCAACGTCGCGCGGTTCGCGGTTTCGAGAAAAGCATCGATCACCGTATTCCCGGTGACGAAAATATTGCGCGAGGGAACGCCTTCGGCGAGCAAGTTCTCGCGCGCGCGTTCGGTCGGCGAAAAATGGTAGCGCGCGAGGCGCCCGGTGAGCCGACGATTCATCTCCTCGGGGTAGGGCAACCACGGATCGCCGGTGCGCAGCCCCGCCTCGACGTGCCCGATCTCCGCTTTGCCGTAGAACGCCGCGAGCGCCGCCGCCGTGCTCGTCGTGGTATCGCCGTGCACTAAGACGATCTCGGGGCGCGCGCGTGCGAGCACCGGCTCCATGCCCTCGAGCACGCGCGTCGTAATCTGCGTGAGCGTTTGATCCGAGGTCATAATATCGAGATCGTAGTCGGGGACGATCGAAAAGAGCGCGAGTAGATCGTCGAGCATGTGCCGGTGCTGCGCGGTCACGCAGATCGTCGAATCGAAACGCGAGTCGGCACGGAGCGCTTCGACGACCGGCGCCATTTTAATGGTATCGGGGCGCGTCCCGAAGACGCTCATCACCCGCAGCGGTGCGCTCATACGAGCCTTCCCGAGTGCGAGAAGATGCCCGAGACGACGAGCGCGACGACGCCGAGGACGATGCAGACGGCATAGATGAGGAAGACCGCCTGCCGAACGCCGAGGCCGAAACGGAAGATCAGTTGGTGGTGGAAGTGGCCGCGGTCGGCATCGGTGATGCTGCGCCCGTTTGCCGCTCGCCGGACGATCACCGCCGCGGTATCGAGAATCGGCAGCGCGAGCACGACGAGAGGAACGAGCAGGCTGATCGCGATCGCCGTCTTACTGCCGCCGATGATCGTCACCGTCGCGAACACGTAGCCGATGAAGAGCGAGCCGGCATCGCCGAGAAAGATGCGCGCCGGATTGAAATTATACGGGAGAAAGCCGAGCGAGCTGCCCGCGAGCGCGAGCAACACGAGGGCGACGATGAAATTTCCGTGCAGCGCCGCGATGGCGAAAAGAAAGAGGCTCGAAATCGTGGTGACGCCGGCGAGCAACCCATCGAGCCCGTCGATGAAGTTCATCGCGTTCATCATGCCGACGTACCACAACAGCGTGAGCGGCAGGCTGACCCAGAGCGGAAAATCGATCCACGCGTTCGCGGTGCCGTGGGCGAAGGGATTGTTGATCCCCGTAATCGTGAATCCGTAGAGCATCGAGATGCCGGCGACGACGATCTGCGCGACGAGCTTGCTGCGCGCGCGCATCTGCATGACGTCGTCCCAGAGCCCGACGCCGAGAATCAACAGACTGCCGAAGAGCAGCCCGATGAGGTGGTGGGCGATATCGAGCTGGGCGCCGCGCGCGTGCGGCGAGCCGACGACGAATCCGAGCACTGCGAAGAGCGCGGTGGCGAACCCGAAGAAGACCGCGACGCCGCCGATGCGCGGCGTCGGCGTGGTATGCACCCTGCGCTCTTCTTCGATCCCGTCGATGATGTTGAGATGCGTCGCCAGTCGAATGACCAATGGGGCGATCGTCACCGTAACGGCGGCGGCGAGGAGAAACGCCGCGATCTCCGCGAGGATGGGCTTCATCGCGGCACGCTCATGGTGCGAGCTTCCATTGCATCAACGCGACGCCCGCTTCGGCGAGCAATTCGACGGCGAACGCATCGTCGTATCGCTCTTCGTACACGATGCGCTCGACCCCCGCGCTGACCAAGAGCTTCGAACAGCCGACACAGGGTTGGTGCGTGCAATAGACGGTCGCGCCGGCAAGGCTGACGCCGTGAAGCGCGCCCTGAACGACCGCGTTCGCCTCGGCGTGCGTCGCGCGCACGCAGTGGTTGTCGACCATCGTGCATCCGACGTCGGTGCAATGCGCGATCCCGCGCGGCGCGCCGTTATACCCGGTGGTGAGAATGCGCTGGTCGCGAACGGCGACGCACCCGACGCGCGCGCGCGGGCAGGTCGCACGCGAACCGACCGTGCGCGCGATCTCCATAAAATAATCGTCCCAACTCGGCCTCATCGTGTTAGCGAGGGGCCACGAAGGTCGGCAGCGAGGTGAGGCTGCCGAAGAGGCGATCGCCGGCGTCGCCGAGCCCCGGCACGATATATCCGTGCTCGTTGAGTTCGGCATCGACCGCACCGACCACGATGCGAACGTCGGGGAACGCGGAATGAATCGCCGCGATCCCTTCGGGGGCGGCGATGACGCTGACGAAGGTCACCTCCGTCGCGCCGTGCGAGGCGAGTAATCGGAGCGACGCGATGCCCGACGCTCCGGTCGCCAACATCGGATCGAGCACGAAGACGCGGCGCCCATCGAGACGCGCGGGCACGTTCGCATAGTACGGCACCGCTTGCAACGTCTGCGGATCGCGATAGAAGCCGAGATGGGCGACGACGGCATCTTCGACGATCTGCAAGAAGCCCGGCACGAGGCCGAGCCCCGCGCGAAGGATCGGCGCGATCACCGGCGGCTGCGCGATACGAAGCGCCTTCATGCGCAGCAGCGGCGTCTCCACCTCGGTCTCGCGCATCGGCAGCGCTCGCGTCGCCTCGTAGGCGAGCAACGCTCCGACGTGTTCGAGCAACACGCGAAACGCGCGCGTCGGCGTATTTCGGTCGCGCAGCTGCGCGAGCCGATCGTGCAACGCCGGATGATCGACGACGAGCAGGTGTTGGCCGTTCATACTTCGATGCGCACCGCCTAGGGCACGTCGAAGCGCGCGGTGAGTTCGTGCACGCGAGCGCGCAGCCGATCTTGCTGCGCGCGCGCTTCGATATCGCCGAGCGCGTCGCAGATGATCTCGGCGACCTCTCGGCACTCGTCGAGCCCGAAGCCGCGCGTGGTGATCGCCGGCGTTCCGACGCGAATGCCGCTGGTAACCATCGGCTTTTGCGGATCGAACGGAATCGCGTTTTTATTAACCGTTATGGCGATCTCGTCGAGATAGCCTTCGACCGCCTTGCCGGTGAGGTTCTTCACCGAGAGATCGACCAACAGCAAGTGCGTGTCGGTTCCACCGCCGACCAAGCGTAAGCCGCGCTTCGAAAAGACGTCGCCCATCGCGCGTGCGTTGGCGATGACGCGTTCTTGATAGGCGCGAAATTCCGGGCGACGCGCTTCACCGAATGCGACCGCCTTCGCTGCGATGGTGTGCATCAACGGCCCGCCCTGGATGCCGGGGAAGAGACTCTTATCGATCGCGGCGGCGTGCTCGGCTTTGCAAAGAATGATGCCGCCGCGCGGCCCGCGCAGCGTTTTATGCGTGGTCGAGGTGACGAAATCGGCGAGTGCGACCGGCGACGGGTGCAGCCCGACCGCAACGAGCCCCGCGATATGCGCCATGTCCACGAGCAACGTCGCGCCGACTTCGTCGGCGATCTCGCGGAAGCGCTCGTAGTGCATGGTCCGCGGATAGGCGCTCGCGCCCGCGATGAGCAGTTTCGGTTTGTGTTCGCGCGCGAGCGCGGCGACCTGATCGAAATCAATCAGTTCGTCTTCTTTGCGCAGACCGTACGCGACAGCGTTGTAGAGTTTTCCGCTGAAGCTCACTTTCGTGCCGTGCGTGAGGTGGCCGCCGTGCGCGAGCGACATGCCCAACACCGTGTCGCCCGGCGCGAGCATCGCCATAAAGACCGCCATGTTGGCTTGCGCGCCGGAATGCGGCTGAACGTTCGCGTGGTCGGCGCCGAAAATCGATTTCAGGCGATCGATCGCGAGCGTCTCGGCGATATCGACGAATTCGCAGCCGCCGTAGTAGCGTTTTCCGGGATACCCCTCGGCGTATTTATTCGTCATCACGCAGGCCATCGCTTCGCGAACGGCGGCACTCGCGTAATTCTCAGAGGCGATGAGTTCGAGGTTTCCGCGTTGGCGCCGTTCCTCGGAGAGGATCGCGGCGGCGACTTCGGGATCTTGGGCGGCGAGCGTGCCGTGCTGGAGCGTCTGCATGATGGGCTTTCTGTACGTTACGATTGTGCGGTGCGGGCGTCGTCGAC
>JAJZVP010000143.1 GCA_021845615.1 bacterium | reverse complement strand
AATGCCGCCGCCCAGCGCCTCTACGAGCGCGCCGGCTATCGCACCGAGCGGCGTTTGCTCGGGAAACAACTATGAGCTTCCCCTGGCGCCGCGCCATTATGGTCGGCGCGGGCGTGCTGGTCGCCGTCCTGGCCTATTTCTTCGCCATGCATATTCCGCGGACGCTTGCGGTCTTTATTATCGCCGCGTTCATCGCTGCGGGCGTTCGCCCCATCGTTCGCCGGCTTGAAGCGATGCGGGTTCCCAAACCGCTCGCCATAGCGATCGTTTTCGTCGTATTGATTGTGCTGGTCGTCGTCACGTTATTGGTGATCGTGCCGCTGATGATCGTGCAGATCCAGGGGATCGCGCAAAATCTGCCCTCCATCGCCGCAGCGGTCGAAGCGTGGACGATCGCCTTCGAAACCTCGCTGCAAGCGCATTTTCCGCAGATGTCGATACCGACCAACGGCATCGATCTCTCGCACGTCGGAAGTGGTGCGCTACAGCGATTTGCAGGCACGACGCTTGGATCCGTCGGCCAGATTCTCGTCGGTACCGCGACCGGACTCTTCGTGGCATTCGCATCGTTGGTGCTCTCGATTTTCTTCTTGCTCAACGATGCGAGTATCGCCGACGGCGTCGCATCGCTCTTTCCCGCGAGCCGTCGCCCGATCGCCCATAAGGTGTTGACGGAGATCGCGGGCACGTTCGGGAGCTATATTTCGGGACAAGTCATCGTCAGCGCGATCACCGGCCTCGCGGTTTGGGTGCTTTCGGCGGTGATCGGCTTTAAGTTCGCGCTGTTGCTTGGAGTGATCGTCGCGATTTCGTATGCGATCCCGATGCTCGGCTCGGTCATCGGGCAGGCAATTGCGATCGTTCTCTGCGCGCCGCAGGGATGGTGGATGGTGCTCTGGGTGCAGGTCATCATTTTCGTCGTCGAGCGGATCAGCGACAACGTGTTGGTTCCGAAGATCATGGGCGATTCGGTTGGCGTCTCTCCGATCGCCGTGATGTTCGCGGTCTTTGCCGGCGGCGAGCTCTTCGGAATCCCCGGTCTCTTGCTCGGCATTCCGGCCGCCGCGCTCATCAAGATCCTCTGGCGCTATTTCGTCGATCCCTGGCTGAGCGCACAACTCGAGCGCCGTTAGCGGCAGAGTCAAGCCCCGCCGCCCTGTCATCCCGAGTAGCCGCCCTTCGACTCGCTCCGCTCGCTCAGGACAGGCTCGGCGGCGTATCGAGGGATCGCAGCGCCGCCTCGATACGGGCGCAAAGCGCCCTACTCGGCGTGACACATGAGTGATGCGCCGCCGCTCTGTCATCCCGAGTAGCCGCCCTTCGACTCGCTCCGCTCGCTCAGGACAGGCTCGGCGGCGTATCGAGGGATCGCAGCGCCGCCTCGATACGGGCGCAAAGCGCCCTACTCGGCGTGACAACGATCCGCAGTGCCGCCTCGATACGGGCGCAAAGCGCCCTACTCGGCGTGACATGGCTCAATGATTGTTCGAGAAATGTAAAGTTTTCTCAGAAGTGTTTAAGGATCGCGACCCTCGGGTAGAATCGGCGGCACACAGGAGGGTCATATGTCGAATCGTTCGTTCGCCCCACGGTTGGGCTTCGCCGCCATAACGGCTTTTGCGTTTCTACTCACGGCTTGCGGCGGGGGAGGCGCCGGCGCCGGTGGCTCCAGCTCGAATATCCCCAGCGCGCCGCTGAGTAGCGCCGCGCACCTCGGCCTCACGGTCGGGGCTGCATCAGGATCCTCCCTTCCCTTCGCGGTGACGCGAAAGCCGATGTCCTCGGGCTCCTCGAACTCGCCGGCCGGCACCCCGGTTACGGTGACCTATAACGGCGCGACTGTTGCAACCGGGACGCTCGATGGAAACGGCTTCGCCGACCTCACCTTCTCGCAGAGCGTTCCCGCGGGTGCCGTGCTTACCGTCACCGTCGGGACTGGCTCGAGCGCGATCGTTGTCACGGTGACCGTCGCTTCGGCAGTGAGTGGTACCGCAGCGGACGTGACCTACAACGCGGGGCCGCCGCCGACCGTGACCGTCACGAGTGCGGCCGATAGCCAGGGCGACGGTAAAGTCGATCCCGGCGATCCCTCACAAGAGACCGAGACGGAGAATCCGAGCGACGGCCAAGCGAGCGACGTCAATAGTAACGATAACGGCCTCTTGCCTGCGAACCTTCCGATTACGATCTCGGCCTGTTCGACAACGCTGACGATCGCTCCGAACACCGGCGCGCCGCCGAACCTCTCGCTCAACATCGAAGAGAAACAGAACGACTCTGAGAATGCGGCTCAATTCGAGCAGAGCTTCTCGCCCTTCGACGCTCCCGTGAGCGTTCCGATTCTCGCCGCTTCAGCGCGGCTCGATCTCGAACTCTTCTCGAATGGCCAGAAGATTCTCTCGATCGAAGCGCCCTTGACCGCCGTAACGGCGCAAGCCGGGTCGCCGGCGCCGAGCACGACCTGTGCACCATCGCCGGTACCCTCGACTTCACCGAGCGCGTCACCGAGCGCGTCACCGAGCGCGTCACCGAGCGCGTCACCGAGCGCGTCACCGAGCGCGTCACCGAGCGCGTCACCGAGCGCGTCGCCGAGCGCATCGCCGAGCGCGTCGCCGAGTGCGTCGCCAACGGCGACTGCTACGCCGTAGCGTAGCCCCAGATCCCTCCTTGCGCGAGGAGCGAGAGCGAATCGCCGGTGGGTCGAACCCACCGGCGATTCGCATTGTTCGGGTGAAAGGCGCTACGCGAGAACTCCCGCGAGTTGGTCTTCGTCGGTTCCGTGGTAGAACGCGTTCTCGGTCTCGCTAACTTTCGGTGCCCACGGATCGATCTGCGATGGCGAAGTCGGCAGATGTACGGTCGGGCCAACGGCATCGCGATAATCGCTCCCTCCGAACGGTGCGTACGCATGCGATTCGGCGTGGGCGAGAACGAGGTTTCCGACGGCGTTCTCCGCCGCGCTCGCATCGCTGCGAATCTCGGCCGAAAGACGCGCGTCGGCGGCGATGCGGCCGTAGGTAGCGATCGCGGGACGATCGGCGTGCCACGGAAGGCCGTCGGAACCCGGAAAGCGGACCATGCCGTCTTCACGCGCGACGTCGCTACGAATCGCCGTACGCTCTCCGTTCCGAGCGCCTTGCACGAGCGCGTCGTCGAGCGTTTTAATCGCGCCATCCGCGGCTGCAAGTTTCGCGGGAGCGAGATCGAGAACGTCGTACGCCGCGGCCGGCGCGTACGGCATGCCGTCGATGCGATAGTCGGCTTTCATAACGTCGCGGACGACGCCGCGCGCCATCGCCGACGGATCGCCGACGTTATCGGCGATGCTCGCCGCAACCGCACTCGGCGTTCCCGGCGAGATCATCGTTTCGGGGGAGGCGGCGAGATATTTCACGCCGACTTTGGAGAGCGCGTCGGCAAAACCCATCGTTGACATCAAACATTGATTGGCGACGACGCCATCGATACCGCGCCCCGCATCCTCGGGATGCGCGGCGGCATAGAGGCGTTCGCCTTCGGCGATCGCCGACGCGATTCCGGGCATCGACATTAAGGCGTGTTTGCTATCGGCTTCGAGGCCGCCGCCGTCGCCGCCGCCGTGATCGACCAATTCAATCCAGCTCTGCTTCGCGCCACTTTTTCGTGCATCATCGAGCGTTTGCGCGACGAAGGCGGCGAGGTTTTTCGGATTGGCCATGTCGTGGGCTTTGCCGACCTGCACACCCCGCACGCGGCCGTCGGCGATCTGATAGCTGTTGGTATGCAATGCCGCGCCGTTGCGCGCGGTCGTGTCTTGAACCGTAAAGCCGACGGCGCCGTCGTGTTTGCTAACCGCGACGGCTTGCGCTAAGACGTTGCATTGGTTGCCGTCGAGATTGTTGTCGCCGTCGCGATAGATGCCGAATTGCACGGCGCGCGGTTGAAGGGTGAGTCCGTCCATAGCTCCTCCGAAACGAGTAGAGTGATTCGGAGCCCCTTTGCGACGAAGGGCACGGATGACAAGGGCGTCCCGTGGGCGTGCGGCTATTTTGGACAGGGCTTGAGAACGGTGAAGCCTGCGGGCGTGGAGTGCGCGATAACGTACTGCACTAGCGGCGGTTCGTTCGCGCGCAGCTCCGGCGGCGGCGTTTGAAAAGTGACCGGATAGGTGGGATCGTTTCGGTGCTCCGGCGAGAACGGGTCGCCGATGTCGTTGGGATAGAGGAACGGATAGTCGAGGAGCGCGATCTGCGCGCTTCCGTCGCTCAAGCGCACGGAGATCTCGACGCGCACGCGGACGTATTCACCGACGCGTTCGCGTTGGAGCGCGATGATATTGACGAAGCCGCAGGGCGTCACCGCCGCGCTCGCGCCGCTTCCGCTCCCCGCGGCCGCCGCGCCGCTCCCGGTGCCGCCGGTGCCGAGGCTGCCGACACCGGTGCGATTGCCGGCGCCCGCGCTCTGCCCGGCGCTCGACGCGAGTGGCGCGGGTGCGACCGGCGTCGCGATCGGCGGCGGCGTCACGCTCGCTCCACCTGCCGCATGCACGCGCTTCGGTGCCGCCTCGGCGCCGCTGACGTGCCGGTCGACCGGGTGGAGTGCATGCGATGGGACGGGAGCGATCGGTGCGGGGCTCGGTTTCGGCGTGGGCGTTGGTGCGACGCGCGCGACGTGCAAGATGTGCACGCGTGTTGGCGGCGACGTTCGGGGCGCGCGCAGCGACGGGAGGCCGGGCAGGATGCTCGCGAAGATCGCATGGACGGCGAGCGCCGCGACCAGCGCCAGGGCGAAGCGACGTGCCTCGCCTCGTTCGCTACTTTGCA
>JAJZVP010000023.1 GCA_021845615.1 bacterium | reverse complement strand
TCTTTCAGTTCCATCAAGTCGAAGGGCTCCTCGTTGCCGAAGGCATTCACTTCGGGCATCTCAAGGGCGCGCTCGCGCATCTCTCTCGCTCGCTCTTCGGCCCCGACCAACGCGTGCGTTTCCGTCCTTCGTTCTTTCCGTTCACCGAACCGAGCGCCGAAGTCGACACCACCTGTCCGAAGTGCAAAGGAAACGGCGAGAGCTGCTCCATGTGCGGGGGTTCGGGATGGATCGAGATCGGCGGCGCCGGCATGGTGCATCCGAACGTTTTGCGTGAAGTCGGGTACGACCCCGCGCTTGTGAGCGGCTGGGCCTTCGGCGTCGGCGTCGAACGCATCGCACTCGCGCGCTACGAGATCGACGATATCCGCCGGCTCATCGAATCCGACACCGAGTTCTTGCGTCAGTTACAATAGGGATTTCGAAACGACATGCGCCTTCCGCTCGCCTGGCTCCGCACCTACGTCGATCTCCCCGACGATGTCGATGCGATCGCCGATAAACTCTCGATGCTCGGCTTCCCCGTCGAAAGCATCGAACGTAAACCCACCATCACCGGCGTCGTCGTCGGCCGAATCGCCGCGATCGAGAAGCATCCCAATGCCGATCGCTTGCAGGTCTGCACGATCGATATCGCTGCGGCGAAGCCGCTGACCATCGCGACCGCTGCCACCAACGTCGCCGCGGGGCAGTGGATTCCGGTCGCGCAGATCGGCGCGATCCTCCCGCACATCACCATCGCTCCGCGCAAGATGCGCGGTGTGGAATCCGAGGGCATGCTCTGCTCCGCCGAAGAGCTCGCGCTGCCCGCGGAGTGGTTCGAAGACGGCATCATGCAGCTCGACGAGAGCCTACCGCTCGGCAGCGATGTCGTCGCCGCCTTCGGGCTCTGCGAACCGATTCTCGAAGTCGAAATCACCTCGAACCGCGCCGATGCGATGTCGGTCCTCGGCATCGCGCGCGAACTCGCCGCCGCCTATGGCACCGCGCTGCGCGCGCCCTCATTCGAGAATCCCGGGAGCCTCCCAGCACCCGCCGAACGCGCACCGCGGATCGAGCTTCGTTCGAACGATTGCACGCGCTTCGTCGCCCAACGCGTCGAGGGCGTTCGCGTCGCACCGGCGCCGAGCGCTATTCGCATCCGGCTCGCACAGGCCGGGCAACGCCCGATCGACGCACTCGTCGATATCTCCAATTACGTCATGCTCGAAATCGGGCAGCCGCTGCACTTCTACGACGCGGATGCGATTCCGAACGCGCACCTCATCGTGCGCGACGCCGCGCCCGGCGAACGACTGACCACGATCGACGAACGCGACCTCGAACTCGACGAACGCGCGCTCGTCATCGCCGACGAAAACGGTGCGCAGGGACTCGCGGGCATTAAGGGCGGCAACGCGAGCGAGGTGCGCGCGAGCACGACCGCACTCCTGATCGAAGGCGCCACCTTCGTCGGCGCGCGCATCCGGCGCACGAGCGCGCGCTTCGCGCTGCGCACCGAAGCATCGTCGCGCCACGAGCGGACGCTTCCGCCGGCGCTCGCCGACGCCGGGGTCGCGCGCGCGGCGCAACTGCTCGCCGCGCTCGGCGCGCAGCTCTTCGCGCCGGTCGTCGCGGGTGGCGAGATCGCGCCGACTCCGCAAATCGCGCTCTCGTCGCGCGAACTCCATCGTCTGCTCGGCATCGAGGCGTCACCCGACTCCATCGCCTTTCATCTGCGCGCGCTCGGCTGCGAGGTCGCAATCGACGGCGAGCTGCTCTCCGTGCGCCCGCCGTGGTGGCGTCGCGACCTGACGCAGAGCGTCGATCTCATCGAGGAGTACGCGCGGCTTGAAGGCTACGACCGCATTCCCGAATCGTTGCCCTGCGTTCCGGCGACCGAGGTTTCGAGCGCGCGTTATCGGCGCGAGCGCGAGGCCGCGTCCTTACTCGAAGCGCTCGGCTATCGCGAGGTCCTCACCTACTCGCTCGTCGGCGAAACGCTGATCGAAACGCTCGCACGGGGCGGGCTCGACGAGCGCGCGCGGAGCGTCGACGTAGCGAACCCGCTCTCCGAAGAGCAACGCTACCTGCGCGCTTCGCTCGAAGCGGGGCTGCTCGCCTATCTCGCGCGAAGGAACGAACGCGCCGCGATCTTCGAAATCGGCCACGCGTTCGCTCGTGGCGAAAGCAGCGTGCTCGAGACGCCGACGATCGCATTCGCGCGCGCGATCGATCCCGTGGAGCAGCCCGAGTGGCGGGAGGACGGCTTCTCGCGCGTGAAAAGCGACGCGCTCGCGCTCCTTTCGCGCCTGACCGGGGCCTCGGTGGCGGTCGCGAGCGGCGAGCATCGTTTCTTACATCCCGGCATCTGCGCGGTGCTCTCGATCGGCGGGCACGAGCTCGGCGTCGTCGGTCGCCTGCATCCCTATCTCGCGCAGAGTTTCGCGCTCGAGCGTCCCGTCTACCTCGCGGCACTCGCGTTCGACGCGATTCCCGAGTATGTCGCACCCACGTACGCGCCCCCCTCGAAATTCCCCGCGACCTATCGCGACCTCGCGCTCGTCCTCTCCCCGGCGATCGAAGCCGCCACCGTCGAACGCATCGCTCGCGAAGCGGTCGGCGCGACCTGCGTCGGCGTTCGCGTTTTCGACGAATATCGCGGAGCGCAGGTCGACGCCGGCAAAAAGAGTCTCGCGCTGCGGATCACCATGCAGAGCCCGACCGAAACGCTCACCGACACCGCCGTCGACGAGCGTATCGACGCCGCGATCGCGCGCCTGCACGACGAACTTGGAGCGACCGTTCGCCGGTGAGTTTCGCCTGGCCGGATATCGTTATCGGCGCGATTCTCATCATCGCGGCGTTCCGCGGGTGGCGACGCGGCCTCATCGGCGAGCTCGCCGGAGCGATCGCGCTCTTCGCCGGATTACTCGCACCGTGGTACTACAACGGTTCCGCCGATTCGGCGATCGAAAACCTCACCCACGTCGGCCCGGGTTCGGCGCACGTGATCGGCATGTTCCTCACCGGCGTCGCCGCATATGCGATCGTAATGGCGCTCGCGTGGGCGCTCGACCGGGTCGCAAAACTTCCCGGGCTGGGACTGCTCAACAGCAGTATCGGCGCGCTCATCGCCTTAGCGAAAGGTATCGTTTTTCTCTGGTTGTTGCTTTACGTCGCACTCTTCTTTCCGCTCTCGCCCGATCTGCGGCGCGATCTCGGCCGCTCGAGCTTGGCGATGATGCTCGTGCAACCCGATGCGAAGATCGACGCGGCGTTGCAGGCGCACGAGCCGTGGTTCGCACGACCGTTCACAAAATCGCTCTTCAACCGTCACCGGCTCTAGGCGCCCTATGAGTTCGTTCCGTACGCTCGCTACGACCGTGCGCGCGAGCGACCGTTACTCCCGCTACGCCGTCGCGACGGTGATGCTCGGCACCGTGATGGGGCCGCTCGACGGTTCGATCGCCAACGTCGCGATGCCGACGATCGCTCGTTTCTACCATCGCGGCGTCGACGAAGCCGAATGGGTGCTGCTCGCCTACATGCTGGTAACGGCATCGACGCTGGTGCTCTTCGGGCGAATCGGCGACATCTTCGGACACAAGCGCGTCTACCAAACGGGCTTCGGAATCTTCGGGCTCGGCTCGCTGCTCTGCGCGCTCTCGCCCTCGCTGGAAGCGTTGATTTTCATGCGCGTCTTCCAAGCGATCGGTGCGGCGATGCTCGTCGCCTGCACGCAAGCGCTCATCGTCGAATCGGTCGCGCCGGAGCGGCGCGGCCGCGCGATCGGTCTCAACGGCGCCGCGGTCGCCGTCGGGCTCACCGCCGGCCCCATACTCGGCGGCGCGATCATCGCGCTCGGCGACTGGCGCTGGATCTTCGCGATCAACGTACCGATCTCGATTCTCGCGCTCGTCGCCGCCAGCATCGTTTTGAAACCGATCGCGCCCCGGAGAGAGGGCTTCGATCCCATCGGCGCGCTGCTCTCGATCGTCGGCCTCTTCGCGCTATCGCTCGCGCTCTCGCGCGCGCACCGCTGGGGATGGGGCTCCGAGAAGACGCTCGGGTGGATCGCGCTCTCGGCTCTCGCGCTCACGATCTTCGTTTTGGTGGAGCGCCGCGTGAAGGCGCCGACCTTCGATCTCACCCTCTTCCGTTCGCGCATTTTCGCGTTCTCCACCATCGCTGCGTTTTGTTATTTCATCGCACAATCCGGAATCGTTTTTCTCGTGCCGTTGACCGCCCAACTCGCGCTGCACGCGACGCCGCTGCAAGCGGGGTTGCTGCTCGTTCCCTTAACGGCGCTCAACGTCGCGCTCGCACCGACCGCCGGCGCGCTCTCCGATCGCTTCCCGGCACGCTACATCTCGACCGCCGGCGCGATCCTCGTCGCGATCGGCACCTTGCTGCTCGCCCACCTTCCGGCCCTTCCAACGACGCTCGAAATCGTTCTCGCACTGATCGCGACCGGAATCGGCACGACGATCTTCTCGCAACCAAACAATAATGCGATCATGTCCTCGGCCCCGCACGAGCGACGCGGCATCGCCGCAGGAACGCTCGCCACCGCGCGCACGACCGGACAACTGCTCGGCGTCGCAACGGCGGGCGCCTATTATTTCGCACACGACGGAGGGAGCGCGGCGGGCACCTTCGTTCCCGCGAGCGGCTATTTTGCGATCCTCACCTTCGCGATGATCGCGGTCGCCGTTCTTTCGTACGTTCGCGAATAAGAGCGCGCGTACGCCGCTAGCACTTATACCACGTCGGTTGTTGGAGTGCGGTCGGTGAAGGCTTCGCCGGACCGATATAGGTACAGGTCTTTTTTGGAAAGTGAATTTTGAGATCGACGTTATACAACATGGCGTTATCGATCGTCTCCGAGCCGACGACGGTGAGCGTCTTACTCGGATCGATCTTGCACGAAGCCGGCTTCCCCGCTTTCGCCGGCGTACATTTTAGCTTCGTCGCCCCGTTCTTGAACGTCACGACGGTAGGCGGGAGCATGAAGACCGCGGTTCTGGCGAATCCGGTGAGTTCGATTTTCTTCGAACACGACCGGGTACGTGAAGACTCCAACTCTTTGCGCAGGCCGTACTCGCCCGCCGATCCGACGACCGCGATCGGAGCGTCGAGATAGACGGCGACGGGCAACGGCGTGCTGTCGTTCGCCCCTTTCGAGCGTATGCGCGCGCTCCCGAAGAGGAGGAAGCTCGGCACACCGTCGTCGCCCATACGCTCGATGCCGAATTGCGGTTGCCAGTGCATCGTCGCGTCGAAACTCCCGCAGTTCGGAACCGGTGCGACGTAGCGAACGGTTATGGTACTCCCGCGGAGATCGAGCTTCGTATACCCCTTCACGTGTTTGCCGTTGTAGATCTCGATGTTCGCGCTCGCGGAACACCGCGCGCCGTCAGCGTAACTCAGAATGAGGCGAATCGTGTAGCGTTCGGTCATTTTCGCGACCGGCGTCGCATACGTGTGATGCACGAGCGCGCTCGCACTCCGCCCCGACGCGGCAGAACCGTCCCCGAAAAACCAGGCGCGCGAGGTTACCCGCGTGCCCTTCGGAGCGAGGCTTTTATCGCGAATCGCTACCGGCGTCCCCCCCTCGGCACTGCTCGGTGCGGCGATAACGGCGCGACAGCTCGGAACGCCGGAGGCACGGGCCGCGATGCGAACGAGAACCGGCGACGAGAGCACGAGCGTCGATGCGAGAAGAGCGGCGGTGATTCGATGCATCATGGAACGATCGCGACTCCCTGCGGCGACGAGATACCCGTCGAGGCACCGGAGATCGTCCGGATCGGCGCCTGCGGGCTACCGGTAACCGCGCCGAAGACCTCGATCTCGTTCGAACGGCCGCAGACGTAGAGATCGTTCGAGGCATCGACGGCGATGATCGCTTGATCGATGAGAAAATCGTACGTGCCTCCCTGAATGACCGCTGAAGGAACGACGTTTCCGTTCGAACCCGGCGGATAGACGGTAATCGTATCGTTTACCGAATTGCCGACGTAGACACGCCCCGTCGAATCGACCGCGATCGCCTCCGGACCGTCGAGCCCGGTCGCGCTTCCGCCGATCGTTGCGATCGGCGTTGCGTTTCCGCTCGCGCCCGCCGCAAATTCAACGACCGAGCCGTAGCCGTTCCCGTTGACGACGTAAATATTATCGCTGCCGTCGAAAGCGACTTGGTAGGGGAGGTTCAAGCCGGTGTTCGCCCCCGAAATCGTTCGAACGGGAGTCGCCGCGCCAGTCGCACCGGGAGCGAAATACTCCACGACGTTGTGGTTCGAATCGGTCGCCACGAGTTCGTCGGTCGTCGGATCGATCGCGAGCCCCCAGCCGCTCGCGTCGGTCGTCAACGTCGTTGACGGGCTCGCATTCCCGCTCGCTCCGTAGGCATACGAGTAGATCGCGGTTCCCGTCTGCGTGTAGGCAACGACGTACGCACGCCCCGCTGCATCGACCGCGATGCCCGTCGGCGATTGGATCGCCGCGGTATAACTTGCGAGCGGAGTGACGTTTCCATTTGCGCCGGGAGCGAACGCACCGAACGTAATGCTAGCGCTGTCGTTCAATTCGTAGAGCGTTCCCGCAGTGGGTGCTGCGCTCGGCGTCGCGGTCGGTGCGATCGTCGGCGTCGCGGTCGGTGCGACCGTCGGCGTCGCGGTCGGTGCGACCGTCGGCGATGCGCTCGGTGCGACCGTCGGCGAACTCGACGGCACCGGCGAGGGTGTCGCCGTGGGGCCGGTCGCAATCTCGTAGAGCTCGGCGAGATAGGTCGTTCCCGCATCGAGCGTGACCGGCGACGCGCTTCCGCTGAAACTCAACGTCAATCCCGAAATCGATGCCGGGCCGATCGTCGCCAGCAACGGCGCCCCGGCGCTCGCTCCTCCGAAGATCGCGATGTAGAACGCTTCGTTCGCGGTCGAGAATCCAGCGGGGAGCTGGACCGAAAAGCTCGGCGTGCTTTGGAACGTGACGTTCTGCGAAACCTGAATGCTCACCACGAAGAGGAGCGTCGGAAGCGCGACGGCCTGAGGCGCTCGTGCGAGGAGGCTCTGGGGCCCGCGAGCGAGGTGCGGTCGCGGGAGCGCCTGCGGCGTCGGCGCACCAACCGGCGCGCTGGTCGATGCGCCCATCGTTATCGTCGTGCCGCTCGGCGCGTTATTCGCCGAAAGCTGGATCGACCCGGAGTAGCCGCCCGCGCTGGGGAGCGCGAGGCTTCCACCGCTCTGCGGCAGCAACGGCGCGCTCGGCACGCTCGGCGCCGGGCTCGGCGGCATAGCCGGCGCCCCCGAGGAACCGCCGCCACAGCCTGCAAGAACGGCGATCGCTCCATAGAGCGAGAGCGCGAGGGTCGGAAGGGGGCTGCTGCGTTTCATCGTTCGTCGATCTCCCGTCGGTGATGGTGCAGGCAGCGTAGGGGGAGGATCTTACATTCCCCTTAGCTCGACGGCGGAAGCACGCCCCGGCAAAACGAAGTGCAAGCGAGCCCATGTCGGCTGCAGCACTGCTCCTTACCCTCGCTATGGCGTCCGTCGCTCCGCCGCTCGCGCCCTGCGCCCCGGTCGTTCGCATTCGCGGCGCCCCGGATCGGGGAAGCGTGGTCGACGAACTCGTCCTTCCCGCCGCGCGCGGGAGCGGGCCTTGGGAGATCTTCGCACCCATTGGTAGCCGCGCGGCGGTCGCGTATCGGCTCGTACGCGGAGTGAGAGAACGAAGTTCCTTCGAGGACGAGATCCCCGACGAGGGGCACGTCCTCTACGGTGGGCCACCGGCTCTCACGATTCCACGTTCGTGGAGGCGGCGGCCGTTGTTCGTTCGCGTCTTTTCGCACGACGCAATTCTCGGTTGCATTCGCGCGGCTCCCCTCGCCTACGTGATTCACAACGAACCGAGAGCCGTTCCGCTCTATCTCTATTTCGGGCTACTCGGCGGGACGGCGTTGACGATGCTCGTTCTGTTCGCAGTGTCGGGCGAACCGTTCATCGGTTGGTATCTCGCCTATCTCGCCTCGCTCGTGCTCTACCAGCTCTTTCGAAACGATTTTTTGTGGCCGCTCGGATGGCCGTTCGGCCCGTGGCATGGTGGCGCGATCGAATACGTCCTTTGGGGGCCCAACGTCGCGCTCTACGCGCAGTTCGCGCGTTCGTTTCTTCAAACGTCGAGATACGCGCCTCGCATCGATCGGCTGCTCCTCGTCGGTATCGCGGCGTTGCTGGCCTATCTACCGCTCGTCGTTTTCCTTCGCCGAACGACGGGCATCGATCTCAATCCCCATAGCGTTCTTCCCATCGCGGCGATGCTCTGGGTATCGGTGCTCGTGATCGTCGCGACGATCGGCCGCGCTCGCGCCGGCTATCGTCCGGCTCGCTATTTTTTACTCAGTTATCCAATCTTGCTGGTTTTCGTCTGCGTCGCCGTTTGGCAGTACGTCGCGGGCGCGCACGCCGGAATCGGCGTGTACGGCGCGGAGATCGGAACCGGCAGCGAGTGCGTCCTCCTCGCGTTTGCCATTGGAGACCGCCTACGCCTCGAACGCACGTTGGGGCGCGTGCTCTCGACGATCGATGCGATCGTTCTGCGCTTGGGGCGCGACGGCAGCATTCTTTTTGCAACCGCCAATATCGAATCGGCGCTCGGCGTATCGAACGACGAGATCGTCGGCAAACGCATTGCCGCGGTACTCGGAGCGCGCGACGCCGCGCTCGTGACGAAGGTGGCGCGCTCCGCGATCCGGACGAGCGCGAACGCCGGCGCGACGATGGAGATCGCCCTCCATAATCGGCGCGACGAGTTGCGAACGTATACCGCCACGTTGCACGTCGAGCGCGACCGCTCCGGCGCGATCGCCGAGATCCAGCTCGCGCTCCGCCCGTCGAAAGCGACGAGCGCCGCAACGGAGAACCTCTATCTCAGCGTCTATCGGGGGGTACTGCTCCTCGGCGCTTCGCCGGTCGCGGTGACCGGGCGCGAACTCGAGCTCCTTTGCTATCTCGCGCTCCATCGCGCGCCGATCGCGAGTTCGCAACTCGCCGAGGCGATCTGGCCCGATCGCGATGCGCGGGCGGCGGCGAGTGCGCTGCAGACGACGATCTCCCGGCTCCGCAAAAAACTGCCGCCCGATACGATCCTCGCCGAGCGCCGTCGGTACGCGCTCGGGGAGAAGCTGCGCACCGATATCGAGGAACTGCGCTCCGCGGTGCGCGCGCGGGATATCGGCGAACTCGAACGCTTGCGAGCGTGCCTCGCCGCGACGATTCCGGTTACGCTCCGACGCTGCGAATGGTTCGCCGAGTTCGACCTCTGGCTAGAGGGGCTCCGGCGCGACGCGTTCGTCGATCTCGGAGAGGCGATGCTGGCGCGCGGGGAGATCCCGAGAGCGCTCGCGATCGCCGACGATCTTCGGCGGCTCGCCCCCTTCGACGAGAGCGGATATCTCCTCGCAATCCGCGCGCACCTCGCCGCGAACGATCCCGCTGCCGCGCGGCGCGTCTATGCCGACTGTCGCCGCGCGATCGAACGGGAACTCGGGCTTTCGCCTTCTCCGCAATTCGAAGAATGCTGCCGTTCGTTGAGGGCGGGTGCCCCATCGTGACCGTTCTGTAAGTCGCACCGCGTACGGTACGACGATGAAGAACCAGCGCATCCACCTCGAGGTGCTCTCCGGCTCCGCGCTCCTGGGTGAGGAGCGCTTCGCTCTCGCCCGCGGCGAGCGCGAACTCCTGCTCGCACTCGCGCTTCACCGGCGCGGCA
This sequence comes from bacterium, assembly GCA_021845615.1. GTDB lineage: Bacteria > Vulcanimicrobiota > Vulcanimicrobiia > Vulcanimicrobiales > Vulcanimicrobiaceae > JABEUX01. Next base: position 15,049 of record JAJZVP010000023.1, on the reverse strand, counting down.
TCGGCACCGAACGCGTGACGGAGTTGCTCTGGCCGCAGATCGCAGCACCGATCGGGCGCAATCGGCTCTACGTCGCGCTCCACCGCCTCCGCCGACGCTTCGGCGGGGATCTGCTCGCGCGCGACGGGGGGTCGTACCGCCTCGACGACGCTCGCGTTCGCGTCGACCTCTGGAACTTTGCCGAACTCTGGGATCTCCCGGAGCATCACGCATCCGAAGAGCTCGTGGCGCAACTCGAGAGCGCGACGAATGCCGCCGCGCTCTACGAAATCCCGGAGTGGCTCGCGCCGACCTATCGACGGCTCGAAGAGTTCGCGCAAGCCGTCAGAACGACGCTCGCGGAGCGAGCGCTCGGCGCCGGGGAGATCGACCGTTCGGTGCGACTCGCACGCCGCGCCCTCGCATTCGACGAATGCGACGAACGGGCGTGGAGCGTCCTCATTCGCTCGCACCTGGTCGCTCGGGATCGCCTCGGCGCGCTACGCGACTATCGCTCGTACTCCCGAGCCCTCATGCGCGAATTGCAGGCGACGCCCGCCTACGAAATCGCGCATCTCCTCGATAGCGCGCGTTAGGCGCGCGATGCCGGACGCGGCGAGATCTTCGCGCGTCCGCGCGTCGCTCCCGAGCGTTTTCCAGCGCCGCGCTTGGGCATCGGTACGACGATGCCGTTCCGCTTCGGGTTCTCGTTGCCGAGCGGCACCGGAGCGATGATGCGTTTGCCGAGCGCGTGAGCGAGCACCTCGGAGAGCTCCTCGACCGATACGAACGTCATCTGCGTCCGCACTTCGTCGGGGATATCGTCGAGATCGACCTCGTTGCGCTTGGGCAAGAGCACCTTCGAGATTCCCGCGCGCCGCGCGCCGAGCACCTTCTCTTTCAAGCCGCCGATCGGCAGCACCTGACCGGTCAACGTGATCTCGCCGGTCATCGCGAGGTTCGGGTCGACTTTGTTCCCGGTGAGCATCGACGCGATCGAGGTCACCAAGGCGATACCCGCCGAGGGGCCGTCCTTCGGCGTTGCGCCGGCGGGCACGTGAATGTGGATGTCGTGCTTGGCGAAGAAATCTTCGGCGAGCCCGAGCTCGTTCGAACGCGACCGCAGGAACGAGACCGCGGCTTGCGCGCTCTCCTTCATGACGTCGCCGAGTTGCCCCGTCAGGACGACCTTCCCGCTTCCGGGCATCACTTGCGTCTCGATGAAGAGAATATCGCCGCCGACCGGCGTCCAGGCCATGCCCGTCGCGACGCCGACCGAGGCGACGCGCTTTTTCACTTCGTTGAAGAAGCGCGGCTTCTTCAGATACTCGACGAGGTTCTCCGGCTTGACGCGCGCTTTGTATTTCGCGTTCTCCGCAACCTTGCGCGCGATCTTACGGAAGACCGTCCCAATCTCGCGATCGAGATTACGGACGCCCGCCTCGCGCGTGTAGTCGTTGATGATCGCGCGCAACGCCGTATCGCTGATCTGCGATTGCCCGTCCTTGACGCCGTTTGCGAGGCGCTGTTTCTTCAGCAAATAGCGCTTGGCGATCTGCAGCTTTTCGAACTCCGTGTAACCCGAGAGCTGGATGATCTCCATGCGGTCGCGCAGCGGCGGAGAGATGGTGTCCAGCGAATTCGCGGTGCAGACGAAGAGCACTTGGCTCAGATCGAACGGAAGATCGAGATAGTGATCCCGATAGCTCTTGTTCTGCTCGGGATCGAGCACTTCCAGGAGCGCCGATTGCGGATCGCCGCGAAAATCGGAACCGACTTTATCGATTTCGTCGATCATCATCACCGGATTGCGCGTACCGGCATCGCGAATCGCGCGCACGATCGTGCCCGGCATCGCACCGATATAGGTGCGGCGATGCCCGCGAATCTCGGCTTCGTCGCGAACGCCGCCTACCGAGAGGCGCACGAACTTCCGCCCCATCGCGCGAGCGATCGATTGGCCGAGCGAGGTCTTACCGACGCCGGGAGGGCCGACGAAGCACAGAATCGGGCCGCTCAAACGGTTCTTGAGTTTTCCGACCGCGAGATATTCGACGATGCGATCCTTGATTTTTTCGAGATCGTAATGGTCCTCATCGAGGATCTCTCGCGCCTTGCGAATATCGATGGCATCGGTGGTCGCCACGTTCCACGGCAACTGGACGAGCCAGTCGAGATAGGTGCGGATGACGCTATACTCGGGGCTCGCTTGCGGCACTTTCGAGAGGCGGTCGAGCTCGCGTTCGGCGGCTTTTTGCGCCTCCTCGGGCATCTTCGCTTCGTCGATTTTCTTCTTAAGTTCGTTCACCTCGGCGAGCTGCGGATCGATCTCTCCGAGCTCTTCCTGAATCGCGCGCAGCTGCTGGCGCAGGTAGAACTCGCGCTGATTTTTGTCCATCTCGCGCTGGATGTCGCCCTGAATCTTATGCCCGAGCTCGACGACTTCGAGCTCTTTGGTGAGCAGCATCGTGAGCTTGCGCATCCGCTTGGCGGTATCGCGTTCTTCGAGCAATGCCTGGCGCTCGGCGGTCTCCAAGCGCATCGTCGATGCGACGAAGTAGGTCAGCACGTTGGAGTCGGTGATATTTTGAACTTCCATCTCCATCTCTCGCGGTGCCTGCGGCAGGTACGAGAGGAGCTTTTGGAAGAGCCCGGCGAGATTGCGATGCATCGCGACGCGCGCCTCGTTCTCGACGGTCTTGTCGGGCAGCTCGGTATACGCGGCGACCAAATAGGGATCGCTCTGCGTGAATTGCTCGATGCGGAAGACCGATTGGCCGGCGACGATACAACGGAGCGTGCCGTCGGGAACTTTGAGCATCTTCTGAATGACGCCGATGGTTCCGACGCGCTCGACGTCGTCGGGGCCGGGGTTCTCCGTCTCGCGATCCTTGAGCACGGTCAAGCCGATCGGGCGACCCTCGCGAATCGCTTCTTCGACGAGACGGATGCCCGGCTTCTTCACCACCGCGAGCGGGATGACGGTGTTCGGGAAGAGCACGGCTTCCTGCAGCGGCAGAATGCCGAGCAGCCCGGCGGGAACGATGGGTTTCGCTTTCGCGGCCATAATTAGATGACGATCCTTTGCACGATGATCCGCACGTCGTTACGTGCGGTCGGAATATACGCAGTCGCTGCGATGGGCAGCACGATGGAGAGCAGACCGTCCAGATAGGTCGCCGAGGTGCGCTCGAGATCGACCGGAACGGGGAGGGTGAACTCGCGGCCGAATTCGCCGAAGGCAATCTCTTTGAGGACGAACGAACCGCGGCGCTGCGGCAGCGTATCGAAACGCCGCCCGGCGACGAGCAGACGGTCGGCCTCCACGGCCAGCCGTATCGATTCCGGGGCGACACCCGCGACCTCGAGGGTGACGACGAGCGCCTCCCGCTCTTCGTCGAGGAAGGCGTCGGCATTCGGTTCGAAACGCCCGCGGCGCCCTCGAATTACAAACTCCATCGCACCCTTAACCCATACCTTTAGCAGTCGGATGCGTCAAGTGCTAAGCCGTCAGAGACGCGGATCGGGAAGCTGCCGCCCCGAGGGCCACGCCACGCAGGGGTCGATCCGAACGCGGAGCGCCGGCAGGGCGCTCGCCTGAATCTGGACGGGGAAGAACTGCCGATAATGCGTCGCGACCCCGTAGCGCATCTGCGGCGGGAAGGCGGTCTCGGTATCGGCGGGAAGCCGCGAGGCGGCGAGCACGAGGTTGATCGCCCGGGAATCGGCGGCGGACATATAGTCGGGCGTGCGCTGCCCGAGCCAGGTCGTGCCGTCCTGGAGCGTATAGAGAAAACCGATGACCTCACCGGGCATCATCGAGTCGGTCGAGACCACCTTATCGATGCGGACGATCTGGTTCCCGACCGTCACCGGGGCCTGCAGGACGAGCGGCACCGCCCGTGGCGAATCGAGGCATGGGCCGTTATTCAACGTATCGCTGGGCAACGGTGCGAGCGGCGGTGCGGCGAGCACCGGCGGCTGCGTCGGAATCGCGACCGGCGCCTGTTGCGGCGCGAACGCGAGAAGGAGAGCGAGCGCGTGAATCGGTTGCATGGACACCTCATTCGCCGCATGCAGGCGAAACCTAGGTGGGACGCGCAGGTTGTCGGCGCATGAACGACGCCTCAACCATCGCCGCCTACGGGCAGCGCGGCCGACCGCCGATTCTCTTCCTTCACGGCTTGCGGTTGGGCAAGGCGATTTGGGAGCGGCACGCACGAGCGCTCTCCGACCGCTATTACGTCGTCGCGATCGATCTGCCCGGGCACGGCGGGCGCGTCGGCGAGCCGTTCGATACCGATCGCGTGAGCGCGGCGCTCGACGCCGCGGTCGACGCCTGCGCGATGCCGCCCCTCGTCGTCGGATATTCGCTCGGTGGTTTCGTTGCGGTTTCGTATTTTTCGCAACATCTCGCCGCGAGCCGCGCGTTGCTGCTCGCCGGTGCGACCTACGATTTCGACGGATGGAAGCGCCTGCCGTTTCGCATTATGGCGCAAGCGATGGGTGCGCTCCCGCACCCGATCTATCACTCGCTCGCCTCGTTCTCGTTGCATGCGGTGGTCGGCGACGAGTGGGCGCGGGAGATCGAACGCATCCCCTTCGATCCGCGCGTCCTCGATTCGACGAGCGCGATGGCGGCGCACGGACTGCGACAGAGCGAACTCATCGCGCGTTACCATCGCCCGGTGCTCATCGTCAACGGCGAATACGATCTGATCTTTCGTTCCGACGAAGCGCGTTTTCTCCGCAGCGCACCGAACGCGCGTCGCGAAATCGTGCTCGGTTCGGATCACGTCGCGCCGTTACGCGAGAGCGCGCGTTTTACCGCGATCGTCCGGGCCTTTGCCGACGAGGTTTTCCTCGCCGAGCAACCTCCCGGCGCCGCTGCGGGTTCCGATAGATGATGAAAGCAACCGTTTACCACGGCACGCGCGACGTGCGTCTCGAAACCGTCCCCGACCCGTCGCTTCGCGAAGCGACCGACGCCATCGTACGCGTCACGCGCGCCGCGATCTGCGGCAGCGATCTCTGGTTCTATCGCGGCGTCGTCGAACGCGAGCCAGGCGAACGGACGGGACACGAATTCGTCGGCATCGTCGAAGAAGTCGGCAGCGCGGTGAAGACGCTCGAGCCCGGCGATGCGGTGATCGCGCCGTTTGCGATCAGCGACGGAACCTGCGCCTATTGCCGGCGCGGCTTACAGACGTCATGCGAGCACGGAACCTTCTGGGGCGACGATGCAAACGGCGGTCAAGCCGAGTTCGTGCGTGTACCGTTCGCCGATGGAACGCTCGCGGTCATGCACGAAGGGATGCGGGAGAACGACGACACGCTCGCCGATGCGGCGACGCTCTGCGACGTCATGGCGACGGGGCATCACGGAGCGACGACTGCGGGCGCCGGCAACGGCGGCACGGTCGTCGTCATCGGCGACGGTGCGGTGGGGCTCTGCGCGGTGCTCTCCGCCGCGCGGGTTCATCGCGCCGGGCGCGTGATCGCCGTGGGGCATAACGCCGAACGCTTGAAGATCGCCGCCGATTTCGGCGCCGACGATTGCCTCGATTCCCACGATCCGCAGACGCTCGAACGCTTGCTCGAGCTTACCGGAGGCGGCGCGCCTTCGATCGTCGAGGCGGTTGGAAACGAAGAGAGCTTCAACCTCGCCATCGCCGCCGCCGCCCCGGGCGGTACCGTTACCTACGTCGGCGTCCCGCATAACGTCAAGACTCCCGATCTGCGCTCGATTTTTCTAAAAAACCTCAACCTCCGCGGCGGGCTCGCCCCGGCGCGCGCCTATATCGAGACGCTGATGGCGGCCTGCGTCGCCGGGAAGATCCACCCGGGGCGCGTCTTCGATAGCCGCGTTCCGCTCGCGCGCGTCGCGGAGGGCTACGCCGCGATGGACGAACGCCGCGCCATCAAGGTCTTACTGAACCCCGGGGCGTAGGCTGTACCATTCGCCTATGACCGAGATCCTCTTAGCCAACCCGCGCGGCTTCTGTGCCGGCGTCGACCGAGCGATCGATATCGTCGAGCAGCTGATCGACGCGCACGGCGCTCCGCTCTACGTGCGCCGCGAAATCGTTCACAACCGCGAGGTGGTGGAGGGGCTCCGCGCGCGCGGCGTCGTCTTCGTGGAGGGGCTCGACGAGATCCCGAACGGCGCGCTCGCGGTTTTCAGCGCGCACGGTGTTTCGCCGACGGTTCAACGGGAGGCGCGCGAACGCGGGCTCCGTATCGTCGACGCGACCTGCCCCTTGGTCTCCAAAGTCCATCTCGAAGCGCTGCGCTTTGCAAAGGACGGCTACTTCGTCTTGCTCGTCGGCCATCGCAACCACGACGAGGTGGAAGGAACGCTCGGGCACGTTCCCGGCGGCATCGCGTTGGTCGAAGATGTCGCGCAGGCGCTCTCGGTGCCGGTTCCCAACCCCGAGCGCGTCGCCGTCGTCACGCAGACGACGCTCTCGTTCGACGATACGGTGGCGATTCTCACCGCGCTTCGCGAGCGCTTCCCGGCGTTGCGCGAACCCGCGCGCAGCGATATTTGCTACGCCACGCAAAACCGTCAGGTCGCAGTGAAGGCGCTCGCCGCTGAGGTCGGCGTCGTGGTCGTCGTCGGATCCGAGAACAGTTCGAATTCGCAGCGTCTGCGCGAGTGTGCCGAACAGATCGGCGCCGCGGCCTATCTCGTCGACTGCACCGAACAACTCCGCGCCGAGTGGTTCTCCGGACACGCTCGTATCGGCGTCACCGCGGGCGCATCGTCGCCCGAAACGCTCGTCGCGCGCATCGTCGAGCGCATTCGCGAACTCGTCGGCGACGCGACGGTGAGCGATTTCGGAGAGCGCGAACCCGCGATCACCTTCGCTCCGCCGAAAGAACTCGCGCTGCTGCAAACCTCCGCCGGCGCGTGAACCTTCGTCGGCGGCTCGGGACGCTCGACGTAGCGCTCGTCACCATCGGCGGTATCATCGGTTCGGGAATCTTTCGCACGCCATCGGTCGTCGCGCGCGATCTCGGAACGGCGCCGGCGATCCTCGGCGCCTGGGTTCTCGGCGGCGCGATCTCCTTGCTCGGAGCGCTCGTTCTCGGCGAACTCGCCGCGCGCCGCCCGCTCGACGGCGGGCTCTACGCCTATCTGCGCGACGCCTTTCATCCCGCACTCGCATTCGTGTTCGGCTGGATGCTGCTCTTCATCGCGATGAGCGGCGGTGCGGCATCGGCAGCGATCGCGTTTGCCGGGTACGCGGCGCCGGTCTTCGGTATCGCTTCGACGCCCGCAACGCTCGGTGCGCTCGCGATCGCCGCGGTGCTGCTCTTTACGGCGATCAACGCGCTCGGCGTTCGCGCCGGCGCGAACGCGCAGAACGCGTTCATGTTCGCCAAGATTCTCGCATTCGCGCTCTTTATCGTTATCGCGCTTGCGGCGCCGCACGCGCCCGCAGCCGACGTCGCCGCCGTGCCGCAACCCTCGTTCGGGCTTCTCGGCGTCGCCATGCTTCCGGTGCTCTTTTCGTATCTCGGCTGGGGGCCCGGCACCTACGTCTCGGCGGAGATGCGCGACCCGGCGCGTTCGTTACCGCGCGGGCTCGCCCTCGGCGTGCTGGGCGTCACGGCGATCTACGTCGCCGTTAATGCGGTGCTGATCCACGCGCTCGGCATCGCCGGCCTCGCCGCGACGACCACCCCGATCGCCGATGTCGCGCGCGTTGCGTTCGGAGCGATCGCACAACGGATCGTCGGCGCCGTCGTCGCGCTTTCGTTACTCGGATTCGTCAGCAATCAATTGCTCACCGCGCCGCGCGTCTACTACCAAATGGGTGCCGACGGCCTCTTCTTTCGCGCCTTCGCAAAGCTCGATCCACGGACGGGGGCGCCGATCGTCGCGATTCTGGTTCAGGCGGCGATCGTCGTCGCGTTAACCCTCTCGCGCAGTTACGATCAATTGCTCAATTATATCACCAGCGCCGACTTTCTGTTCCTGATGCTTGCGGGAATCGCGCTCTTCATCATTCGCGCGCGCGACGCGCGGAGCGGCGCCGAAGAGCCGCGCATGAAGGTGCCGCTGCATCCCTATTCGACCGCGCTTTTTACCGCGATCGCGTTCGCCATCGTCGCGGGCGCACTCTACAAGGCACCGGTCGACACGTTGATCGGCTGGGGAATCATCGCGAGCGGCCTCCCCGTCTATGCAATCTTCGCCGCGCGCAAGCGCGCGCGCGATCGTGGCATCGGATAACTGGAAACCGACAATCATCTTGGCCAATTGGGGAAACTCGACGCCGCTGCCGGCGTCCAGGAACGCCCGTTGAGCGATGACCCATGGTTAAATACGCGGGCCGAATACCGTTTCTCCCCAAATTACTTTCTTGCAATAGGGCGGCCCGCATCTAAACCTGAGGTGTCCGAATTTCAACGTGATCCAAAATTCTTCCGCATGTCGCGTCGTCGACCCTACGGCATGTTTTCCAATAACTTGCGTATCATATAGTTCGTACAGCATTCCATCGATGCCGTCATTTATGGTTGCCTTCGCAAATTTCTGATGTTTATTCATACCTGAAATGAGAATGCGAGCATCATATGTGTTAACCGGTCGAACGTAGAAACGAGTTGCATACTGTATATCAGCGGTATTTTGTCCGATCCCATTCAGCAGCATTGGTCCGGCATTTCGCGATAAAAATAGAATTATTGCGTGTTTATTCATGTGCGTTTTCGAAGCACCTGGGCGAACGGCATGCCTTCCCGATAGTTCATTCTGCGGTTGACGATGAACTGTCGCGTGTTTTTGCGATAGCGAAAGTTTGTTCTGGGAAGCGCCATCGCAAGCGACCAACCCGATGGAAAGCATCACCGTTGGAATAAGTACTAACGCAAAAAACTTCGCTTTCACGACACGGCCTTTCCCGATTATGGAACGCGCTCCCGCATCCGGCAACGCCGATCTATCCAAAGGAACCAAAATCATTGCCGTAAGTATCGCCGTGACCGAAGCCACTCGAGGCCATCGGGTTCTTAATAAAAACCACGCATGGCGCGGGCATCGACCGAAAGTTTCCTGCGGCGCGTTCTGAGTGGGAACCGGGGGAAAGAATCGCGGACCGGCTAACGGGGCTTCGGGACGTTCGCAGTACCGACGCGAACGAGTCGCCCTTTGCGGATTTGATAGAGCTCGACGAGATAGGCGCTCGGGCAGCAGTTCGGATCGTTTGCGGCATAGATCGGTTCGGTCACGACGATCGATGCGTACGAAATCGTCACGCCGATATGCCCGGCACCCCAATCGACCTTACCCGCATACCGAAGCGGCCCGCTTCCGTCGGCGGCATAGATCAACACGGTAAAATCCCCGCCGCTCCCACCGCTCATTAACGGCACCGCGAGCACCTCGCGCGCGTCGGGGCCCATCGTTCCCGAGACGACGTAGCGCGCATCGGCAAAGCCGCCGAGGCTGCTCTCGCCGCTCCCGCGCACCTTCACGAACGGGACGTCCTTCGCGTCGCCGTAGCGGCCCACACCTACGACCCGACGCAGTTGCATCGTCGTACGCAGGAGTTCGTTGAGGGCGGCCTGTGCGATCGGCATGCCGGATGCTTAGCGCGAACGCCGCCCTGCCCTGCTAGGGCTGCAGGTTGCCGAACCCGGCGAGCGAAGCGGATTTTCACCTACTACTCGCACACCAATGAGGAGAATCACCGTGGACCAATCCGCAGCGGCGAAGGGCTTTCTCTCCGCGCTCTACGATCTCTCGTTTCACGCATTCATCACTCCGAAAATCATTCAGATCGTCTACGCGATCGCACTCGTCGGCGTCGCGATGGGCTCGCTCGCCTATCTCGGCTCGGCGTTCGTTCCTGCCTACTCGCTCTTCGGCCCACCCGAAGGGCCGAGCTTCGGCGGCATCGTGCTGCACGTCATTCTCACGCCGATCTTCTTCGTGCTCGGATCGATCGCCGCGCGCATCTACCTCGAGTTCATCGTTGCGGTCTTCCGCATCGCCGAGAACACCGAAGGGCTGCGCAACCGGCCCTAAAGGCTACGCCCCGCCTGCGATCTTCGCAAAGGTCGCGCGATCCAGGCGGAGGTCGCCCTCGGCAAAATTGCGCAGCGGCCGCGCGGGCATGCGTTCGCGCTCGCAGAGATCGGGCTCGTCGCCGCTGACGAAGAGCAGACCGGTGACGAGTTCCCCGCGCGTGCGGCTTTCGTGGATCGTGCGGAGCGCGCCGAGACGATCGGTCGCGTCGTAGTCGCGCTCGAGTTTGCGCAGTAAAAGATGCGAACCATCGTCGAGTTCGACGTCTTGAACCGTGCCGGGTTCGTAGTCGACGACGATCTCTTTCCCCGCGGGAATAAAATCGGGAGCGTTGACGAGCACGTCGTGCTCTTTCACGTAGGCGTAGCTTTTGGTCGAGCCCTCATGGTCGTTAAACGTCACGCAGGGACTGATAACGTCGAGAATCGCCGTGCCGCGATGCGCGAACGCCGCCTCGAGGAGCGGCACGAGTTGCTTCCCGTCCCCGGAGAACGAGCGGGCGACGAAGGTCGCGCCGAGTTCGATCGCCAGGCCGCAGACGTCGATCGTCGTGTAGGCGTTGGATCCGCCATGCTTGAGGGTGGAGCCGACATCCGCGGTCGCAGAGAACTGCCCTTTGGTGAGCCCGTAGACCCCGTTATTTTCGACGATGTACGTCATGTCGACGTTCCGGCGTATCATGTGGCAGTATTGGCCGAGCCCGATCGACGCGGTGTCTCCGTCGCCGCTGATACCGAGGACCATCAACTCGCGATTGGCGAGTTTCGCTCCGGTCGCAGCGGAGGGCATGCGCCCGTGAAGGCCGTTGAAGCCGTGCGCCCGATCGACGAAATAGGCGGGGGTCTTCGAACTACACCCGATGCCGCTCATCTTCGCCAAGCGATGCGGCGGCACTCCGTATTCGTAGAGCGCTTTGATGAGATGATTGGTGATCGAGTTATGCCCGCAGCCCGCGCAGAGCGTGGTCGGCGAGCCCTTGTAGACCTCGCGAGCGAGCCCGATGATGTTGAGGGATTGAGCGGCGGCGGTCATGAACGTGCACCTCCTGCATGGGCGAGCTCGCGTCGCGATTCGAGTACCGGGTCGACGATCGCCGAGGCGTCGATCGGAACGCCGTTATAGTGCCGGAGGGAACGCAATCGCGCGATCTGCTCCGGAAGCAATTCGTTGCGAAGGATGCCGAATAATTGACCGTCGCGATTCTGTTCGACGACGTAGACCGTTTCGTGGCGATCGACGAACGCCGCCACTTCGGCTGCGAGCGGCAGCGCGCGTACCCGGAGATAATCGGTCTCCAGCCCCGCTTCGCGAAGGAGATCGCGCGCCTCGACGACCGCATGATGCGTCGACCCGTAGGCGAGAATGCCGATCGCACTCCCCGTTTCCTCGAGGAGCGGTTGCGGGACCAGCGTACGCGCCGTTTCGTGCTTGCGCGCGAGGCGATCGAGGTTGCGTTGCCATACCTCTGGATTTTCGGAGTATTTCGCTTCTTCGTCGTGCCCGGTACCGCGCGTAAAATATCCGGCTGCGGGATGATCGGTTCCCGGGAGCGTCCGGTAGGGGATTCCATCGCCGTCGACGTCGCGATAGCGTCCCCAGTCGGGGTGCGCGCTTAAATCCTCGGCGCGAAGAATCTTTCCGCGATCGAACGGCTTCTCGGGATATGCGAACGGCTTGGTCAGCCAGGAATTCATGCCGAGATCGAGATCGGAGAGCACGAAGACCGGGCACTGCATCCGCTCGGCGAGATCGAGTGCGGCCATGCCGTCTTCGTAGAGCTCATCGACGGTGCCGGGCAACAACACGGGATGTTTGGTGTCGCCGTGCCCGAGGCTATAGGTAAAACTGAGATCGCCTTGCATCGTTCGCGTCGGCAGCCCGGTCGACGGGCCGACGCGTTGCACGTCGAAAATCACCGCCGGAATCTCGGCGAACGAAGCGTAGCCGACGTATTCGGCCATCAACGAAATACCGGGCCCCGAGGTCGCGGTCATCGCGCGCGCGCCGGCCCACCCGGCGCCGATGATCATGCCGACCGCCGCGAGTTCGTCCTCCGCTTGAACGATGGCGTATTTTCGCTCGCCGGTTTCGGGATCGACGCGATATTTTTCACAGAGCGCGATAAAAGATTCGCAGAGCGAGGACGCCGGCGTGATGGGATACCATGCGCTGACGGTGCAGCCGCCCATCAGGCATCCCAGCGCGGCGGCACGATTCCCGTCGATAAAGAACAGGCCATCGGTCGCGCCCGCCATCGGTTCGATCGCAATATTTTCCAACGGCGGCAGATGTTCGCGCGCGTACGCCGAGCCGACCCGTACCGCCTCCAAGTTCGCCGCAGCGGCTTTCGGTTTGCTCTTAAATTGCGCGCCGAGCGCGGCTTCGATCGTCGATTCGGGAATGCGCAACAACTCGGCGAGCACCCCCACGTAAATCATATTGGTAAGGTATTTGCGCATGGCGCCGTCTTTGACGTGCGTTTTCGCAAGTTCGGTAAAGGGAACGGCGTAATAGGTGATGTCGTCGCGCTGCGTGAGCCCGGCGACCGGATAGGTGCTTTCGTGGACGATCGCGCCCCCGGAACGAACGCTCGCCACATCTTGCGTCCAGGTGGCGGTATTGAGTGCGACCAGAAGATCGATGGTTCGCGTTCGGCAACGATAGCCGCGTGCGGTCGCTCGAATATCGTACCAGGTCGGAAGCCCCTCGATGTTCGAGGGGAAAACATTCTTCGGCGCTACCGGGACGCCGAGCCGAAAGATCGCATTCGTGAGCACCAAGTTCGAGGACTGACTCCCCGAGCCGTTGACCGTAGCGACCCGAATCGTGAAATCGTTGACCGCCTTATTGCCCATGCCCTATGATGTTTGCGCGCGTCGGCTCGACTCCTACCTGCGAACGGGTTATGGAACGTTCGCTAGACGTGCGTTACCGTCAGCCAGCGGAAGAAATCGTCGGCTCGCATCGGACGGGCGAGAAAATAGCCTTGGACGTAGCGACATCCGTAGAAGCGCAATCGTTCCAATTGTGCTTCGTTTTCGATCCCCTCGGCGAGCGGACGGAGGCGGAGCTCCTGCGCGATCTTCAGCACCGCCTGCACGACGCCGCTCGCCTTATCGTCGATCTCGCAGCGCGCGACGAATTGCTGATCGATCTTCATCACGTCGACCGGGACTTCGCGCAATCGAGCGAGCGAGGAATGCCCGGTGCCGAAATCGTCGATCGCGGTCATCGTTCCGAGTTCGTGAAGGGCGCGCACGGCGCGCTCGATATCGTTCGTATCTTCGGCGATCACGCGTTCGACGATCTCGAGGACGAAACGCGAGGGCGAGAGCCCGTGCTCGTCGAGCAACGTTTTCAGATGCTCGGGCAATCGCGGGTCGAGCGCCTGGCGCGGAAACAGATTGATCCAGACTTGCAGATCGACGTCGGCGTCGAGCCATTCGCGCGCCTGCCGCGCCGCCTCACCGAGCACCCAGAGGCCGACGCGTTCGGCGAGCGTCATGTTCTCCAGAAAATCGAGAAACGCCGATGGTTCGAGGAGCCCGAGGCGCGGATGGTTCCAACGAAGGAGCGCCTCGACGCCGGTGCAACGCAAGTTCTCGCCGACGAATTCGAAGATCGGCTGATAGAACAGTACGAACTCGCGGTTGCGGACGGCGGCGTGCAATTCCGTCGCCAGGGAGAGCGTGCGTTTCTCTTCGGCGAGGTCGGCGGTATAGAGCACCGCCCGGTTGCGGCCGGCCTGCTTCGCCCGGTACATGGCGAGATCGGCGTGGCGCAGCACGTCTTCGTACTCCGCGTATTCGGCGGCGAAGGCGATCCCCACCGAGACCGAGACGTAGAGTTCGTGTTCTTCGACCGCGACCGGTTCTTCGAACAGCTCGGCGATGCGCAGCCCGAGCTGCTGCGCGCTTTCGATCCCCCCGCGCACGACCATCGCAAATTCGTCGGCGCTGACGTGCGCCACGAAATCCGCTCCGGAGAAATCGTTACAACGTTCGGCGATCCGTTGGAGCAGCTTGTCTCCCGCCGCTCGCGTGAGCCCTTCGTTCGTCAGCTTCATGTGATCGATATCGATGAGCGCCAGCAGCAAGGCGCCTTCGGTGCGGTCGAGCCAGCGTTCGAGGCCGCGCCGGTTCGGCAAACCGCTGAGCGAATTCGTGAACGCGAGCGCTCGCGTCTGCCGTTCGGCACGCGCGCGTTGGTCGACGAGCGCGCCGACGGAGAGCGACGAGATCGCCGAGATCACGATAAACGTCTGCAGATCGATCGGATGGATTGAGGTGGTGGGAAAGATGTAGTTCAGCACGCTGGTGAGCGCGTCGGTCACGAAAATGCCGGGAATGGCGAGGCGCAAGCCGCCACGCGCCGCCATCCACATGAGCGGGAGAAACACGAAATAGCGAAGCGGGTCTCCGCTAACGCCGGTCAGCACGGCGGCGTATCCCAGGAGCGTCGCGCCGATCACCGTCGCATAGAGCAAGAGCCGTTCGCGCAGCTTGATATCGAAGACGGGGGCGGGCGGTTCGTCGGGGTCGGGAACGATCCGCGGCGTTACGTAGGTTGCGAGGATCGGAACGAGGACGAGCAACCCTAGGGTATCCCCGACCCAAAAGCTCACGACCTCGCGTAGATAGTGCTGCCAGCCTCCGCCGAATATCGAGACGGCGATCGCGCCGGGGATCAGCGCGAGAATCAGCGGCGCGACGATAGAAACGCCGCAGAAATTTGCGGCGTCTTGGAAAGTCACGAACGGGAGGCGAACCGCTAGGACGCGCTTGAGTATCAGGACGACGAGCGAATAGCCGATGGCGGCGATGACGCCGAACTCCAGATAGACGATCTTCGGAAGATGCGCCGTTGCGGGAAAGAGGATCGGGCGAGTTATCTCCGCGAGCACGGCCAACGGCGCGTACTCGTACCCGAAGGTATAGATCAGGTAGAACGTCAGCGCGGCGCCGAGATACCAGGGATAAAACGTTCCGTGCGAGCCGTTATAGAACGCCCCGAGGAGATCGCTGCCGACCC
>JAJZVP010000022.1 GCA_021845615.1 bacterium | reverse complement strand
GCTGCGCGGTCGTTGCAAACGCACCAACCAGCCCGATAGGACCGCTGGGAGCGCCGCCGGTGGGGATGGATCGCACCGACGGCTACCAGATGGGCGACGTCACGATCCAGGGCGTGCGCGCCTACGATCCCAGCACCGCGCAATGGGTGAGCCCCGATGCTTACGCCGGCACCACCACCGATCCCGGTTCGCAGAAACCGTTCATGTGGAACGGGAATAACCCGGTCGCGTACGGCGATCCGAGCGGATTTTGCACCGATCCAAAACCCGGACAACCTCGAAACGGATGTTTAGGAGGAGTCAACTGGAATAATACCGCCAATTTCGCAAGCTTTGTGATGAAGGGGCTGGTGTTTTTTCTTCCGTTCGGTCCCGAAGAAGAAGCAGGGATTTCAATTTTCGACTTCGCTGAAAAATTGGAGCCGGTGGCAGGCGACGGAGTTCGGGGAGCCCTTTCTAGCCTGACCGAAGGTGCCAGGGTGGTCCAACAAAAAGGAAGCACGACAATTATTTCAGTTAAGGGCGGTGAAAAGGCGCTAGAAGGTGCCTTCTCAAATCTTGCGTCTGCAACCGGTTCGAAGGCCGAAATGGGGATGAATAAGAAGGGCCAAGAATTCGAATACTTCAAAACAAAAGACGGCACGTCCGTCACGCTCCGTGGATTTAGCAGTGCAAAAAGCGGTAACGAGCCGACTCTCGAAATCACGTCAAAAAGTGGCAAGAAATTAAAGATAAGGGCGCCAAAATAATGGGAAGTATTGAGATCAAAAACATCGATGAAACCGGCGAACTCCTGGGTCGTTTAAACTGGCTTGTTCGGGCCCGTCTCCTATACGATGACGAAGGCCCCGCGGCCGCGCAATTTCAAATGACGAAATTCGAAGGTTGGTCGGCCGCCGCATGCGGAGGCATAACATACGCGCCCGGCAGTCGTCCTTTCGCAAAGGACATTTTAGAAGCGATGCTGCGACAAGGAGCCGAAATATTTTCAATTTCAACGTTTGCGTATTTTGACTCTACATTTTTTCCAATTGCAAAAGTACTTACCGATACTGACGTAGCTGGAATTGAGTCGGCTGTTGCGAGCCTATTTATGGCGCCCTACGCGGTTGTGGGTTTACGGAAGGGCCAATTTCGGCCAGTTGCATGCGTCTTTGAGTCTCCTAATGACGATTATGCAGTGTGCGCTGGACCCACTGAGTTTCTTACGGACGTAGTTGGTGACATCGGCGAGGCGCATCGCGACTTTCTCGAGAATCATTTTCACGATAGCGATCGAGAACCGGAGGAATGCGGCACCGTGTTCGGCAAAAAAATCGTTTCCGCACTCGAATATTTTAATCGAGCTGATACCGGGTATACAGTTGTATTTCCAGAGTAACTAAATTGGCCCGGCCCCGGATAAACGGTTGACAGCCTAGCGCGCCGAAATCTCCCTTCCCGAAGGGAGATACCTTTGGAACAGAAACGAAGTGAGCAGGCCGATGTCGAGGTTCGCCGTGGGCGACCCGGACGGCGTAGCGCGAAGGAACGGATCGAAGCCGTCCTTGCGCTGATCGGCGGCAAGAAGAGTGTCGACACGCTGGCCAAGCAGTTCGGCGTGAGCACCGCGACGATCGAGTCGTGGCGAGAGCGAGCGCTGGAGGGGATTGAGGCGTCGTTACGCTCGGGGCATGAGCCTTCCCAGCACGAGCGAGCCTTGGTGCGTGAAAACGCATCGCTGAAAGAAGCGCTGACCGATACGAGCATCCAACTCGCGTTGATCAAACAGGCGATCAAGAACCGCGAGCAGCACCGCCCTTCTCAGCCGCCGAGGTCGTCACGATGAGCTTGCGGACGTCGGCGGGTATCGCGCAAGTTCACCACCCCAGCAGAGCCTTCGATCTCTCCCGAGCCGCGCTCTACAAGGCGGCATCGCCGGAGGAGCGCCCCAAGGTCCGCTCGGAGCGTCGTCGCCCCGAGCCAACATCGATCACCGACGAGCGGCTGTTGACCGAGATCCGAACGATTGCGACCGAGCATGCGGCGTGGGGGCATCGCAAGGTGTGGGCGATGTTGCGCTGGCGCGCGATCTGCGTGGCTCGCCGGCGCGTCTGGAAGCTCATGCATGAAGCGCAGTTGACCTTCTCGCCCGATGCTCGGCGCTGCGAACCGCGCGGCGGCACCGTCATCGTGCCGAAGCCGAATCGGCGCTGGAGCACGGATATGACGACGGTTTGGAGCCGCAAGGACGGCTGGGTGGCGGTCACGCCGGTTATCGACAACGGTTGCCGCACGGTCTTCGAGATCGGCGTAACCAAAGCGCAGGACGCGCCGGCGATTCTGAGGCCGCTTGAAGATCGCTTCATGCGACGTTTGGTGAACCCGGTACCGTTCCCGGCGATTTCGAGCTGCGCAGCGACCACGGTTCGGTTTACACGGGAGCGGATTGCGAGCAACTGTGCGACGAGTGGAGAGTCACCCACACGTTTTCTCCCGTCGGTCGCCTAACCGGCAACGCTGTTGCCGAGCGAGTGATCCAAACCATGAAGCTCGAGCTGTTCTGGCTGCAGGACTGGGAGGACGCCGACGAGATCGGAGCTGCGGCTGAGAAGTGGCGCATCTTCTACAACACCCAACGCCCACATGAAGCGTTGAACTGGCGGACGCCGGCGGAACAGCGCGCGCTGCTGCTCGGTGAGCAACCCGCGCTCAGGAGAGCGGCATGATCAGCTTGGTGCGAAAGAGCATCTGCGACTCTCAGATCGGTCTTCCCGGCCAAAACCGAGCCGCTATAAGGCTCCAGGACGCGACTTCGAGCAATCGGATGACCCAGAGGTCGGGCGATCGCGACAACCGAAGCACGACGCTCTTCGGGTCGGCGGAGATGCGATCGGAGATCGCGTCGAGCACGACCCACCGGCGCGTATCGCCGCACCCTCGTAACCAAACCGAACGCTGCCGGTAGCAGCGAAGCGACGGAGATTTCGACGGCTCAGACCGTCAACTCAGCGGGGGAGCGGAGCAGGAGCAAACGACGTATTTCCCTACGCGGCGGCAGCGATTGCGGCGGAGCGGCATAAGGTGCTCTTTGCACGAAACGAGCGGCGCGATTGGCGGCGTTATTCATCATGGGAATCGTTCGAGGCCGACGAATGGGAGCCGACTCCGCCGGCTCCGGAATAAAACTCGGGTTTAACGGGGCCATGTAGTTCAATGAAAATGGCTCGCTTCGGTGGGCGCTCGCGCTTTAGTCGCAAATGAGGTCGCGACGGGTGGAGCGCCAGTTCACCGAGGACAAAAAACCAGTCTTCAACCAGTGAAGTCTTGTGGCCGCGCTATCGATCGGTCTCCCGCCGTTCTCTTCCGCAGCAAGAACGGTCGCGCGAGCTGGGTGAGGAGCCCCGCCCACGCGAGCAGCGCGAACGTCGCTGCCGCGCGCTCGGCGTCGGCCGCGAGCAGCGCTCCGCCGAGCAGCCAGAACGCGAGAATCGCGAAGCCGAGCAGGGAGTGGTTCATCTCGCCGAGCGTGGGGATATTTCGCGTACCTTCGCTGCGCGACCGTGCGATCCACCAGAGAAACGGAACGATGCGCTGCAGATAACCAACCACCGCGCAACCGACGAATACCCAAAGTGCGAGAAGAATCGCCAGTGGCCCATCACGCAACGCGAGTGCGACGGGTGCGGCGAGCGCGCCTATCCCCGACGCAAGGGCGTAGAAGAGTGTCTCGCGCTGATAGGCGGGGTTTCGTTTGCGCAGCACCCCGAAAAGGGTGAAGAAGAATGCCGCCGCCGCGAGTTCGAGCGGTGCGAATGCGAGCCCCGGCGCAAAGATGACGGCGAGCAGCGCGAGTAGTGCGGCGAGACTCGTCGCGCCGGCAAGATACGGAGCCCGAGTCTCAAGATCGAATCGTTCGAACATACGCAGCAAGCGCAGCGTCACCCCGACGATGAGCGTACCGAAGAACCCTGCGAGCCCCAAGAGCGCATGCGAAATCGGCGCCGCACCGGTCGCGCGGCCGTCGATCAATCGTTGTGCCGTCCAGAGCCCGGCGACGAGCGTTCCTAATAACCAGAGCAACGAGAGCGTCGCGGCGGCGGCCGGGGCGGCGGGGCGTTGCCTGCGCAGCGTCGCGGTGAGGACGACGATCTGCAACAGCACGCCGACGAGAAAGAGCGCGCCGCCGTCGCGCACCTCGGAGAAATCTCCGCCTGCGAATCCCACGACGAGCAACAGCGTTCCGATCACCGCGCATGCGAGATGGACGAAGCTGAGCCGCTGCAACTGCAACGGCACCATCGCTACGACCGGGACGAACTGGTAGATGAGCCCCATCGCGGTGGTGAGAAAAAAGCCGAGGATCAGCGCGTGGAGCGCTGCGAGCGGCGCCGGAGAACCGAGGATTCCCCAGAGCGCGAGCGCCCCTAGCCACAGGAGCGCCGTCGCTACGAATGCGAGCGGGATCTGCGGCGGAGGAACGGTCGAGGCGCGTTCTTTCACGATGCCTCCGAGTATAGCGTATAAAAGAAGCGGCCGATGCGTCTTCGCACCGACCGCTCTCGATTCGCGTGCGATCGAGGGTTAGCCCTTGATATTCCCGCAGGCGACGTAGTCCTTGAGATCCATCAGGCTCTTATGGATATTGATCGCGTAGTGCGATGCGAGCATCTGCGAGATCGTGACCCCGCTAACGAGCGTCTTGCTGATGCCGTTGACGGTGTTATGTAACGGCCATTCCGGAGCGGCGTTGATGTTTCCGCAGGTTCCGGCGTGAATGTGCGTCGGCTGTGCGGCCTTGTTCCCGAGCAAATGCACGGTGACCAGCACCCCCGCCTTGCTCTGCACGAGCGTGGCGCTACCGTGCTCGCCGCTGTTGTTCAGCGACGCGATCTTGACGGTGAGATGAGTCGGAGCGGCGAGCGCGGCCCCCGCGAGCGAGAGTGAGAGAAGCGCCGTAGCGCATACGGTGAAAATACGTTGCATAGATTACCCCTTTCCTTGGTGCTGTAACGCCGCGGCGAGGAGTTTGGATGCAAAGGCCCGCATCGCTGCGGTCGGGGCGGCGTCGACGCCGTCGACGACCGGGAGCAATTCGCCGAGTTCACCGTTGAGGTTCGCCCACCGGCGGGCGAGCGCGCGGTCGTGTTTCGCTCGTGCCGCTTCGTATGCCGCATAGCTGGCGTTCATCGCGCGAACCAAGCGACCGGCGAGCGCGTACTGCGAAGCGTAGGTCGCCGCGCTGAGGTGGATCTGCGGATCGGGGCGGAGTAGCAGCGAGGCGTGCTGCGCGCTTCCATCGACGATCAGCTTCACGGTGTAGCGCCCCGGAGGAGCGAGCGGGCCCTGCGGTACCTGCGGCGTTTTGTGCGGAACCGCCGAGATCGGCAGATCGTAGCCGATGCTCGCCGGCGGCGTGCCGTGCAGGTCCCAATAGATGCGGTGCATTCCCGCGCCCGTCGAGGGGCGCGTCTGCGCGCGTTCCCACCAGGCGGGCTTATCGAGTTCGGGCATCGCGGGGCGGTGCGGCTCGTCGCTCGCGTAGCGACGGACGAGCCGTCCACGTGCATCGTAGATTTCGACGACGACTTTTTTCGCCGAACGCGCTAACGAGTAATCGATCGCCGCACCGTAGGGTGGGTTCATCCCCGTTGGTGTCTCGGGAGGGAGCGGCGTGTCGGTGTTCGTGCTGCGGCGCAGACGGTACGCCGATGCCGGGGCGAAGAGATGCACGCGTTGCGCGAGCACCTGCGATGAGAGCGTGCGCAGCGGCGCGATATCGTCGAGAATCCAGAAACCGCGGCCGTGCGTGGCGACGACGAGATCGTTGAGATGTACGACGAGATCGCGTACCGAGGTATGCGGAAGATTGAGTTGAAGGCTCTGCCAACGCGCTCCGTCGTCGAACGAGACCTCGACGCCGTTCTCGGTACCGGCGTAGAGCAGGCCGGGACGTTTGTTATCTTCGCGAACGGCATCGACCGGTTGCATTGGCAGCCCGGAGACGGCGAGTCGCCAATGCTTGCCGTAGTCGTGCGTCACGTAGACGTACGGATGCATGTCGTTGAGGCGAAAGCGCGTCACCGCAAGGTAGGCGGTCGCGTCGCTGAAGCGACCGGCATCGATCTGCGAGACTTTGCTCCACGGCGTCATGCCCTTCGGCGTGACGTCGCTCCAATGCGCGCCGCCGTCGCGCGTCAGCCAGACGCGGCCATCGTCGGTTCCCGCCCAGATCGTCCCGACACTACGATACGAAGGTGCGAGTGAGTAGACGACGCCGCGCGGTGCGTTTCGCGCGTTCACTTGGCTGCGAAACGAACCCAACGTCGTCGGCACGATGAGATGCTTGTAGGCGAGATCGGGAGAGATGCGCGTCCACGTGCGCCCTTCGTTCTCGCTACGGTAGACGACGTCGCTTCCGTAATAAAGAATGTGCTTATTGAAATGGTTGAATGCGATCGGTGCGGTGCGGTCGTAGCGATCGCGCGGGTGAAGATTCGGGCCGTAGGGCAGCACGTCGGGCGAGACTTCCAGCACTTGCCCGGTGCGCGAATCGAAGCGCTCGAGCTTTCCGCCGAAGAAGCGATGCGGGTGCAACGGGTCGGGCACGACGTAGCCGTATTCCTGAGCGCCGGCCGTCATCCAATCGCGCATCGTGATCTCGCCCCACGGGCCGTAGCTCCGCACGCACGCCGAGCCGGATTCTTGTTGTCCGCCGCAGACCCAATACGGATATCCCGCGCTGACGTTGACGTGATACATTTCGGCGGTCGGCTGGTTGTACCACGAACTCCACGTTTTTCCGCCGTCGACCGAAACGGTCGCGCCCTGATCGGCGCCGAGTATGATATGCGAAGGATCGGCCGGATCGACCCAGACGGTATGGTAATCGTCGCCGCCTGGAGCGCCTTTCATCGCGGTCCAGGTGCGCCCGCCATCGTACGAACGCCAGGTCGAGGTGTTGACCGAGTAGACGATATTCTCGTTGCGCGGGTCGACCGCCATCTCTGCGAAATCTTCGGTCCGTCCGCAGACGCGATTCTCTGCGTTGGTAAGCTTCCAATTCGCGCCGGCGTTATCGGAGCGATAGATGCCGCACGCATTTCCGCGCGCGACGACGGCGTAGAGGCGGTCGGGATTCGAAGGAGCGATCGCGATGCCGATGCGTCCGACCGCCTTGGGAAGCCCGTCG
Organism: bacterium; assembly: GCA_021845615.1. Classification (GTDB taxonomy): domain Bacteria; phylum Vulcanimicrobiota; class Vulcanimicrobiia; order Vulcanimicrobiales; family Vulcanimicrobiaceae; genus JABEUX01. The sequence continues at coordinate 17,797 of JAJZVP010000022.1, read as the reverse complement.
GTGAGTTTCGTCCAGGTCGTGCCGCCATCGGTCGATTTGAAGAGCCCGTCTTGGTGCGGATGCTCGTAGACGCGCTGCAGCATCCACGGACCGTTGCGCGACGCCCAGAGCGCGGCGTAGACGATCTGCGGATCGCTGGGATCGATGCGAACGTCGACCGCACCGAGATCTGGCCCGCCGCCGAGCACGCGCGTGAAATGCGCGCCGCCGTCGGTGCTGCGATAGAGGCCGCGTTGCGCGTTGGGGCCGTACGGATGGCCGAGCACGGCGACGAACAAACGGTTGGGATCGCGCGGATCGACCGCGATGTGTTGTATCTGCTGCCCGGAACGCAAGCCGAGGTGCTGCCACGTTTTTCCGCCATCGCCGGAGCGATAGACGCCGTTGCCGACGGCGAGATCGGGGCGGCGTAGGCCCTCTCCGCTACCGACGTAGAGCACGTTCGGATCGCTCGGCGCGACGGCGAGGGCTCCGACCGAGCCGCTCGATTCTCCATCGAAAATCGGTTGCCAGGTGCGCGCGGCGTTCGTCGTCTTCCATACGCCGCCGTTGACCGAGGCCATATAAAACGTGTTCGGCGCCTGTCGTACGCCGCTCACCGCAACGGTACGCCCGCCGCGAAGGGGGCCGATAAAGCGCCAATGCAGCGCCGGGAGCGGCATCGGCGATGCCGCGATCCACGCGAGTGCGAACAACGGCGAGAGCAGCGAAAGGGAGCGACACATCATCTCGGTCTCCTTACGGGCGTTTGGCAGTAGGGGTTAGCGGCGCGAGCGGCGCGTGCCGCGCTTTTTGGGTTGGAACGGCGTTCCGGGCTCGAACTTCGAACGGCGCGGAATCATGTCGTCGACGTCCTCGCAGCCGATCGGCGAAAACTCGCGGCAATCTCCCGGGCGCCCTTCGTAGACGCCGCAATAGAATCGGCCGCTCTTCGTCCCCTTGAGAAAAACGCAGCGGTCGGCGATGTCTTCGGAGACTTTCCGCACCCAGCCGAGATGGTATCCGTCGGCCGAACGGCGTTCGACGATATACTCGCGCATCACGTCGGCAAAGCTCATGCCGAGATGTTCTGCGAGGCGCTCGACGTCGGCTTTGGTGACGAAGGGCTCGTAGCCGCTGCAACACTCCGCACAGCCCGGCGGGCACGCGACGTTCTCGGGCATGTCCTTGAGGTGTTTGCGCGCGAGATCGATGACGCCGGCGATCGCGCGGACGAAGGCCGCATCGTCGTTGTATTTGTAGACCCATTCGCGTTTGACGATTTCGTTCGCGTTGTAATAGCGCGTCGTGCGTTCGTCGAATTCGACGGTGATATGTTCCTCGTCGATCTCGATCTTGGTCACGTGCTCCATCGGGCGCGTATCGAGCATTTCCGGGTGCGTCGGTTGCCCGGTTTCCTTGGTATAAGCACGCAAGCGCGTGAGATCGATCGTTTCCATCCGGTAGTGATTCGACCAGCCCGGCGGGGGTGGCCTTTGCCCTTGCGGAATACTCCGCGAGGCCATGAGAACTGCAATCGGTATCGATCTGGGCGGATCCCATGTGACCGCCGCCGTCATCACCGACGACGGAGCGATTCACAGCCAGCACGAACGCGATCTGAGCGACCTCACGTTCGAGCGCGTCGTCACCGTCGTTATCGAGGTTGCGACCGCGGCGAAGAATGCCGCGCCCGGAAAGGTGGATGCGGTCGGTATCGGATCGCCCGGAAACGTCGATCTTCACGACGGTTCGGTACGGTACAGCCCGAACTTCGGGTGGATCGGCGTACCCTTAGGAAAGCGGCTTCGCGAGGGGCTCGGCATGCAGGTTTTCGTCGGAAACGACGCGCGCTGCGCGACGCTGGGCGAGTATCATTTCGGTACCGGAAAGGGCGCGAACGATTTCGTCATGCTGACGCTGGGCACCGGAATCGGCGGCGGCATCGTTGCCGACGGCGAGTTGATCCTCGGGCACGGCTTCGCCGCCGGCGAGATCGGACACCATCAAATTCGCCCGGAGACCGGCTTCATCTGCGGCTGCGGCAAGATCGGCTGTATGGAAGCGCAAGCCTCGGGAACCGGGTTGATCCGGCACGCGATGGCCGTCGCGCCCTCGTTCCCGCGCAGTTTTTTGCTCGACCCCGATAAGGGCAAACTCGGATCGAAGAAGATTCGTAAGGCGGCCCAAGCCGGCGATCTCCACGCGAAGGCGGCGTGGAAGAATTATACAAGCGACCTCGCGCTTGGCTTGGCGAACGTCATCGCGTTCACGAACCCCGAGCTCATCGCGCTCGGCGGCGGCGTCGCGAGCGCGGGTGATTTCATGCTCGATGCCGTTCGCGAACGCGTCGACGATCTCACGACGATGGCGCCGAAAGGAACGACGCGTATCGAAATCGCACGACTCGGCAACGATGCCGGGCAGGTCGGCGCGGCAATGATGGCTTTTCAGGGAGGACTCGATAAACATGGATAATCTCCACGGCGCCTTTATTACCTACGGCGAGCGCCGCGCGTACGTCGCCCTTCCGGAATCGCAGGGGTCGCACCGTGCGGTGTTGCTCTTTATGGAGGCGTTCGGCGTCAATAACTACATCGCGACCGAATGCGATCGCCTCGCGCGCGCCGGGTTTCTCGCGATCGCGCCGGATTTTTACGACGGCCGGACCTTCGGCTACAACGAGTTCGAGAATATTCGGCCGATGTTGCAGGGACGCACCGATGCCGACTGGCTCGGGTACATTCGCGACGCGATCGGTTGGCTCGACGCGCGCCACGACGTCGTGAAGGCGCCACTGGGAACGCTCGGCTTTTGCATGGGCGGACGGCTCGCGTTCTTGAGCGCCCTCGAGTTTCCCGACCGTATCGGCGCCGCCGTCTCGTTCTACGGCGGCGGAATCGCGCCCGACGAACCGAGCCTCGGCCGCCCGACGCTCATCGGGCGCGCCGATGAATTGCGCGCGCCGGTGATGTTCCACTACGGCGCCGACGATCCGAGCATCGCGCCGTCGGAACACGGTCGCGTCGCACAAACGCTCTCGGCGGCGAAAAAGAAATTCTCGCTCCATCTCTACCCCGAAGCGGGTCACGGTTTCGCCTCGCGCGATCGCGATTCGTATCGCGGCGCGGTTGCGGAGGAGGCGTGGGGATGGTCGTTGGAGTTTCTACGCGCGGCTCTCCCGTGAGTTCGCGCCCGCTCGCACTGGTTACCGGCGCTTCGAGTGGTATCGGGCTGGAGTTCGCCCGCATTCTCGCCGCAGATGGGTACGATTGCGCGCTCGTCGCTCGATCGCACGATCGTTTGGAGTTCATGGCCGCCGACCTGCGTGAAAAGCATGGCGTTTCGGCGACCTGCATTACTGCCGATCTGACGCTCGACGAAAATATCGACGCGGTGTTCGCCGCGGTTCCTCGCTGCGATCTCTTGGTCAATAACGCAGGTTTTGCAAATAACGGCCCGTACGCGGAGTTGCCGGAGAACGATATCGCCGACGAGATTCGGCTCGACGTGCTCGCACTTGCGCGCCTGACGCGCCGCTATCTTCCCGGAATGCTTGCCGCGCGCAGTGGTGGCATTATCAACGTGGCTTCGACGGCGGCGTTTCTTCCCGGCCCGCTGATGGCGACGTACTACGCGAGTAAGGCGTTCGTGCTCTCGCTCTCGGAAGCGCTCTGGGAGGAAACGCGCGGGAGCGGCGTCACGGTGAGCTGCCTCTGCCCGGGTGCGACGAAGACGGCGTTCTTCACGCGCGCGAAGATGGAGGGGACGCCGCTGCTCTCGATGCAACCGCTCGCCGATGCCACGATGGTCGCGCGCGCCGGTTACGAAGGCTGGAAACGCGGGAAGCGCGTCGTCGTTCCGGGAGTGCTGAACGCGGCGCTCGCGTTCTCGCCGCGGATCACGCCGCGCGCGATGCTGTTGCGCATTTCGCGGCGATTGGTCGAGCGATAAATTCAGTAGCGACGAGGTAGCGCTCCCGCCACGCCGAGTAGTAGCGGTGTCACGCCGAGTAGGGCGCTTTAGCGCCCGTATCGAGGCGCACATGCATCGTGGCGCGCGTGTGTTGAATTCCCTCGATACGGTTGCTTCGCAACCTACTCGGGATGACAAGGTAGGTTCGCCGCCGTCGCGCCGAATAAAAAATTCTGTGACGCCGAGTAGCCGCCGCAGGCGGCGTATCGAGGCGCACATGCATCGTGGCGCGCGTTCGCGCCCGCTAGAATGCGGCGAGTTGGAGTTGCGGTGCGAACGGAGAATCGTCGGCGGGAATCGTTCCGTCGACCGCGATCTGCGAGATGAGCGCCGCGATGCGGCGCGACGATGCTTTCGGTGCGACTTCTTCCTGGCGAATGCGAATCTGCACCAGGCGCGCGGGATCGGAGATCATCCGCTGCACCGCACCGACGACCTGCGCCGCGCCGTGGAGTGCGACTTCGCCGAGCCCGTTCTTGCGAACGAAATCGACGTTTCCGCGCTCTTGCCCTGGCACGTAATCGTAGACGACGACGGGAAGTTGTGCGGCGTTCGCCTCGGCGAGCGAGCCCGGCCCGGCTTTGGTGACCAGCAAGTCGACGGCGCGAAAATATTCGGGAATCTGATCGGTAAAACCGAGGAGGTGCATCCGCGTGGGAAGCGTCGGCGCGAGTTCGGCGAGTCGCTCGCGCAGGGCTTCATTTCGACCGCAGACGACGACGAGCTCGACCGGCAAATCGGCCTTCGCCAGCGCGATCGCGGTCGTCATGAGCTTGCCGCCGCCTTCGCCGCCCGCCATGAGCATCACGATCGAAGCCGCTTGCGGGAGGCCGAGCTCGCGACGCAACTCTTGTTTGGTGCCGACGACATCGTCGAACTTCGGATGAATCGGATGCCCGAGCCAGCGCAGGCGCGCCGGCGAGACGCCGCGCGATAAGGCGCGCAGATAGACTTCGCGCGCCGGAACGACGATAGCGTCGGCGTCGGGGGTGAGCCAGGATTCGTGAACTTTTCCGAGGTCGGTAATGACGGTCACGATCGGAATGTGGTTGAGCCCGGCATCCGCGCGCGCGCGCAGCGCGGCATGATTGAGGAGCGGATGAACCGAGACGATCACGTCGGGGCGATATTCGAGGAAGAGATTTCGCAGCCGTTCGCGATAGAGCGGTTCGCAGAAGCGCACCAACGCGCGGTAGCGACGGCGGCCGTTGGTCGCATAATAGAGCGCGCCGTAGACCGGCGGGGCGTAGCGCAGCGCCATGCTGTAGCCCAGGCCGAGCTGGGTCAACGGGAAGGCGCAGTGCGCCGCCACATCGTCGATGCGGTGAACGAAAGCGGGATCCGTACGTTCGTCGAGCGCCGCGCAGATCGCATTGCTCGCGCTGCGGTGCCCGCCGCCGGTATCCGAAATGAGAAAGAGTGCGCGCTTAGCCATTATCTCCCCGTTAGGCGCGCACCGGGATCCTCTTCGTCCGCCGACGTCGCGACGACGCGTTTCGAGTGCGGCGGCTGGTCGGGGCAAGGAGGCTGATGAGCGCTCGAGCCGGAGCATCGTAAAAGCGGAAGATGTCGCCGAACTCGATCTCAGGGTTTCGGTGGTGGCCGTCATGATCCTCGGGCAGCACGATCTGCAGGGGGCGCAGGATCGCCTCCATCGGGCGTGGGGTGCGCCAGCCCAGCTCGGTGGTATGGCGCCACCAGACGTGAAGCTGCCCCAGGAGGAGCCCCAGAAGCGCTCCTTGCCACGAGAGGCGGGCGGCCGCCGCCGCGACGATGAGGTAGGGCAGCGCGCCGAGGATGCCGTCGAGAAGGATCGCCGGGTCTCGCGAGAGGACGGCGTGATCCCAATAGGAACGACGGCGATCGTGATGGGTGCGAAGGTGTAACGTGAACCAAAGATGCTGCGGAACGTGATACAAAAACGTAGAGCCGAGATCCCCGACGACGAGGACGATCAGTAATGCGCCGACGATGTGCATGGTTGCGTTCCCTTCTCGCTCGCGTGACGCCGATCTCGCTGGCGATGTTGTGCGCCTGCAATGCGTTCTCCCTGCAAAAACAGACGCTCGTCGAACGAAACGCGCGTTTCGACGTCCCCTTAGTTAACGCAACCTTAAGTTGGCCGCAGCATCGTTCGCTCGTCGGTCTCGCCGGCGGCGATTTCGCACGCAACGGCGGCATCGCACGCGACGACGTACGTGCGATCGCACGAGCGATACTCGCCGACAATCCCCGTATCGCTGCCGTCTCGGCGATCTACCTCGCGATCCTCACCGAGCGTGCCTCCCGAAACAACGGTCTTCCACCGCTCTTTCTCGCGGCGACGTTACTGCAAGAATCCGCGTACGATCCGTATGCGCTTTCGTCGTCGGGCGCGATCGGCATCGGGCAATTCATGCCCGGCACCGCCGCGTCGGTCGGGCTCGATCCATTCGATCCCTACGCCTCTATCGCGGCGTCGGCGCGCTTGATCGGCGGATACGTCGCGCGCTATCGTAACGCACGCACCGGTTCGTTGCGCGGTTCTCCCTACGCGCTTGCCTTGGCGGCATACAACGCCGGGCCGGGCGCGGTGCGTGCGTATCGCGGCGTGCCGCCGTACGCCGAGACCGAACAGTACATTGCGTTGATTCGCTATCGTTGGGACGAAATGCGAGCGTACGAAGGGCGGGGGCGGATTCTCCTGCGGTTGTAGAGAAGCGCGCCGACGATGAGTCGGCTCCGTCAATTGCTCGCGCGACAACCAATCGCGCGCGATTCCGTTCACAGCGAAGGGCCGACGCTCCGTCGCGCGCTCGGCTGGCCGGCGCTCACCGCAATCGGGCTGGGAACGATGCTCGGCGGAATATTTCCGACTATCGGCGCCGGCGCGCACGTTGCGGGGCCGGCGGTCATTCTCGCATATCTGTTCTCCGGGCTCGTGAGTCTCTGCGTCGCACTCTGTTACGCGGAGTTCGCGTCGATGGTTCCGATCGCGGGAAGCGCCTATACCTATGCTTATGCGACGCTCGGAGAATTCGTGGCGTGGGTGATCGGTTGGGATCTCATTCTCGAATACGGGCTCTCCGTCGCGCCGACCGCATCGTCGTGGTCGCAGTACGCCGAGCACCTGCTCGCGAAAATCGGCGTCGTCCTTCCGGTGTGGGCGCGCGAAGCGAACGTCTTTGCCGCGCATCCCCAAATCGATTTGGTCGCGGCGCTCGTCACGTTGGCGATTGCGGTACTGGTGGCGATCGGCATCCGCGAGTCGGCGCACGTCAACGGGGCGTTGGTGATCTTTCAAGTGCTCTCGATGCTGGTCTTTCTCGCCGTCGTCCTGCCGGGAGTACGCGCTGCGAATCTCACGCCCTTCGCGCCGCACGGGTGGCACGGCATCGTTGCGAGCACCGCGCTGGTGTTCTACGCGTACATCGGTTTCGATACCGTCACGGTGGCCTCGGAGGAAGCGCACGAACCGAAGCGCCACGTTCCCATCGGCATCTTGCTCGCGCTCGCGATCGGCGGGCTGCTCTACGTAGCGATCGCCTACGCCACCGTCGGCGCGATCCCCTACGGGCGGCTCTCCGATGGAGCGGCGATGCTCGACGCGCTCGCAAACGTCTCGCGGAATAGCGCGCTCTACGTCATCGTGGCGCTCGGCGGCGTCGCCGGCAACACGACCGTCATGCTCACCTCGCTTCTCGGGCAGATTCGCATTTTTTACGTCATGGCCCGCGACCGGATGTTGCCGCCGGGTGTCGCGCGCATTCATCCGGTCTTCCGCACCCCGGCCCGCATGACCATCGTGACGGGCGTCATCGTCGCCGTTCTCGCCGCCGCACTTCCACTCTCGACGTTGTTGGATTTCGTAAATATCGGCACGCTCTCCGCATTCGCAATCGTCTGCGCTGGCGTTTTGGTGCTGCGAATCGTCGAACCCAATGCGCCGCGGCCGTTTCGCGCTCCGCTCGCCCCGCTCTTCACGGTGCTCGGCGCGCTCGGCTGCATCTATCTCATAACGGGGCTTTCGTTGCCGACGTGGTTGCGGTTCGCCGCATGGTTCGTCGTTGGGCTCGCGGTCTATTTCCTCTACGGTTTTCACCGTTCGTTGCTGCGGCCGGAGCCGAAACCATGAACGTCGCCGATTTCGGCGATCGCTATCGCGAGCGTGTTTGGGAGAACCACTTCGCCGAAGATTTCGAACGCGACGTCGCCGCCGGGCTTCGCGCGACGAACAAATCGATTCCCTCGAAGTATCTCTACGACGCGCTCGGTTCGGCGCTCTTCGAGGCGATCGTCTTGCTGCCGGAATACGATTTGCCGAGGCGCGAGAACGCATTGTTGGAACGACACGCTTCGCGCATCGTCGACCGTTCGAACGGCCGGCTTCGCCTGCTGGAGCTTGGAAGCGGAAGCTCCCAGAAGACGCGAACGCTCATCGGCGCGGCGATCGAACGCCACGAATCCGTCGAATATACCGCGATCGACATCTCGCTCGAGGCGGTGCGCGACGCGGCGGCGCAATTGCTCGACCGCTACCCGCAGGTCGAGGTTCGCGCTCTCGCCGGCGACTATTTTCAGGTGCTCGGTGAGGTCGCGCCCCAGCCCGCAACGCTCGCGCTGTTTTTAGGATCGAACTTGGGCAATTATCCCGGCGAGCGCGGCGTCGCGCTTCTCCGCGCGCTCCGCGGGGCGCTCGCACCATCCGACGCGCTCTTGCTCGGAGTCGACGTGCGGAAAGATCGCGAGTCGATGGAGCGCGCCTACAACGATAGTATCGGTGTTACCGCGGCGTTTTCGAAAAACGTACTCGCGCGCGTCAACCGCGATCTTGGTGCCGAGATCGATCTCCAAAACTTCAACCATCTCGCGCGCTTCGACGAGGGCACCGGTAGCGTCGAATCCTATCTCGTCGCCGATCGCGCCGCAGCGTATTCGCTCGGCGGCGGTCGCGGGGCGGCGAATTTCGCGGCTGGCGAACGCATTCATATCGAATCGTCGCACAAATTTACGCGAGAAGAGCTACGAGAACTCGCGGCCGCTTGCGGTTTTGTGGAGCGGGCCTACCTGCCCGACGGGGAAGCGGCCTTCGCGTTAGCGCTTTGGGAACGCGCCGACGACGCCGACCGACGGGCTCCGGCCTCGGCGCATTTCGAGTAAGCGGAACGCACCCTCGCTCGCGAGAGCGAGGGCGACGACGCCGAGCGCGCCTTCGAGGAGCATCGCGCGATTTTGCAGCGCGAAGCCGGTGAATAAGATCGATCCGAGGCCGCTCCCGCCGACGTAGCCGCCGAGCGTCGCCAACGCAATGCTGCCGAGGGTCGCGATACGCAGCCCGGAGAGGATTGCAGGCATCGCCGATGGGAGTTCGACGCGGAGCCGACGGCTCCAGGGGGGCAGCCCCAACGCCGCGGCGACCTCGCGTTGTTCCACCGGAATAGCGCGAACGCCGACGACCGTGCTGCGAAAGATTGCGTAAAGTGCGTATGCGACGAGCGCGATCTCCACGCTCGTATCTCCGAGTCCGACGAAGCGGACGAGAACTGCGAGAAGCGCGAGCGATGGCACGGTGTAGAGCGCTCCCAGGAGAGCGGAGACCCCGCGTTCGGCGCGCGGGCGTTCGGCGAGGACGAGCGCCGACGGAATGGCGATCGTTGCTGCGACGCCGACGGCGATGGCGCAGAGCGCGATATGCGCGAGGATCGCGGAGATCATCGTCGGCCCTCGCGTTCGTCGAGGCGTGCGCGGCGATAGCGATGGAGGAGCTCGTCGCCGCAAAGGAGTTCGGCGGTGAACGCATCGGGCGGTGCTTCAAGTAAGGCGCGCGGCGAACCGATCGCTTGCAAACGGCCGTCGCGCATGACGGCGATGCGATTTCCAAGGAGGAGCGCTTCGTCGACATCGTGCGTGACGAAGAGCGTGGTGGTGCGAGCTTCACGAAGCACGGCGAGCAACTCGGATTGAAGGTGGGGGCGCAAGATGGGGTCGACCGCACCGAACGGTTCGTCGAGCAAGAGCAGGCGAGGATGGGCGACGAGCGCGCGCGCGATGCCGACGCGCTGCGATTGGCCGCCGGAGAGTTCGCGCGGCCGACGGGAGCGATAGGTCGGGGGATCGAGCCGGACGGCCGCGAGGAGTTCGTCGATGCGCGCGTTCGTTCGCTCGCGCGTCCACCCGAGCGTTTCCGGAACGAGGGCGAGGTTTTCGGCGACGGTGAGGTGGGCGAAGAGCCCGACGCCCTGAATCGCGTAGCCGATGCTTTGCCGGAGCGGCCCGAGTTCGAACGTACGCACGTCGCGACCGTCGATTGCGACGCAGCCATCGCTGAGCTCGACCAGGCGGTTGACGCACCGCAGGAGCGTGCTTTTCCCCGATCCCGACGCGCCCACGATCGCGAGCAGTTCGCCGGGTTCGACGTGGAGCGAGAGCCGTTCGAGCGCGGGTGCGTCGCTACCCGAAAAATGGACCGAGGCGCGATCGAAGGCGACGGAATACGGTGCGTCGGTCATCGATTCGCGCGGAGGAATGCGCGCGCCACCGACGCGGGCGATGCTTGCTCGGCTTCGATGCGCTCGTTCATTGCGGAGACCGCCTGCGTGGTGAGCCGCGCCGAAAGCGCGTCGAGCCGCACGCGTACGATTGGAAAACGAGCGAGCGTCGCTTCGCGAACGACGGGCGCGGCGTGATAGGCCGGCCAAAAATGACGGTCGTCGCGGAGCACGACGAGGCCGCGGGCCGCGATCGTGCCGTCGGTCGTAAATGCGGTTGCGACGTCGGCTTTGCCGTCGAGCAGCGCCTCGTATTTTAGCGCGATGTCGTACGTCCGCACCGAGGCGAAATGGAAGCCTCCGTAAAAGCGCTGCAAGCCCGGTAAGCCGTCGGGGCGCGCGAGAAACTCTTGAATCGTTGCGAGGCGCAACTGGGGCGCGAGGCGCGAGCATTCCGAGAGCGTCGTGAGGTGGTAGCGCTCGGAGAGCGCGCGCGTGGTCGCCAAGGCTTGCGAATCGTTCATCGGCGCCGGCGTCAACCACGTGGCGCGATACCGGGCGCGAAACGTTTGCCGGAGAAATGCGAGCAGCGCCGCTCCGTCGCTCATGGGGGCGTGGTGCAGCACGTCGATGAGCGCGGTGCCGGTGTATTCGGGGTAACAATCGATATCGCCACGTTCGAGCGCGGCCAACGCAATTTGCGTCGAACCGAGGTTGAAGCGACGTTCGACCGGAACGCCCGCCGCTTCCAGGCTCTGCGCGTACAATTCGGCGAGCAGGATCGATTCGGCGAAATTCTTCGATCCGACGCGCACCGTATGCGTCGGCGAGCAGCGTGCGAGTGCGATCGCGCCGCCGATCGTTGCCAGGGCGGTGATGCGACGCATTAGGTCCGCGCCTCGGCGCTGCGAACCAAGAGCGAGAGCAGTGCGTCGACGGCGAACGCGAGCGCGGCGACCGTCGCCGCCGTTGCGAGCAAGAGCGTTTCGTTGCCGGTTTGCAGGCCTCGAACGATCCCGTCGCCGAGGCCGCCGCCGCCGATAAATGTGGCGAGCGTCGCGCTGGCGATGCACTCGACGCCGGCGGTGCGTACGCCCGCGAGCGCGAGCGGTGCCGTTGCGGGCACCTCGACGCGAAGGAAGCGAGTGCGGGCGGCGAGCCCCAACGCGTCGGCGACCTCGCGTTGCGCCGGCGTCAGCGAACGCATTCCGGCGTCGACGGAGATCGCGATGGGAGGCAACGCGAGCAATGCGAGTGCGAGGACGGCCGGAAGGCGCCCGACGCCGAGCCACGGGAGCAGCAAGGCAAGCACGGCGATCGTCGGCAGGCCGCGCGCGATGCCGACCCCGCCGAGCGTCGCGGCGCGCACGAAGCGCGTCTTTGCGGTCAGCAGCGCGAGCGGTACCCCTACCGCCGTGGCGATTGCGAGCGCGGCCCCGGCGATTTCGAGGTGCGCGCCCGCCTCGACGAGTAAATCGGAGAGCATCGAGGCTAGAGTTTCGCCCGCGCTCGGCGAATCCCGCGAAAACGATGCTCCAGCGATTCGAAGCCGCCGTACCGCCGCAAAACGCGGAACGCGGTGATGCCGAGCTTTTTTTTAGCCGCGAACTCTCGTGGCTGGCTTTTAACGAGCGCGTGCTCGAAGAGGCGCTCGATGCAAAAAACGCTCTGCTCGAACGCCTGAAATTCGTCTCGATCTTCGGGACGAATCTGGACGAATTTTTTATGATTCGCGTCGCCGCGATCAAACAGCAGATCGCCGCCGGCGTCACCACGCGCTCCGACGACGGGCGTCTCCCCGCCGAGCATCTTTCGGCAATCTCCGCGAGCATTCGCGAAACGTTGCCGCGACAAATGCAGGTGTTGCGCGAAGAACTTTTCCCCACGATCGCCGCGAAGGGCGTGCGCGTTCTCGCGGTGACCGATCTCGACGAGGAGCGCGCCCGCACCGTCGAACACGTTTTCGACGAACGTATTTTCCCGGTCCTCACGCCGCTCGCGGTCGATAGCGGACATCCGTTCCCCTATATTTCGAACCTTTCGCTTTCGTTAGCGGTCGAGCTCGAAGAAGTCACTCCCGAAGGTATCGACGTCCATTTCGCGCGCGTCAAAATTCCACCGACGCTGCCGCGTTTCATCGAAATCTCCGAAAGCGCGCCCGGCGAGCGGAGCTTCGTGCTCATCGAGGATGCGATCGCGCATCACCTCGACGCGCTATTCCCGGGGATGACCGTGCGCGCATCGTATCTCTTCCGCGTGACGCGAGATGCCGACCTCGACCTGCAAGAAGACGAGGCGGACGATTTGCTTCAGGCCATCGAATCCGAGTTGCAGAAGCGTCGTTTCGGCGAGCCCGTGCGCCTCGAAGTGGAGCGCGGTATTCCCGAAAACTTGCGCGCGTTTCTTCTCGACGCGCTGGATTTGAGCGAATCGGATTGCTACGATATCGACGGTTTTATGGGGCTGAGCGATTTGATGTCGCTCTATCGCCTCGCCGGGCACGAAGAGTTGCGCGATCTCCCGTTCGCGCCGGCGATTCCGGCGCGGCTTCGCGGCGTGAGCGATATCTTCGCGGCGATTCGCGAAGGTGATATTTTATTGCACCATCCCTACGATTCGTTCGATCCGGTCGTGCAATTCGTGCGAGCCGCGGCGAACGACGAGCGCGTTCTTGCAATCAAAGCGACGCTCTACCGTACCTCGGGAAGCGATTCTCCGATCGTGCGCGCGCTGCTGGAAGCCGCGGAGAACGAAAAGCAAGTCGCGGTGGTCATCGAACTCAAAGCGCGCTTCGATGAGGAAAATAACATCGAATGGGCGCGCCGCCTCGAACGCGCGGGCGTCCACGTCGTCTATGGGTTCCCGGGCTTGAAGGTTCACGCCAAGGCGCTCTTGGTCGTGCGCGAAGACGACGACGGTATCCGTCGCTACATGCATTTCGGTACCGGTAACTACAACGAAAAGAGCGCGCGGCTCTATACGGATTTCAGTCTCTTTACGGCGCGCGCGCGCCTCGGGGCGGACCTCGCGCAAATGTTCAACGCGCTCACCGGCTTCGCGAAGGTGACCGATTACGACGAACTGCTCGTCGCTCCGGTAACGTTGCGGCGCGAAATTCTCGCGGCGATCGATCGCGAGACCGAACATGCGGAGGCCGGGCGGCCGTGCGGGATTCGGGCGAAGCTCAACGCGCTCACCGACAAAGAAGTGGTGCGCGCGCTCTATCGCGCCTCGCAAGCCGGAGTTCCGATCGATCTCTTAGTGCGCGGGATGTGCACGCTGCGCCCCGGCGTGCCGGGTTTGAGCGAGAGCATTCGCGTCCGTTCCATCGTGGGGCGCTTTCTCGAACACTCGCGGCTCTTCGCCTTCACCGACGGCGGCGCGCGCAGGCTCTTTATCGGCAGCGCCGACTGGATGGGGCGCAATCTCGATCGTCGGGTCGAGCTCGCGGTGCCCATCGAGGACCGCGAGATGGCGGCCGAGTTGGATGGCCTCCTCGCTTCGGTGCTCTTCGCCGACACGCAGCAGTCGCGGGAGCTGCTCCCCGACGGAGGCTATCGGAGGCTCGCGGCGCGCCACGGGGCGGGGATCGACGCTCAGAACGAGTTGCTCCGGCGTCGCGAGCGCCCGCTTTCTTAATCTCCCCCTAATCTTTTCAGGGTAGACTCAGCGTAGTTCGGGGGCGCCCGCTCCATGGCGCCGACCCCGGATTTCTCGTTTCATAACAGGAGGTTTGCTCTGAGTACACTCACTCGACTCCTGCTCGTCGCGGCTATCGCCGCGTTCACCGTTGGACCCGTCAGCGCGGCAACGGTTCGGAACGCGTCGCATCGCCTCGTCGCACAGGCAGCATCGCAAAGCACTGGAACCGTGAGCGGCTCGCTCCACGATGTCTCCGGCGCCCCGGTCGCGGGGGCGACGATCGCCGTCCGCGGCCCCAAGACGTATTACGCCCTCTCCGATGCGAAGGGGAGTTTCACGATCTCCGGCATCGCACCCGGAGTCTACGAAATTATCGTGACCAAGCCCGGCTATCAGACCGCGACCGACACCGATTATACGGTCGTTGCGGGACAGAGCCAGAGCGTCGTCGTTACGATGCATGCCGCGACGTTTTCGTCGCTGCGAACGATCGCCACGGTTCGCGCGGTCGGTCGCGGAACGTTTAATACGACGCCGGCGGCGGTGAACGTCGTCTCGTCGGCGACCTACGCAGACCAGGGCGCGGTTCAGGTGACGCGCGTGCTCAGCCAGGTGCCGGGCGTGCAGATCTCCTTCCCGTCGAGCGGAGCGAACGCCGCAGTCCCGGGCTCCATTACGGTTCCCGATATTCGCGGCGCGGGCTCGTTCGAAACCGCCACGTTGATCGACGGGCATCCGCTCTCGGTCGGCACCTACGGTGACTACGTAACGACGTTCTTGAACGCGTACATGTTCTCGAATACCGAAGTCGTGAAGGGCCCCGGCGCGACGGTGCCGGTCAACTATGCGATCGGTGGTACTCTGAACTTCCGCACCAAGGATCCCACCTATAAGCCCACCCCCGCTATCGCACTCGGCATCACGAACCACGGCGGTACGTTCTCGAACTTCGGCTTCTCCGACACCGTGAGCCGCCTCGGGTTCGTGTTCGACGTTGCGACGCTCGACGATCCCTCGGTCCTGAATAACCAGGCGGTCTATTACGACCCGTCGGCGACCCCCACGTACGATGCGGCTACCAATCAAAAGCTGGCCGGATATAACGGCGCCAGCCTTTATAGCGCCGTCCCCGGAACCTCCTCCTATATTCAAACCGTTTACCCGCTCATTGCGTGCTGTTACAACGATCAAGGCCAGTACACGCAGACCGCCGAGCTGGTGAAGTTCCGTTACAAACTCTCGGATGCGACGACGGCGACCGTGAGCTACCTTGGCTCCCAGACCTTCTCCGATCAGAACGGCAACACCGGAAACCTCACGCTCGGCACCTTCTCGCCGCTCGCCGGTTACACCGGGAGCCTCGTTCCCGGTGCGCTCGGCGTGAACTATCTTCACCCCGGTGGAACCGACCAAGAGATTAACAACGAGCCGATTCTTCAAGGAGAGGTTCGCTCGACGTTGGGGCGCGACACCGTGCTCGCGCGCTATTACCACGCCTCGATTCTACGCCAAATTACCGAAGGCAATCCGAACGGTGCGCCGAGTCTCGTGACGCAGACGCTCTACGGATCGTCCTGCCCCGGAAAGATCAGCGGCAACAGCTGTTCCACGGCGCCGATTTTCTATAA
Organism: bacterium; assembly: GCA_021845615.1. GTDB lineage: Bacteria > Vulcanimicrobiota > Vulcanimicrobiia > Vulcanimicrobiales > Vulcanimicrobiaceae > JABEUX01. Next base: position 2,106 of record JAJZVP010000022.1, on the reverse strand, counting down.
CGGCACTCCCGTGACGCTCTCCACCGTCTCGACCTACCTTCAGACCGAGCAGGACGCGCTCTCGGGTGTCTCGTTCCTCTACCTCCACCCGATGGGCAGCAATACGCTGAGCTTCGGGGTCGACCAGACCGTATCGACGACCACCTCGTATTCGAAGAGCTCGTTTACGAGCGTCAATCTCCCGACCGGCTCGGCGCAGAAGTTTACGACCTTTACGTTGCGCGGCCACTTCCGCATCAATCCGAAACTGAGCGGCTACGCGACGTTGTACGAAAACATCTACAACAGCACCTATCCGACATCGTGTCCGTTTTCTGGCCAATACAGCAATTGTGCGATCGATGGATCGAATGAAACGTTTGCCTCGACCACAAATACGCATTTCGACGACCGTTTTGCCTTAACGTATCGGCCGAACAGCAATACGGTATTTCGCTTTGCAGCTGGGTCGGCGATAGCGCCCCCCTACTTGCTTCTGTTGAGCCAGATTTCAGGCCCCGTTGCGACCTACAATAGCAGCGGTAATTTCGCTACACTGACGCAGAACAACGGTTCGTTAAAGCCCGAAACGTCCTTCGGCTACGATCTCGGCGTTAGCCAGCGTCTTCCGAAAATCGCCTCGGTGCTAACGGCCGATCTCTATCAAACCAACCTCTTCAATAAATACTTCAGTCAGGGAAGCCCGAGCCCGTACACGTGTTCGAGCCCTCAAGTGCGTTGTTACAACCAAGGCTCGGTCGTCGTTAATAACGCGCCGGTGTTCTATCAATCGAACATCAACCTCAGTAACGCACGCTTCCAAGGTATCGAGCTGGGCCTTCGCAGCCTCCCGCACGTCGGGCTCGGCTACGCACTCGAAGGTGATCTCTCGCGCGGCTACGTCTACAATCTGCCGCAGTACTTCTACTGCTCCTCGCCGGGACCGAACTGCACGCAAAACCAAAACCTCAACGTCATCGCCAACCAAAACTTTAATGGCGGCGGCATTCAGTTTTTCAGCACGATCGGCTCGATGAACACGCGCTTGCCGTACGCGCAGGCCAATCTCGAACTGAACTATCGCAGCGCTCGCGGCCTCTATGCCGCGATCGGCGATACGCTCTACGGAAATAATAACTCGTTGAATCGTCCGCCGTTCGGCATCGGCTACGTTACCCTGCGCGTGCCGCTCGACAAACGCTTCGACTTCCAAATCTCCGGGGACAACATCTTCAACGCCTACAACGGACTCTTCCCGGTCTACGGCGGTGGCCTTCCCATTCCGCTCGTCAACGGTTCGCAAGCGGCAACCGTCGGCAACGTTCTCGGGCCGGCAACCTACCGTTTCATCCTGACGACGAGATTCTAACAACGCTCGATCGGCGCGCGGCGTCGGTACGAAAGATCTGGACTCGCATTTGCGAGCCCAGCTCTTTCGTTTTTGCGCCGTTGTCACGCCGAGGAGGCTGCCGATGTCACGCCGAGTTCGTTGCACATGTCACGCCGAGTTCGTTGGCCATGTCACGCCGAGTTCGTTGGCCATGTCACGCCGAGTAGGGCGCTTTAGCGCCCGTATCGAGGCGAGCACCAACATCACGCCGAGTTCGTTGGCCATGTCACGCCGAGTAGGGCGCTTTAGCGCCCGTATCGAGGCGAGCACCGCTCGCGTTTGCCTGCTGCGCACCGCTCCTCACTAGACGCTCGCGGCTCGGACAAGCAATGTCAGGGTCCTCGCCGCTCGCTTAAGCGCTCGTCGGGTGCATCGCAGGCGCCGCTCGCGGTGGAGTGCGATGCATGCGATCCCTCGATACGCCGCTTGCAGCGGCTACTCGGGATGACAAGGGATGCAGTGCCGAGCGGCTACTCGGGATGACAAGGGATGCAGTGCCGAGCGGCTACTCGGGATGACAAGGGATGCAGTGCCGAGCGGCTACTCGGGATGACAAGGGATGCAGTGCCGAGCGGCGGCGCCTCGATACGCCGCCTTCGGCGGCTACTCGGTGGACTTGATTAGGTTTCGCGGACAAGAAGTTAAGATACTTTCTTCAACTCGAACGCGGCTGGGCTGAGATAGCCGAGCGTCGAGTGAAGGCGCTGGCGATTATACCAGGCTTCGATCCAGTTGAA
>JAJZVP010000142.1 GCA_021845615.1 bacterium | reverse complement strand
CTGAAGCCGCCGAACGGGACCATGCGCGCGTGGAGAGCCAGGTGCTCGTCGTAGAGCGCGGTCCGTCGTTCCGAAGTCATGCCTTTTGTTTCTCCTTGGGATCGGTGTTGAGAAAGTTCAGCGTCGCGTGGGCGACCACGGACTCGCCGCTGCGCACGAACACTTCGCCGTAGCAAATGCGCCTGCCGGCGCGAATCACGCTCGCTTCGGCGATGAGATCGTGCGGGGCGAGCGCCGGAGCGAGGAAATTACATTGCAGCGAGACGGTCGTCGTGTTCTGTTCGCGGCCGTAAATCGAGGCGAGCGCGACGTAAAATGCGGTGTCGCAGAGCGAGACGATCGCGCCGCCGTGCACGGCGCCGGTGCCGTTGGTTACTTCTTCGCGAAAGGGCATGCGCAGAACCGCGCGCCCACGTTCGACGGAGTCGAGCTTGAGATCGAGAACGGCCACGAAGCGCGACTTTTCCTTCTCCCACGTATGGGAGTGGTAGCGCGACGACTCGCTAGACACGGGCGCAGTGTACTCCCAGCGGGGCTCCTCCGCTACGGCTTTTGTGCCCCACCCAATGCCGCCATCGCTTCTTCGTACGCCCCGCGGAAGTTGAACGCGCCTCCATGCAGCCATTGCGCCCCGTCGACGGCGAGCGTCGCCCCGCTGATCCACTGCGCTTCGTCGCCGCAGAGCCAGAGCGCGGCGCGCGAGATATCCGCCGGCTCGCCGAGGCGCCCGAGCGGAACCGCTTTGCGGGCCTTCTCCTCGATATCGGCGACGCTCCAGAGGTTCTTGTCGGTGCCCTCGGTGTGAATCGGTCCGGGTGCGATGCAATTCGCGCGAATGCCGTATCGCCCCCATTCCGAGGCCAGGGTCCGCGTCATCGCCAGAACTCCGGCCTTCGCGCTCGCCGAATGGATCGCACCGGGTTCGCCGCTCCACGCGTACGCCGCGATGATGTTCAGGATCGCGCCTTTCGATTCTTTGAGCATGTCGAATGCCAGACGAGTGCAGTTAAACGTGCCGAGCAAGACGATATCGACGACCGATTTAAAACCGTTCGGCGAGAGTTGCTCGGCGGGAGCGATGAAGTTCCCGGCGGCGTTGTTGACCAGCACGTCGATCCGCCCAGCGCGTTGTTGGATCTCCTTCATCACCGCTTCGATGCGAGCGGCGTCGCGAACGTCGGCGGAGAGCCCGAACGCACGGCCACCGGCGCCTTCGATCGCGCGCACGACTTCGTCGAGTTTCTCTTGACGGCGGCCGATCACGCAGACCTGCGCGCCCTCTCGTGCAAAGGACTCGGCCATATCGCGGCCGAGGCCGCTGCCTCCCCCAGTCACGACCGCCACTTTACCCTCATAACGACGCTGGCTCACGAAAACAGATCTCCTTGCGCGGCGAGCATGCGCCGCAGATAGAGTGGAAGCGCGAAAAGACGTCGATGCGTCTGTTCGTCGTAGAAAAAGCTCTCGCCGCGAAGTTTCGCGCAGTACGTTTCGACGATCGCCGCTTCGAGCGTCGCGAGATCCACGCGATCGCTGCACGCGAGAAAGGCCCACTCGGTATCGAACGCCGGGACGTGATGCGAGAAGCTCGCAACGTGCTTGTAGCGACGGCGCAACGTTCTCGCCATCTTCGCGTGCAACGAGGCATTGTGGAACGCGCTCGTGCTCGCTTGCAGCACGTAGATGCCGCCTTCGGCGAGCCGGGCCTTGATCAGCGCGAAGACCTCGTCGTTGAACAAGATATTGCTCGGGCTATCTTCGAGCGGCTCGGTGAGATCGGAGATGATGACGCCGAATCGTTCGCCGCTCTCGCGCATGAACGCGAGCGCGTCACCGACGATCACGCGCGCGCGTGGATTTTCGAAGGCGCCGTCAGCCCATTCCGGTAGATATTTTTTGGAGAGATCGACGACGAGTCCGTCGATATCCACCATCGTCGCGCGCTCGACGTCGGGGCAGCGCAGCACCTCGCGCAGCGTCGCACCCTCGCCACCGCCGAGGATGAGGACCTCGCGGCGATCGTTCGCCGCGGCGAGCGCGGGATGGACGAGCGCCTCGTGATAGATCTTCTCGTCGCCTTGCGAGCTCTGCGTGTCGCCGTCGAGCACCAGCATCTTGCCGAATACCGGCGTTTCGAGGACGGCGATCTGTTGGAAAGCGGACTCCCCGGAGTAATACAATTTTGAAACGGCGTGCTGGTGTTGTTCGGTCGGAGCAAACTCTTCGACGTACCAGTTCCAACGATCGGTCTTGGGCATAGCGGCGCCCGTTCGCTTCGCGCGCGCCCACCCCTCGGAGGAACGAAATACCCCCGCCGCGAGGCGAGGGTATCGTTCGAGAAATGCTCGGCCGAGATCGGTTCGGCCGCCGGACTATGCCGATAGGGAGACCGCTTCGTGATCGCGCGTGACGACGTGGGTAAACTGCGCGTCCCCCGATTGGAGGATGCCGCGCTTGACCTCGGTCGTCAACATCGAGCCCGCACCGAGCACTCGGGCTGCATGTTCGCAGGCGAGCCAGGGATCGGTGTGGTCGCCGCACGTATAAAAATCCATCGCGGCGTACCCGAGTTCGGGCCAGGTATGAATCGAAATGTGTGACTCGGCGAGCACGACGACTCCCGAGACGCCCTGAGGCTGAAATCTATGAAAGGCGACCTCCATGACGGTCGCTCGTGAAGCGTTCGCCGCACCGATCATCATCTCGCGGACGGCGTCGACGTCGGTTAATATACCGAAATCACACCCAGACAGTTCGCACACGATGTGCGTCCCAAGTGCCTTCAATTTCTACGCGTCTCCTACGATTTCTCTGGGGGAATCCCACCTCCGGACTTCGTCGGCTGGCGTCTGTAGAATGCAGTCACGTCCCCGACCTTTCGACGAGCTCTTGCCGGCGCTGTTATGCGGTGCACGGGCGACTCGTCGCGATGGCGCGTTAGGGCGCGCCCACCCTCAACCGTGACCCCTCGGGTTCGAAGGGTCGGCCAGCATGATACCCCCTGCGGCACCCCCTGTAAAGAGGAAAGAGTCCCGGAAGGGGATTATGAAGTTCCGACTTCACTATCTTGACTAACCAGGCCGCCGAGCCTATCGTTGGGACATGGCGACCGAACTGAAGCCCGAGAACAGCCCCCAGAGCCTGCTCGAAGAGTATCGGCACGGCTTCCACGATTCCGAAGAGAAGTACGTCTTCAAATCCGGAAAGGGGCTGACGCGCGAGATCGTCGAGCGCATCAGCGCGATGAAGGACGAGCCCGCGTGGATGCGCGAGTTCCGTTTGCGCGCCTTCGACGTCTTCGAAAGCAAGCCGATGCCGACGTGGGGCGACACCGCGCTCCTCTCCGAGATCGATTTCGCCAACATTCATTATTTCGTTCGCTCGACCGACCGCGCCGAACAGTCGTGGGAGGACGTCCCCGACGATATCAAGCGCACCTTCGATCGCCTCGGCATTCCCGAGGCCGAGCGCAAGTTTCTCTCCGGGGTTAGCGCGCAGTACGAATCCGAGGTGGTCTACCACTCGGTGAAGGAAGAGCTCGAACGCGACGGCGTCCTCTTCTGCGATATGGATACGGCGGTCAAGCTCTATCCCGAGATCGTGCAGAAGTATCTCTCGACCATCATCCCCATCAACGACAACAAATTTGCCGCGCTCAATTCGGCGGTCTGGTCGGGCGGATCGTTCGTGTACGTTCCCAAGGGCGTGACGGTTTCGATGCCGTTGCAAGCCTATTTCCGGATCAACACCGAGAACATGGGGCAATTCGAGCGTACGCTCATCATCGCCGACGAAGGCGCGAAAGTTCATTATATCGAGGGTTGCACCGCGCCGAAATTCTCGACGAGTTCGCTGCATTCGGCGGTCGTCGAATTGATCGCGCTCGACGGCGCCTCGATCCGCTATACGACGATTCAGAACTGGTACCGCAATATTTTCAATCTCGTCACCAAACGCGCGGTCGCGCGCAAGAACGCGACCGTCGAATGGGTCGACGGCAATATCGGCTCCCGCTTGACGATGAAGTATCCGGCGATCTATCTGATGGGCGAAGGCGCGCGCGGCGAGATTCTCTCGATGGCGTTCGCCGGCGAGGGGCAGCACCAAGATGCCGGCGCGAAGATCATTCACGGCGCCCCGCACACCACCTCGGTGGTCACGAATAAATCGGTCACCGCACACGGCGGCAAAACCACCTATCGCGGGCTCGTCGAGGTCTATCCGAACGCCCACCATTCCAAAACGCGCGTGAAATGCGACGCCTTGCTGATGGACGATATTTCGAGCAGCGATACCAAGCCGACGATGAAGATCGACGAGCAGTTCGCGACCGTCGAACACGAAGCGAGCGTCAGCAAGATCGGCGAGGATCAACTCTTCTACGCAATGAGCCGCGGGCTGGCCGAAGCCGACGCGACCGCGATGATCGTCAACGGGTTCTTCGATTTCTTCATCAAGGAGCTGCCGATGGAGTACGCGGTCGAACTGAATCGGTTGGTCAAGATGGAGATGGAAGGCGCGGTCGGGTAGAGCGGAGCAGTAGCGCTCGTGGCCGGAGAACGCATCACCGACGCTTCGTCGATCGCCCCTGGAACGACGCGTCCCTATCGCCTCGACGGCGTCGACATTTTGCTCTGTAACGTCGGCGGCGAGTTTTACGCGATCGAAGATTATTGCACGCACGACGGCGCCCCGCTCGATGCCGGAACGCTCGAGGGGCGCTGCATCGTCTGCCCGCGCCACGGCGCGACCTTCGACGTCACCACCGGCGAGGCGCTCACGCTCCCGGCGGTGATGCCGGTGCCGAGTTTTCCCGTGCGCCGCGACGGCGACGATCTCATCGTCGAGGTGTAGCCTACAGCAGCACCTTCAGGTACGAAACCTGCTCGG
>JAJZVP010000141.1 GCA_021845615.1 bacterium | reverse complement strand
GAACGGTTTTCAGAATGATGGCGAGGTCGCCCCACGGCGTCCAATGCTCGATGTACCGATTATCGAGTTCCATCCATTCGTCGAAACTCACTTCGGAGCGGCCGTTGATCTGCCACAGGCACGTCACGCCGACCGGCACGCTCAAGCGGCGCATCGCTCGCGCATCGTATTCCGCGACCTCGCAGGGCAGCGGCGGGCGCGGCCCGACGAGCGCCATATCGCCGCGGACCACATTGAGCAGATTCGGCAATTCATCGATCGAGGTGCGGCGCAGGATCCCGCCGAGTGGATGGAGCCGCGGGTCGTCGCGAATTTTGAAGACCGGGCCGCTCGCTTCGTTGAGGTACAGCAACTCGTCGCGCATTTCGTGCGCGCCCTCCACCATGGTCCGCAGCTTCCACATGCGGAAACGCCGGCCGTTGCGGCCAACGCGCTCCTGCCCGTAAAACGGTGCGCCACCGGTCACCACGAAAACGCCGAGCGCCGCCAACGCGACGATCGGCGAGGTAAGCAGCACGAGCGCGCTTCCGAGCACGATATCGGTCGCGCGTTTCGCGCCCCACCACCACTGCGGAACGCGCCGATCGCTCGCGGCCGGAATCTCTTCCGCCCGCACGACGACGATGCGTTCGCGTACCTCTTGCATCGCTACACCAGCAACGCGGCGCGAGCCGTGCGCCCGACGGTGAAGAGCCCCTCGATGATGCCGAGATCGGCACCGGGGACCGCACTGCGGTGGATGAAGGGGACGTATTCGCGCGTGTGGTCGCTTCCCGGCGCGGTCGGGTCGCAACCGTGGTCGGCGGTCACGAGAAGATGATCGTCAGGTGCGAGCATACTCTCCAAACGCGGAAGCAGCGCGTCGAGTTCGCCCAGCGCCCCCGCATATCCGCGCACGTTGCGCCGATGACCATATTTCGAGTCGAAATCGTTCAAGTTCGTAAAAATCAATCCGTGCTCGGTCGCTTCCAGCAGCCCGAACGTCTTTTCCATCGCGTCGCGATTATCGGTTACGCGCACGGTCGTCGCGATACCGTGCTCGCAATAGATATCCCCGATTTTTCCGACGGCATGCACGGGGACGCCGCGTGCCGAGAGTTCGTCGAGAAGCGATGGGGGCGGCTCGATCGCATAGTCCCTGCGATTCGCCGTCCGCACGAAAGCGCCCGGTTCGCCGACGAACGGGCGAGCGATCACCCGGTTCACCCCGTGCGGGGGCACTAGCATCGCCCGCGCCCGCTCGCACCAGTCGTATAGGGTCGCCAACGGCACCACACCCTCGTGCGCGGCGACCTGGAAGACCGAGTCGGCGGAGGTGTAGAGGATGGGGCGCCCGGTCGCGAGGTGCTCGGGGCCGAGCTCGGCGATGATCTCGGTTCCCGAAGCGGGCTTGTTGCCGAGCGGCGGCTTGCCGACGATCGCGGTGAACTCCTCGATCAGCTCGGGGGGAAAGCCGTCGGGGTAGGTGGGGAAGGGCACCTCGGTGACGATGCCGGCCATCTCCCAATGCCCCGTGATGGTGTCTTTGCCCCGGCTCTGCTCGGCGAGGCGCGCGACCCGGGCCTGAGGCGCCGCCACGGCGGGGACGCCTTCGATCGGGGTCAGGTTCCCCAGCCCCCAGCGCTGCAGCGTCGGCAGGTGCAGCCCCCCGAGCGCACGGGCGGTGTTGCCCATCGTGTTCGCCCGCGGAGCGTCTCCGTAGCCGGCAGCGTCGGGAAGCGCGCCAACGCCTCCCGAGTCGATCACGAGGATTACGACGCGCGACATAGCACGATAAGCCTTCGAGTTGCTCGCTCGCTTGCCTGTATCACGCTCTTATCTTAACCCGGCCCTTTTAGCGCAAAGGTTGGAAGCGGATGAGGAGTCGCGCCTTTTGTCAGCCCGAGTAGGCCCCGCAGGGGCCGTATCGAGGACCGCGGCGCCGCACGCCGCCTCGATACGCCGCTTCGCGGCTACTCGGCGTGACAGAGAGCGCGGCTACTCGGCGTGACAGAGAGCGCGCCCCTCGATACGCCGCTTCGCGGCTACTCGGCGTGACAGAGAGCGCGGCTACTCGGGATGACAGAGGGCAGCCCGTGAGAACGCTTGACTGCCGCCGATGAAAATGCCAATATTCGGCTATATGGTTGCCGATTTTCGGAATTATCGCCGGAGGTATCTGGAAGAACGCATCTCGGCCGCGCTCGCCGATACGCGCGTGGTCACGATCGCGGGCGCCCGCCAGGTTGGGAAGAGCACGCTCGCCGGCCATCTGGCCGAAAAGGGCGCCCCCTATCTTACGTTCGACAATCTCGCCACCCTCGCCGCGGCAAAGGAGGATCCACACGCCTTCGTTCGTTCCTTACCGCGAGGCACGGTAATCGACGAAGTGCAGCACGTCCCTGAAGTCCTTGCGGCGATAAAAACCGAAGTCGACGAGAATCCCGTGCCGGGGCGATTTCTGCTCACCGGGTCGGCAAATTTTCTGACGATCCCAAAAATTTCCGAATCGCTCGCTGGGCGCATGGAATTATTCACGCTTCTCCCACTCGCGCAGAACGAAATAAGCGAATCGAGCCGCAACTTCATCGACGAACTTTTTTCACCGACTCCGAATTTTCAAGCACGGAACGAAACGCTCGCGAGTATCTTCGAACGCATGACGACGGGCGGCTACCCCGAGGCGATCGAACGTTCCAGCCCCGCGCGCCGGTCGGCCTGGTTTGAATCGTACGTCACCACGATTTTGCAGCGCGATCTCCGAGAGTTGGGTGCAATTGCCGACCTTGTCGGAGCCCAGCGCCTGCTGCGCCTCTGCGCCGCCCGGAGCGCTTCCCTCTTAAATGAAACCGCGCTCGCATCGGAAGTCGGGCTCACGCGCAAGACGACCGCTAATTATCTTGAGTACCTCGAACAACTATTTTTGCTCTGGCGTCTTCCTGCATTCGCGCGCGAGCGGGGCAGGCGCGTGAGCAAAGCAGCAAAACTCCTTCCGCTCGATACCGGGCTTGCCGCGCATCTTTTCGGCGCCGACCGCGGAATGCTCCACAACGACCGATCGATTGCCGGGGGATTGTTGGAAACGTTCGTTGCAAACGAAATTCGCGCCCAATCGGCCTGGGCGACGACGCGAACCTCGCTATTCCACTATCGCGAATACGATGGTCTCGAAATCGACCTCGTGCTCGAACGCCCCGACGGCGGGCTCGCCGCAATCGAAGTGAAGGCAACCGCATCTCCGGGGCGGGGCGATTTCAAGGGCATGCGCCGATTCGCCGATGCCTCTGGGTCGTCGTTCGTTCGCGGAGTGCTGCTCTATGGAGGCGATACGACGATTTCATTCGGGCCGAATCTCTACGCCGTGCCTATTTCTTCGCTATGGGCGTAACGCGCCTCGATACGCCCCGAGCCTGTCCCGAGCGAGCGGAGCGAGTCGAGGGAGGGGCTACTCGGCGCGACGGAGCGGCGCCCCAGGTGAGCACGCTGCGCGTCGCCGCGATCGCCCTGCTTTGGGCCGCCGTGCTCACCGTGCTCGGGCTCTGGAAGTACGCGATCTTCCGCGCCGACGTCGACGACGGCATCTTCACGCAAGTCTTGCTCTCGTTCGGATCGGGCTTTTCAACGACCGCCGAGGGCGGGGTCAATCACTTTCTCGTGCATTTTTCGCCGATGCTGCTGCTACTCGTTCCGTTCGTGCGTTGGGTCGGCGACGCACGCGCGCTGATCGTCGCGCAGGCGATCCTGAGCGCGCTCGTCATCTTCCCCATCTACGGCATCGCCCGGCGACGCACCGGCGAGGGTTGGTCGCTCGCCATCGCCGGCATCGCGATGCTCTATCCGGTGCTCTGCGCCGCCGCCTTCACCGATTTTCACGAGAACGCATTCGTGCCGGTGCTTTCGGCGACGCTGGTGTGGGCGATCGACGGTGGCCGCTATCGCGCGGCGGCGCTCGCCGCGCTCGCATTGCTCTGCACGAAAGAGGACCAATTCGCTTTGCTTGCGATGGAAGGCCTCATTATCGCCATGCTCTGGCGCACCGATCGCGCGCGCGTGCGTTTCGGGCTCGCCACCGCGTGCGCCGGCGGGCTCTTCGCAGCGCTGTATTTTTTCGTGCTGCGCCCGTCCTTCCACCTCGACGTTCCGTATTTTCCGCTGCACTTTTACGATTGGTCGTACGTCGGCTCGGCACCGCTGGGATACGCGCCGATCCTCTCGCCGTTGCGCCCGCTCTATCTTTTCTGGGCGTTCGCGCCGCTCGCGGCGATCGCGCTGCGTTCGCGCTTTGCCTGGGTGCTGCTGCCGGGCTTCATCGAAGCGCTCGCTTCGCATCAGGCGATAACGCTCTCGCTGGGAACCGAATACGTCGCGCCGTGGCTCGGCTTCATGCTCGCAGCATTCGCCGATGGCGCGGCAACCTTGCCGCTCGCACGCTCGTCGGCGGCGCGCGCGTGGCTCGCCGCCGCTGCGGCGTTCTGCGTGTTGACGCTCGCCTATAACGATCCGATGGCGCGCTGGTATTATCTCTATCGCCTGCCGAACGCACACGATGCGCTCCTCGAATCGACGCTGCGCGCGCTCCCTCGCGGCAGCAGCATCGGCGCCGAGGATAAGATCTTCGCGCATCTCGCGTACCGGCGCCGCGCTTCCTTGGGGCCGAATGGGCAGCGCTACTTCATCTACGATCGCACGCAGAGCGCGGCGCAGTGGCGCAACGTCGACCGGCCGAAGGTGCGCGCCCTCCTGCAAGCGGGGCACTATCGCGTGCTCTCCGAGCGTGACGGAATCGTGGTGCTGAAGCGCCGATCCGGCGCGCTATGAGTTTCGCCGCCGACGGCGAACCCCAGGGCGCAATGCCCCGCCGCCTTTTCACCATCGCGCTCTTCCTGTTGCTCCTCGTCGCCGCTCGCGCGGGGGCGAGCGCGACGAGCGT
>JAJZVP010000021.1 GCA_021845615.1 bacterium | reverse complement strand
GCGTCATTCGCGGAGGCGCGAAGGGCGGCCTATCGGCGACGGACGTGCGGATGAGATATCGAGCGTCGGAACGAAGGCTTCGCCAAAGGTAGGTGCTCGATGCTGCGAACAACACGCGCGTTTCTCCTATGTGGGGCCGTCTTCGCTCTCTCCGTGGGCGCGACGCCCGTCGCTCCGCCGAAGCGGCCCTTTGCCGCGCTCGCACTTCGATCGATCGGCCCGACGACGGGACGCATCGATGCGGTCGCCGGCGTTCCGGGCGACCCATCGACGTACTATGCCGGCGGCCTCGGTGGGCTCTGGAAAACGACGAGCGCGGGAGATACCTGGAAGCCGATCTTCGATCGCGAGCCGGTGAGTTCGATCGGTGCGATCGCGGTCGCGCCCTCGAACCACAATATTCTCTATGTGGGCACGGGCGAACCGAACATACGCAACGATATCGCGTTCGGTGACGGCATGTACCGTTCTGCGAATGCCGGAAAAACGTGGCGACGGATCGGGCTGCGCGGCAGCTCGCAAATCGCGCAAATTATCGTCGATCCCCACGACCCTAACGTCGTGTACGTCGCCGCAATCGGCGACCCGTTCGCTCCATCTCCGCATCGCGGCGTTTTCAAAACGATCGACGGCGGCAAGACCTGGAAGCGCGTACTCTATCTCGATTCCTCGACCGGCGCGTCCAGCATCGCATTCGAACCGGGGCATCCCCACACGCTTCTCGCCGGAATGTGGACCGTCCGGCGACAGCCGTGGATGCTGACCAGCGGCGGCGCGAACGATGGCATCTATCGTTCCACCGACGGCGGCGCGACGTGGTCGCGCGTGCGCGGCAATGGCTTACCGACGCTGATGGGGCGTATCGGCATTGCGTTCGCACCGAGCCTCCCGACGCGCGTTTACGCGCTGATCGAGGCGCGGCACGGTGTCCTCTGGAGGAGTGACGACGCGGGCGTGCATTGGCACCTCGTCAGCAATCGGCACGTGCTCGACCAACGGCCGTACTATTTTTCGCAGTTAGCGGTCGATCCGCACCAAGCAAACCGCGTGTATTTCATGTCGATTTTCGCATCCGTTACTAATAATGCCGGGAAGACGCTTTCGCGCATCGATACCGGCGGCTACGATCACCACCAGATATGGATCGACCCAACCGATCCCGGGCGCATGATTATCGGGGCCGATGCGGGCGTGCGTATATCGCAGAACGGTGGAAAAACGTGGATCGATCCGCAGCTCATCGTTAGCGAGCCGTACCACATCGCCGTCGATAACGAGACGCCGTATCTCGTCTGCGGTGAATTTCAAGATCCCGGTGCGGCTTGCGGACCGAGTCGCAGCTTTACCGGCGCGATCACGCCGGACCAGTGGTTCTCTCCGCAGATGGGAGAGAGCGGCTGGATCGTTTTTTCGCCCGCAAATCAAAATGAAATCTTCGGTACCGGGTACGAGGAGAACATCGAGAGTTTCAATCGCAGCACCGGAGAGGCGCGGACGATTAGCCCCTGGCCCGACGATTACATCGGCGAGGGAGCGAATCGCTACAAATACCGAGCGGCGTGGGTCGCTCCGCTCGCCGTTTCGGCGCTGCAACCGCACGCGCTCTACTACGGCGCGCAGATGGTCCTGAAAAGCATGGATGATGGGGCGACCTGGCATATCATCTCGCCCGATCTCACGCGCGACGATCCGAGCAAACAGCACGCTTCGGGGCGGCCGATCACGCGCGATAATGCCGGAACCGAGGTGTACGACACGATCGCTTCGATCGCGGAATCGCCACGAGCGAAGGGCGAATTGTGGGTCGGCACCGATGACGGACGCGTGTGGCTCACGCGCGACGGCGGCAAGAAATGGATCGACCTCACCAAGAACGTCCCCGGTCTACCGAAATGGGCGCGGGTAAATTACGTCGATCCCTCTCCGTTCGATCCGGCGACCGCCTATCTCGTTGCCAATAATGCCAAGCTTGGGGATCGCACGCCCTATCTCTACGTCACCCACGATTACGGGGCGCGTTGGTATTCGATCGCTTCGAATCTTCCCCGCGCCTCCTACGCGCGAATGATTCGCGAGGACCCCGTTCGCAAGGGCTTGCTCTACGTCGGCACCGAGACGGGGCTCTGGTATTCGGAAAATGATGGCTCGCATTGGGTGAGCCTACGAAATAACCTCGCGCATCTACCGATCTACGATTTCGTCGTACAGAAGGCATTCGACGATCTCGTTGTGGCGACGCACGGGCGCGGCGTCTGGATTCTCGACGATCTCTCGCCGCTGCAGGATTTCACCGCCCCCGTTGCGGCGCGTGCGAGTTATCTCTTCCCCGTTCGAAACGCGTATCGCTGGGAAACCACCTTTGCGACGTGGGCGACGGGGGCCGGTGCGGGAGCGAACCCGCCGGCAGCGGCGGATATCAACGTGTACCTGCGTTCCCTACCGCCGAAGAACGTGCACCCGAAAATCGCCATATACGACGGAACGCATCTGCTTCGAACGTTGACGATTTCGCACCCGACCGTCGGGGTGAATCGCGTGTGGTGGAACCTCAACGTGCAACCGGTTCCGCGCATCGCCGATTACCACGCGACGCCGACCGGTTTCGTCGGACCGACGATCGTCCCGGGTACCTATACCGTGGAACTGACGGGCTTCGGCGCGCCGCAACGTCGCGACATTCGCGTGTTGCAGGATCCCAACTCACACGCGACGCTCGCCGCTATGCGCGCACAATACGCGTTGGCGATGCAGCTACGGGCCGCATATCGGCGCGTCGGCAACGAAGTGGTGCGCTTGCGTCGGCTACGAGCGCACCTGGCACGCTCGGGGAACCGGGGCGAGATTGCAAAGGTCGATGCGGCGCTCGCGGTGCTCTACCAATCGCATACGCAGAGCTGGGAAGATACGTTGCGCGTTCCCGAGCGTCTGTACGAACGCATTGCGAACCTCGGCCAGGAGGTGCAGAGCGGCGATTACGCTCCGACGCGTGGCGAGGTGTTGCTGGCTCGAGAACTCGAGAGCGAGGTCGATGCGGCGATACGTGCGGATACCGCGCTTAGGCGATCGGCTTCAACACGGGCTTAAATACGCGGTCGTAGATCCCGAGCAGCAACGCGGTTGCGACACCCGCACCGGTAACGATGAGCCAGATCGTCGCGGGGCGAGCGCCCGCGCTGCCGTAATGCTGCAATAAGGTGCCTCCAAACCAACCGCCGACGATCGAGCCGATGCCGATGGGGAGAAACGCAAAGCCCATGTAGGTGCCCTGCTGTCCCGGTGGAGCGAGGCGCGAGATGTATTCGTAATAGCGCGGAGACTGAATGATCTCGCCGAGCGCGAGTACGACGAGGCTGAAGATCGCCATCAGAACGCTCGCCTTTGCGGCGATCAGCAGCCAGCCCACCGAGGTGACGAGCGTCCCAAGCGTGAGCGCTTTGAACGAGGGGATACGCTTGGTGAGCGCGTTCATGGCGACGGTCAACGTGATGACGATCAACGGGTCGGTGATGAGAATCATTGCGGTGTTGGCGTTGGGATCGACGTAGTCGTGAATGTAGATCGGCAGGATGAGGTATTGCTGCCAATAGACGATCCAATACCCCGAAAAAATGACGAGAAACAGTACGAAACGCCAGTTGCCGAACACCGTAAGAAAATCGCGCGTCGTCTTCGCAAGGGAGGTCGACGATTCGTCGACGCGCGCGCGCGGTTCGCGAAAGAAAACGAGCACCACGAAAAACATGAGCGCCACGCTGAGCGCCGCAATGAGAAAAACGTCTTGCGGCGGCAGGCGTGAATGAAGCCATCCGGCGAGGAATGGGCCCATCGTGCTGCCGATGTTGACCATCGTGTAATAGATCGCGTACCCGATGGAACGAACGCTCTCTTTCGACGCGCGCGCGGTGGTTCCGACGACGGAGGGCTTCACCAGTGCGACGCCGAGTGCGGGCAAGAAAAGGATGACGCCGGCGAGCAAACCGAGTGGAACGACGGCGCGGACCGGAGCCAACCACGGCGCGCCGATCGAGCCCACCATAAAGTACGCGCAGGTCAGAATAAAATAGGCCGCCGAGAGCGCCCGCCGGAAACCGACGCGGTCGGCGAGCGCGCCGCCGAAGATCGCCATCACCCAAACGGCGCCGCCGAAAATGCCGCTCAGGCTGGCGGAGAGGGCGCTGGAGAACCCGAGCGTTTGGTTGAGGTAGAGCGCGAGCGTCGAAAAGACGGCGTAGTACGAGAGCCGTTCGAAGATCTCGCTGATGTTTGCGATCCAGAACGGGCGCTCGAAGCCGCGACGAATTTCATCGATCTTCATGGGGAGAGGCCGTTCCCATGGCCGACGCTCCCCCCCTTTCCGGCTGATCGCGGGTTTTAGGGAGGCCTCCAGGAAGGAATGAGGAGAGACTCGCAAAAGGGCCCCACGAGAATCGATGGATACGTGCGTGGCCTTTGTGGACGGCCCCCGCACTCGCCGACCGGTTGCGAGTTTGGTTTTCTGCGGCCTTTTGGCCCTCGCTCCGGGTGCCGCCCTCGCCCGCGCGCACCCCGTCGCCAAGCGACGCACGCCCGAAGCCGCCGCGCAACCGATCTCCGTGGTGATTACCGCGGGGAACGGCACGAATGGAAACACCGCAGGACAGAGTGGAACCAACGGTGCATCCGCATCGACCATCACGATCGTCGATAATAGCGCGATCGTATCGAGTGCAGGCGCCGCCGTAACGCTCGCGAGCAATGGAGGGAGCGGCGGTAACGGGCAATCGGACGGATATAATTTCGCATCGGCAACGAGCGGAAGCGGCGGATCCGGCGGTAACGGCGGCGCGATTACGGCGACGCTCGCTGGAACGTATACGACCAACGCCAATTCATCGCAGAGCATTTCGATATCGAGCCAGGGCGGAAACGGCGGCAACGCCGGCGGCGCGTCGGCGGGATTTACCGCAACCGGCGGTAACGGCGGTAATGGCGGGAACGGCGGCGCGATCGTTGTGACCGTGAGTGGAAGCGTTTCATATAGCGGCACGAACGGTACTGCGATCTCCATCGTCAGCACCGGCGGTTATGCGGGGAACGGTGGGAGCGCACAAGCAACATCAGCTTCTGCAGGAGCACCCGGTCTCGCCGGTATCGGCGGAAGCATCGATGTGACGGTCGGCGGAAATGTCAGCGCGACCGGTAACGGTGCGAACGGTGTCGTTGCGGTAAGTACCGGCGGTAATGGCGGCGGCGGCGCACTCGGCGGTGCTGCAAGCGGAGCGGGTTCGAACGGTGGAGTTGCGGGCCTCGGTGGTTCGGTGAGTATCGATGCGAGCGGAAATATTTCGACAACCGGAGATAACGGTGTCGCAATTTTCGCAAAGAGCTCCGGCGGTACCGGTGGTGGCGGGGGCGGCGGCCAGGGAGTGAAAGCCAGCGGCGGCACCGGCGGGACGGGTGGTGCCGGCGGTTCGGTCAACGTGACGGCAAGCGGTTCGGTGCAGACGGGCGGCGCGAATGCATACGGCATTCAGGCGACGAGTCTTGGCGGCAGCGGCGGCGTGGGCGGGAGTGCCGGCGGCGCGGGCGGCAGTGCGGGCACCGGTGGATTCGGCGGCGCGGGCGGGAGCGTCGGCGTGACGATGGGCGGAACGATTGCGACCTCCGGTTCGAATGCCGACGCCGTGCTCGCTCAATCGATCGGCGGCGGCGGTGGATCGGGGAGCGGCTTTGGCGGTCTCTTCGGTTCGGGTGGAAACGGCGCCGTTGGTGGAGCGGGCGGTGCGGTGGCGGTGAGTTCGAGCGGTGCGATCGTCACCAGCGGCTCCGGTGGATTCGGAATTCTCGCGCAATCGGTCGGAGGTGGCGGCGGCACCGGCGGCACCGGCACGGGCGTCGTCGCGTTGGGCGGTTGGGGCGGTGGTTCGAGCCCCGGCGGCGCGGTAACCGTGACGAATTCCGGTAAAATCAATACGAGCGGTGCCGGCGGCGTCGCACTTTTCGCGCAGAGTGTCGGTGGTGGCGGAGGTTCGGCGGGTTACGGCGCGGGGCTCGTGGGCATCGGCGGTGGAGCGAATTCGGGCGGCTCCGGCGGAAACGTTTCGGTAAGCAACGACGGCATGATTGCGACGCAAGGCAGCACTGCGTACGGCGTGTTCGCAGAATCGGTCGGCGGCGGCGGTGGGAACGGTGGAAGTTCCGGCGGCATTTTTTCGATCGGCGGAGATGGTGCTGGCGGTGGCGCGGGCGGAAACGTTACCGTAACCAATGCGGGAAGCATCGAAACCGGTGGAATGGATTCGGTCGGGATGTTCGTGCAATCGGTCGGCGGCGGCGGCGGTAACGGCGGCTACGCATCGTCATTCGGTACGACGATAACGCTCTCAATCGGCGGAAGCGGCGGTGGTGGTGGTAACGGCGGCATCGTCAATGCAAGCAATACCGGAACGATCTCCACGAATGCGGATGGTTCGTACGGCATGCTGGTGCAGAGCGTCGGCGGCGGCGGCGGAACGGGCGGTGGCGCGTCGTCGCAGAGTGCGGGTGCGGTCTCTATTTCGCTAACGTTAGGCGGGAGCGGCGGGAGCGGCGGTAGCGGCGGTGCCGTTACCGCGAGCAACGGCGGTGCGATTACGACCGCCGGCGATGATGCGATCGGTGTTTTTGCGCAAAGCGTCGGCGGTGGTGGCGGCGAAGCAGGTGCTGCGACATCGACATCAACCTCGGCGTCGGCGTATCCGACCGTTTCGATCGGCTTTTCGCTCGGTGGATCGGGAGGCAGCGGCGGTGCGGGTGGCGCGGTAACGGTTACCAATGCAGCCAACGCAACGATTGTCACGTCGGGTAGCGATGCGTACGGAGTATTCGCGCAAAGTGTAGGTGGCGGCGGCGGCGTTGGCGGCGATGCGAATGCGTCGTCGACTGCATACAGCTCCGATGGATCGGGAAGCCTCTCGTTTGCACTCGGCGGCAGCGGCGGCAGCGGCGGCACCGGCGGCGCGGTGAGCGTTACGAATGACGGCTCGATTCAAACGCAAGGGTTCGGATCGTACGGTCTCGTCGCGCAGTCGATCGGCGGCGGCGGTGGCGATGGCGGTTCGGGGAATGCGTCATCGCAGGCACAGAGCGCGCAGAGCGTTTCTCTATCGATCGCCGTGGGCGTCGGTGGAACCGGTGGTTCGGGCGGAAGCGGCGGTAACGTGACGGTGACGAATGCCGGCAAGCAAATAGCGACGGCCGGCGATCAAGCGAGCGGAATTATCGCGCAATCGATCGGCGGTGGTGGTGGAAACGGCGGCGGAGCGGAGGGTTCATCGAGCGGACAATTTGCGGTGACGGTGACCGTTGGCGGCAGCGGCGGAACGGCGGGCAACGGCGGCAACGTGCTCGTCACCAATTCATCGTTGGTGCTCACCGGCGGTTCGATCGCGCCGGGGATCGTCGCCGAATCGATCGGCGGCGGTGGTGGAATTGGAGGCATGTCGGCTTCGACCGCGAGCTCTTCGTCGACGTCGAACGGAAAGAGTTTCGGGGTGAGCGTCGGCGTCGGTGGTTTCGGTGGTGCGGCGGGGAACGGCGGCACCGTCGGTGTTACGAATTCCGGCGAGATCGTCACGAACGGAGAGACCTCCGATGCGATCTACGCACAATCGGTAGGCGGCGGTGGCGGCGAGGGTGCCGGAGGAAATTCGAGTGCGGCGGGCGGCGCGGTGAGCGTCGGTGTCACGCTCGGCGGATTCGGAGGCGCGGCCGGCAACGGCGGCGCAGTGAACGTAACGAACGCCGGATCGATCGCTACGAGCGGTTACAACTCGTTTGGAATTTTCGCCGAATCGATCGGTGGCGGTGGAGGGAATGCCGGAACCGCCGAGGCGTCGGCAAGCAGCTCCTCCGCGGCAAAATCGGCGTCGGTGACGATCGGTGTCGGGGGCTTCGGCGGAGCATCGGGAAATGGCGGTAACGTGACCGTTGCAAACACGGGAAGCACGATTAGCACCTCCGGTGATTTCTCCACCGCCATCGTTGCGCAGAGCGTCGGCGGCGGCGGTGGAATAGGTGGCGCGAGCGAAGGGAACGCATCGGGTGGAACCGTCTCCGTCGGTATGACGCTTGGCGGTTTTGGCGGTGCGGGAGGCAGCGGCGGAACCGTTGCCGTCTCCAACGCCGCGCAGATTATCACGCACGGCGCGGTCTCGGATGGAGTCTTTGCAGAGTCGGTCGGCGGCGGCGGCGGAGCGGGCGGCGCTTCGTCGGGTTCGACATCATCGTCAAGCGGATCGACTGGCACGAACGTTGCGGTGACGTTGGGTCTCGGGGGCTTCGGTGCTGCGGCCGGGAACGGCGGAACGGTTGGAGTGACGAATTCGGGATCGATCGTCACCACGGGAGAAGAATCGATCGCGATCTTTGCGCAATCGGTCGGTGGTGGCGGCGGCGACGGCGGGAGCCAAAGCGCGGGGGCGAGCGGGAAGATCGCCATCGGCGGCGGGCTCGGCGGATTCGGTGGATCCTCGGGAAGCGGTGGAGCCGTTACCGTTTCGAACGATGGAACACTTCTCACGCAAGGGTTCCAAGCGACGGCAATTTTCGCACAATCGGTAGGGGGCGGCGGCGGAGATGGTGGTAGTGCAAATGCCGACG
The DNA here is from genome assembly GCA_021845615.1 of bacterium. Taxonomy (GTDB): domain Bacteria; phylum Vulcanimicrobiota; class Vulcanimicrobiia; order Vulcanimicrobiales; family Vulcanimicrobiaceae; genus JABEUX01. Next base: position 16,946 of record JAJZVP010000021.1, on the reverse strand, counting down.
CAACTTCGAATGGGAAACCGGGAACGAAAAGCGGATCGCTCGGCGTCGCCGTCGGTGGATTCGGCGCGACCGGCGGCAACGGTGGTGCGGTAACGGTAACGAGTCGTGCCGGATCGATCGAAACGCAAGGCGATCAAGCGGCAGCGATCGTCGCGCAATCCGTCGGTGGCGGCGGCGGGAATGGCGGTGACAGCTCCGCTAAGTCGTCAGGCTCCGTCAATGTGAAACTCGGCGTCGGCGGATTCGCCGGGGCCGGAGGAAATGGCGGGGCGGTGAGCGTCACCAATGCGGCGAGTATCACCACCGATGGGATGCTCAGCGACGGCATTACCGCGCAATCGATCGGCGGCGGTGGCGGTTCGGCAGGATTCTCATCGGGATTTTCGCTCGGCGCAACCGCGCAGAGTGGGAGTTCGTTCGGCATTGCCGTTGCGATTGGAAGTTCGGGCGGCGGCGGTGGGACCGGCGGTACGGTCAGCGTATCCAATACGGGATCGGTGACGACGAACGGCACGCTCTCAACGGCAATTTTCGCGCAATCGATCGGTGGGGGCGGTGGCACCGGCGGTGCGGCGGCCGCAACTTCAAGCGGAACTCTTGCGATAGGCGGCGGCATCGGTGGTACGGGCGGTGTCGGTGGAGTCGGCGGAAGCGTGACGGTGAGCAATAGTGGGGCGCTTCAAACATCGGGCGATCTTTCAAATGCAATCGTCGCGCAATCGGTCGGCGGCGGCGGGGGTTCGGGAGGTGCGTTTACCGGCACGAGCGCGGCGTCGTCGAGTTCATCGAGCGGTACGAACGGTTCGATAAGCGTTGCGGTCGGCGGAGTCGGCGGCAGTGCGGGATCGGGCGGAACGGTGACGGTGAGCAACACCGGATCGATCGTAACGTCGGGAGCGAGTGCGAACGGCGTGCTCGCCGAATCGGTCGGCGGTGGTGGCGGAAGTGGAGGCATCGCAACCGGAACGTCGACGGCATCGACGCAAAGTTCAAACGCTACGGGCCTATCGGTAACTGCGACGGTTGGCGGCTATGGCGGCAGCAGCGGAAGCGGTGGAGTCGTCAGCGTCACGAATGGCGCGTCGATCGTTACGAACGGTGCAAACAGCACCGGCATTACCGCGCAATCGGTTGGTGGAGGTGGCGGCATCGCCGGGTCCTCCGCGGCGGATGCAAGCGGTGATATCGGCGTCGGAGGCGGCGCCGGCGGAAGCGGTGGCAGTGCGGGCAACGGTGGTACGGTAACGGTTAGTAATGACGGCGGCATCCTTACGAGCGGCGATGCGGCGTTCGGAATCTTTGCCGAATCGATCGGCGGCGGTGGGGGCGCCGCCGAGAGCGGGACGACCGCGAACGGCGGAAGTTTTACATCGCTCGGCATTTCCGTCGGCGGCACCGGCGGTAGCAGCGGCAACGGCGGTTCGGTAAACGTGTCGGAGACCGGCACGATCGTCACCAGTGGGAACGAAGCGTTCGGTGTCCTCGCACAGTCGGTCGGTGGCGGCGGTGGTATCGGCGGTTTGGGCGATGGCGCTCAGCTCGGAAATATCAGCGTCGGCGGTAGCGGCGGCATCAGCGGTAATGGCGGCAACGTCGACGTATCGGTCATGGGAACGATTACCACGTCGGGTGTTGGTGCCGATGGAATCGTCGCGCAATCAGTCGGCGGCGGCGGCGGGATCGGCGGCGATACCATCGGATCGGCGCTCTCGCTCGGTATCAGCGGTTCCGGTGGCTCTTCGGGCAACGGAGGGGCGATCGATATTGCCGAGAGTGGAACGATCGTAACCAGCGGCGCCGATGCCGATGGGATCTTCGCGCAATCGATCGGCGGCGGCGGCGGTGAGGCTGGTACCGGCAGCAACGGCATCGCATTTATTGGGTCGGCCGGCGGAAGCGGAAGCGGTGGTGCGATTACGATCGTGCAAAGCGGGAGCATCGATGCCGAGGGCGCGGGTTCCGATGCTATTTTTGCTCAGAGCCTCGGTGGAAGTGGTAGCGGCAACGTGAGTATGACGGTTAACGGCACGCTGATCGGAGGAACCGGTTCAAATGCGGCGGGTATTCTCGTCGATACAAATGCGGGCACGACGATCGATAACCTCGGGTCGATTTCGGCACTTTCCGGAAATGCAATTATCGTTGACGGCAGTGGAGCGACGACGATTGAGAACTCGGGCTCGATCTTCGGTAACGTCGAACTCGGGGGCGGTGCGAACGCGTTCACTAATGAATCCTCGGGATTGTTCGCAGCAGGGACGGTGGTCGACCTCGGAGCGAACGGCACGCTGACCAACGACGGTATTTTTGCTCCGGGAGGCATAGGCGGCATTACGACGACGGCGCTGACGGGAAATTTCGTGCAAAGCTCCAGCGGAGAGTATGCCGTCGATCTCGCATTAGCCGGGCCTTCCGACTTGGTGACCGTATCGGGCACCGCGACGCTCTCCGGCGAGATCGCCCCGAGTATATCGACCCTAACGGCGAATACTGCGCCGATTACGGTCCTCACCGCGAGCGGCGGCGTCGTTGCCAACGGTCTCACGGTGGCGACGAATCCATTTTTTGACTATACACTCGATATCGGTGCGAATTCGGTCGCAGTCGCCGTCAGCGGGGTGCACTTCGTTTTACCAAACCTTACCGCGAATCAGGCCGCCATCGGAGCGCACTTTGAGGAGGCGTGGAACGCGGGCGATCTCGGCGGCTTGGGCTCGTACATGTTGGGACTCAGCAAAAATGTCACGCCGCAAAGCTATGCCCAGGCGCTCGATAGGCTGAGCCCCGCTCCATTTATTGCCCCGCTGACGCCAACGATGCTCGATACGATGCAATTTACCGGAGATATGATGAGCTGCTACGGATACTCGGTCCGGAGACTTCGTATGCGCGAGACGCCGTGCTCCTGGCTGCGCTTCACGGGATCGAGCGCACAACAGCAGGAGGAAGCGAATACGTCGGCATTTACGCAGAGCGCGCAGGGCATCGAAACGGGGCGGCAGCTCCGGCTCCGCGGTAAACGCATCGTCGATATGGCCGCCGCGTACCATCATACGGCAACCGTTACCGGTGGGTTGGGATCGGTTCAGAGTAACGGGATCTCGCTTGGTGCGGCGTGGAAGCAACGCCGTGGAGCCGCACTCGTCGCCGAAGGGGTTGCAGCCTCGTACGACTCGCTCAATACTACGCGCGAGCCGCTTCCAGGGGCGGTAACGCGAGGGAATGGGAGTCTGCTCGCGGTCGACGCGCGATTGCATCTCGATCGTGCTTTTGACGGCCGGAACGGATATGTCGATCCTTACGCAAGCCTCGACCTTGAGTACGTCGGCCTCTCGTCGATTCTGGAGTCCGGAGCGGGTGGAATTGGGTTGAATACGCGGCCCATGGACAAGGGCTTCGCCGTTCTGTCGCCCGGGGTAGCATTCGGCGGCAAGTACCGTATGAAAAACGGCAGTGTTCTCCGACCCTTTGGGAAGATCGGGGCGAGCTTTTTCAGCAGCAACAGGTGGGCGCTTTCATCGAGCTTCGTCGGCTCGCCCGTCGGTATTTCGCCCTTCACCGTTACCGGGCGGATGCCCTCAACGCTCTTTAGTTCGACGGTCGGCCTCGAACTCGCGCGCAAAGATCTCCATCTCGTCATCGACTATGGCGTAAAGACCGGCTCGGGATTCTCTAGCCAGAACGGGGCCGTGAAATTCGAATTCCGACTCGGAAGGCCGTAGCGACCGCCTCGACGAGCGTTACCGAAGCATTTTCGCGTACGTCGCCGCGAAGCCCACCATCGGCACGGTGACCGTCACGGTGCGTTTGGTCAACGTTTGGAACGCGAGTTTTACCACTTTGACACGCCGGAACTCGGCGAGCTGCGCCGCCGAAAGCGTCGCCCCGGCGAAGCACCCGGTTCGCTCGCAGGTGGAGATGACATACCGTGAAATGGGGAGCGTTCCGATTGCAAGCGTGGTGGGTTGGTCAACGGCAATCCCGAGCGGTAACTGAATGATGAGATCGGGTTGTTTCGCCTTGTTGACGAGGTGAACGGTGAGCGCAACGAACACGCCGCCGTTCGCGCGATCGAGAATGCGCTCCGAAACTCGGCAATTAAGGTTGCTCGCGCAGGTAAGGCGCCAGCCGGTTGAAGTGAATGGCGCGGGAGTCGCACCCTTCGCCGGTAGGATGGATGGGGCGGTGACGAAAGCCGTCGCCAGGGCCGCCGCCAACGCCCGAACGTAACGTTTCATCTGCAAAGCATTATCGCTGTTCGGCCGCTGCTCCTCGCAATCGGAGCAGAATCCAGCCACAAAGCGGCGATGAGCAGCCGTGTCGCGTGAATCGAGCGTCACTCAAGGGGCGAAGCAAGAACCGGTGTCGTAATTTTGGGCATTCTTGCCCGCCCCGTACCGACTGAAATGAAGTACGAGCGGTGAGAGAGTCTGATTTTCTTGCGCAATTTCTCGGGTTGCTCCATGCCCCGGTGGTGGGGCTGGATGGCGAAGAAAAAGCACGACTGATCGCGTCGATGCTCGAGGCGTCGCACTCGAACGATGTGCCGGCTCCCGTTTCACTCCGAATCAATCCGTTTATTACCGGCCGCCGCCCGACCGCAGGCATACGAGGCTCAACTGAAAACCAAAAACATGAGCCGCGGCATTCGGCGGTTTTTCCTCGGAGATACTCGGGGGTAACCAGGCCCTCACGCCGACCGATGCGTTCCGGGACCGGTCAATGGGGGCTCGCCGGGTGGAAGAAACGACCGCCGTACGTTGTTCACGCGAAGTCCAAACGGCTGCTTCCTTTGTCCAGGGTATCACGGCAAGTGAGGCCGGCCTCTCGGAACCTGGTGGATCGAAATGCTTTGCGTTACGCGTTCCAGATTTTTTGCGGCGACCGTAATGAGGCCGCCCCGCGGGCTGTCCAGGTCGGCGATGATGTAACTCGCGACCGCGAGAAGCAGAGGGAGCAACACGTAAAAGCGTCGCGGATTTTCGCTCGGTTGCTCGTAGTAACCGATCAACCCGCACGAGAAGATCGCAATGACGATCATTAGCGCCCAGGCCGGCACCGGGACACGATCCTCCCACGCCGCCTGAGTCGACTGCTCGGCGTCCGTCACTTCGTTCATACCCTCGACGACGAGCGCGGTGATCGAATTCTGGTGCGCGAATGCCGGTATTCTGACCGATTCCCAGAGCTTGTTCTGTAACGTCAGCGTCGCACGAAGGATTTTTGCATCGGACGCATCGTTCGGCGCATTGTATAAGGCGATGCGGTCGTTGAGGTACGCGCGGAGGAGCTGCTCGACGTGCAGCGCTTGCGGTTGCGGCAAGAGACTCGCACGTTCGTACTCGGTACCGATGACCGAGGCCTCTTGGGCTTCGAGGCTCTTGCGATGATCGTATCTGGCCGACGCCATTGAGAAACTGAAACCGACAAGCAAGCTTAGCAGCGTGAGCGTTGCCGAGAGAATGAGATTGAGGTCTTCTCTCTCGCCTTCGCCGAGGGCTTTGCGACGCGCGCGCAGCCATCTCCCGAGCGTCGCTGCGACGAGCAGTACGAAGAGCCAAATAATCGCCCAGAGAAACGGATGGTCGAGAAGTCGATGCATAAATGTATGCCTTTCGAGAAGCGGATGCTCGTTCGTTCGGCCTTACTCGGTGCGCGGAAGCTGCGGCCTCGCAACCGAAAGCGAGCGCCCATTCCCGAATTTCCGCCGTCCCTCCTCCCGCCTCGCCCGCGCCCGCATTTAAAACTCCGGCACAACTACGAAAGAAGTTTCTGTAGGTCGGCGATTGAAATCACGTCGGCTTGGCGCGGAAAGACCTTCTCGAGTAAGAGCGCGTGAACGTCGGGGGCGGGGTCGGCGCAGGCGTCGGCGAGGACGAAGAGGCGAAAATCGTGGTCGGCCGCATCGCGAATCGTCGAAAGGACGACGCCGCTCGTGCTGATTCCCGAAAGAATTAACGTGTCGATCGTGCGGCTGCGGAGTTGCTCGGCTAAATCCGTGGTTGAAAACGCGCCGACGCGCGTCTTCCGCACGACGATATCGCCGGGTTGCGGGGCGAGGCGTTCGTCGATTGCCGTCGTGGGCGCGTCGGCGTGAAAGGCGCGCCCGGCGCCTTTCGCCGCCGAGAACCCCTTGTTGCGGTCGGGAATCGCCTCGTACTCGCTCTCGGTAAAGCCGACACGCACGTAGCCGACGTTTCCGCCGTGCTCGCGCATGCACTGAATCGCTCGTGCCGCTTTCGCCACGAGTGCATCCGCGTGTTCGAGCGCTCCAATGATGCCCGCTTGAAAATCCATGACGAGCAACGCCGCTCGCTTGGCATCGATTCGTTGAGTCGGTTCCGGCATGGTTATGCTCCTTCTACCGTAGGTGGTGCGATGGGTGCGCGCTCTCGACGGCTGCCGCGTAAAAATGACGCGACGGCACCGAAGAGTGAAAGAATGGTCGCCAGCGCGAAAACGACCACGAGGCCTTGATGGAACGCACCGGCGACGAGGTGCGGAAAGAAACTCGTTCCGGTGAGCGTGCGCCGCCGCGCCTCGGTGAGGTGCGAGAGCACGCCGCTCGGCGCGAGGAGAGGCTGGAGCGGATTCGCTCCGAGAAAGGCCGCGAAGAGCGATGAGGCCGGCGGAAGCGCGGCGATATGCGCCGCAACGTTCGCCGGAACGCCCAGCTTTACGAGCCCGGCGAGCATCGCCGCCGGAAGCTTTTTGGAGAGCACGACGATCATCAGCGAAAAGAAGATGCCGATCGAAAGCAGGTTCCCCGAATTCTGAAACGTCGCGCGCATTCCCGACGCCACGCCGCGTTGTTCCGCCGGCACGCTGCTCATGATCGCCGAAGTATTCGGTGCGGCGAACATTCCCGAACCGATTCCCGTTCCGGCAATTGCGAGCGCGAAGATCCAGTACGAAAAATCGACCGGCACGAGCATCAGCGCTACGAAACTCACCGCGAATACCAGAAGGCCGGCGGTTGCGAAGAGGCGTGCGCCGAAGCGATCCGAGAGATAGCCCGAAAGCGGCCCGGCGACCATAAAGCCCGCCGAGAGCGGCAATAAGAAAATGCCGGCCCAGAGCGGCGTATTGGTGTAGCGATAGCCGTGCAACGGCAGCCAGATGCCCTGCAGCCAAATGACCAGCATGAGCTGTAACCCACCTCGTGCGATCGCGGCTGCGAGCGCGGCGGCGCTTCCCGCAGCAAAGGCGCGTATGCGCAACAGCGCGAGATCGAGCATCGGTTCCGCGACGCGCGTTTCGACGATTGCGAAAACGATAAGGCACGCGATCCCGCCGACGAGCGGAAGATAGGTGGCGGGATTCGTCCATCCCATCGCGCGATCGCCGTACGGATGAATGCCCGAGGTGATCGCCACCAAAATCGCGCCCAAGCCGAGTGCGAACGTGAGGTTGCCCCACCAGTCGATGCGCCCGGCTTGGTGGTGCCCGGCTTCGCGTAGGCTCCGATACGCCCACACCGTGCCGAAAATGCCGATGGGGACGTTCACCCAAAAGACCGCGCGCCAATCGATCATCGCCAGCACGCCACCCGCAACGAGGCCGAGAAATTGACCGCTCAAGCCGGCGATTTGGTTGACGCCCAAAGCAAAGCCGCGCCGATTCGCAGGAAATGCGTCGGTAAGGATCGCTGCGGAGTTCGCCGTCAACATCGATCCGCCGAGCGCCTGAAAGAGGCGCCAACCGATGAGCCACAAGGTGCCGTTTCCGCCGATAAACGGATCGAACGACAAGAAGAGCGACGCGATCGTGAAGACGACGAATCCGAGATTGTAGATCTTCACGCGCCCGAACATATCGCCCAAACGTCCGAGCGTCACCACCATCACCGCCTGCACGAGCATATACCCGACGATCATCCAGAGCAGGTACCCGACGTTGCCTGGGGCGAGCGGGTCGAGATGAATGCCGCGAAAGATCGCCGGCAGCGCGATGATCACGATCGATCCGTCGAGTGCGGACATGAAGATGGCGAGCGTCGTGTTCGACAAGGCGATCCAACGGTAGCGGTCGGCGTTCATTAGAGTTCGTCTGCCAACCGTTCCAAAAGCGGCGCCGCCGCGCGCAACGTTGCGAGTTCGTCGGGGGTGAAGTGCGCCGCGAGCGAGCGAGCGATATGGGCCGCCCGCCCGCTTCGCCGCGCGCGCAGCGTATTGCGCCCGACGGTGGTGATGGAGATGACGCTCTGCCTGCCGTCGGCGGCATCGGGCTCGCGCCGCACCAACCCGCGCGACTCGAGCGCGCTCAGCGTCGCGCCGAGGGATTGCGCGCTGATCCGTTCGAGCTTCGCCAATGCCGTCAGCGTAGTAGGGCCGGCGCTCTCCAAGCGTACGAGCGCCGAGATCTCGGGATGCGAGAGGCTCTCGTCGCGCGTCTGTCGGAGCCGCCGAACGAGCAGGCTCAGCGCGAGGTAGAGCCTTTCGGCAACGGCATCGGGGGTCGGTCGCGGCATATGCTAAGGCTACACTACTAAGGCTAGACTTAGCAATAGGGCGGCGCAATCGGAAGCTTTGTGCGAAGAACGGTGCTGCTGCCGGCCGTCATTGCGGCCTGCGGCGGCAGCACCGTTCGGGTGCCTCTATCCTCGATGGAGCACGCGAAACGTCGTTCGATCCACCACGTACTTCGTTGGTGCGCTCGACGCGTTGAATGGAAGGACCCATATCCAGTACGCGCGTCCGCTCCGTTCGTTGATCAGGATCTGGCAGCTACGGCCGCTCCGCGTCGTCCCGGTACTGCCACACGCACCGGATGCGAGAACCGCTGCGATCGCGCGCACGCCTCCCGCCGAGACCGCAGTTGTCGTGATAAAGTGACGCTTCGCGTGCGCAAAATCGGGCTTTCCGGCGACGCTTGGATGGGGTTCGAAGATCGTTTCTCGGGTGTATGTCACCGACTTGTTCGATCGAGCGAGGCGCGCAATCTCGCCCAAATGCCCACGATCGAGCAGGACGCTTTGCCCCTCCGCCGGCGCGATCGCCTCGGCCTCGTCTGCAAGCTTATCCTGGTCCGCGAGGATGATGGTGCGGTAGAGCATCGGGAGCGTTCGCGCCAGGCTCTCGGCCGGCGTGATGCCCGACATCGCGGCTTTCATCGCTGCGTGTTGCCCCGCTCCGAGCACGATCACGCTCTCTCGCCCAACGCTCCAGTGCGTTACTTTCCCGGCCGGAAGTTTCTCGCCATTTGGAAGCGTTGGAGCCGCACCATGGTTGAGCGTCGAAGAATCGAGCAACAGGAACTGCCCGCTTCGGGCGTCGGTTTGAGAATTCCGGTACATAACCTCGATGAACGTCGGGTGATCCGCCGGCGAGAAAACGAGCGCGTTCATATGCATTCCCTTGGGAATGCCGACCGGCAGCACGACCGGAAATGTCGCATCGGTGGTGACGCGACGCAGGTCGTCGGCATTTGGGTTCAGGATGAGTGCGAACGATGTCATATCGACGGCCGCTTTATTGCCCGAAAGCCAGACCCGAACGCCGCCGAGGAGCATTGCCGCGAGCAACGTGCCCGATCCGAGGACGGCGATCGCAGCGAGCGCGCACGCAATCAGTACGTGCGATCGATGCCGGGTATTCGCATCGCGAAGGCGGTTGCGAATTGAAGCGATGGGAAGTTCGGGAACGGGCATTTCTGTTTGCACGTGTTTTCCTGCCTCCGCAAAATTAAACGGCATAGTGTACCTCCTTAAAATTCTTGCGCAACTCAAAATCGTAATCGGCGAGCAGCACGCGCAATCGTTCTCGCGCCCTCGAAAGCCGCATGCGCACCGCTCCATGTGAAACGTGGAGAGCGGTCGCAATTTCCTCACCGGTAAGATCGTGGAAGTAGAACAGCACCGTGACATCCCGCAAATCTGCGGAGAGTTCGTCGAGCGCGTGCCAGACGTCGAGCACGATCGTCCCGTCGCCGGTCGTACCCTGCTCCCGTTGTTCGCCGACCTGGCCGGAGCGACGGCGTGCCAGCGCCGATTCACGCATCACGATGCGATAGAGCCACGCGTCGAACGCGTCGACGCTACGCAATCGGTGGACCTTGCGATATACGGTGACGCAGCTTTCCTGGGCCGCGTCCTCTGCAAGCCCGCGATCGCCGAGCACCATCGTCGCGAGTCGAAAACATGCGGGCCAGATGGCGGCGATAAGCTCATCGGCGGCGCTTTCATTGCCTGTACGTGCGGAAGCAATTGCTTCTGGGGTCGCCCAACGTCCCATAGCTCTCCTTTTCGTAGATCGTCCTATTCTACATAGAGTGAGGCAGAGGCTCGAATTGTCACGCGCGGGGTGAATGTTTTTGCATTGCGGGCATCTGCGTCTGCGTTCGGCAGGCCTTCGCGAGCTCGCGATCCTCACAGATTTCCGCAAGGATTGGGCATGTAGACTCGCATAGAAATGGCTATGCGACATCCGGCATTGGGGCTCGTCCTCGCGCTCGTTTTGACCGCTTGCGGAGGCGGCGGGGGCGCTAGCGTCGGCGTGCCCGCCACGCCCACGATCGCCCATCGCTCGGTCGTCCCCTGTAGTGCGATTCAAGACCTACGGTCGCTCGGCAGCGATCTGTCCCAGGTTACCAATCCGGCGACGCACGATACGATGGAATACACCGTTATCGGCGACGGAGCGCTCAGCGACGACGTACTCGTCATGTTCCCGGGAACGGGGCAAATTCTCACGGGATGGCCCGTGCAGATGCTGACGAACAGCACCTATAGCCCATCGATCACCAAAAGCCTTGCTTACGATCCGCTCGAAGATGGTTCCGTCTCGCTCTGTCACGATTACCGGATCGTGCTCTTTGATTATCCCGGTGTTGGGCTGACGACGATGAACGGCAGCGTGACGCGCGACGCGATCGCCAGCGATGTCGATGCGATGCTCGATGACGCCTCGGTGCGGTACGGCATATCGACGAACGTCGTCGATCCGGTAGGCTGGTCGCTCGGGACGACGAATGCGGAAAAGTTTGCCGTGCTCTCACCCGTATCGCGTCCGTCGCGCACGATTCACAACGTCATCCTCATTGCCGCCGGCCCGGGAGGAAGCCGACAGGCGCAGGTGGGTCCTGATTCCGCCTCCTGCGTGACCACGATGTTCGATGCCTCCGTCTCGGCGACGGGCTCGCTGAAGAATCAGCTCGACGCGACGCTCACGGAGATGATCTTCCCGTACATCGGACAGACGCAGTCGCAATCCGGAACGACGAGTGGCTGCACGGCGACGGTAACGAATTCGACGGTTAGCCTGAACGTGACGCCCGATTGCGGCATTCTCAACCACTGCCTCGAGTATCTTGCGGGATCGATCGTCGATATGAACACCTATCCGTGGAGCATGACCGGCGGCATCGATTCGGCCGTCTACTCCAACGAACGCGAACTTTCAAACGATTTCGATGTTGCATACTGCTCGGGAGCCGGGCCGAATTTTACATCGACGGGATGCACAGCCTTCGGACCGATTAAAATGAGCGTGCAAAACGGCGGCGTCTGTGAAACCGATACGACCAATCCCGATCTGCCCGTCGCCTCGGCCTGCGCCCCATTACAAATAACCGGGCGCCTGACCGTTCTCAATGGATACGAAGATTTGCTGACGCAATGGACCTACGGCAAGGCGTTAGTCGATGCGTACGCGCAGCAGTTGGGCGCTTCGAGAGCCGTGCTAAAGACCTATCCGGGGGAAGCCGGGCACGGCGTGATGATTCAGCATCCGCTCTGGACGCAGACGGAAATTGCGGCGGCGATGCAATGAGTACCAAGTTTCTCGCCAAGCTTGTCGGCCTTTGGGTGCTGCTGATCGTGCTCTCTCTGGCGATGAGCGGGCGAGCTTCGGTCGATATTCTGAATGCACTCTTCACCGAACCCGGGCTCATGTTCGTCGCCGGCATCTTTACGATGCTCGTTGGTTTAGCGATCGTGTTGACGCACAATCGATGGAGATCGGGGCCGCTCGCCGCGGTCGTTACGGTGCTCGGATGGCTCGCGTTGTTCAAGGGAATTCTGTTGGCGAGTTTACCTCCGGCGCTCATCATCGAAGCTTTTGCGACATTGAACTTCGCGAAATTCCTCACGCTCTACCTCGGAATTGCGTTCGTCGGCGGCGTCCTGTTGACGTACGCAGGCTTCAGAGCGCGCGAGTAGGGCGGCGCGTTTCGCGAGATCCTTCGCATTGGAGGGCAAAAACAGCAAGCGATAGGTGCTTTACACCTCCGAGAAGGTCGAGCGTGCTAGCCTGCGAATGGCTGCCCGAAAGGTAGCAGCGGCCGCCGATACGAGGAAGATCGACGATGTGTAAACGCCCCCTCTTAGTATGTTCGATTCTTGTGTTTGGAGCGCTCGTTGCGTGTTCGTCGGGAACGAGTACGGGGCCGAGCGGCAGCGCCGCACCGACGGCTCCACCGCTCTCGGTGAATCTCGTCGGCCCGCTGCAGTCGGTCGGAGAGACGGCGGTTTTACAGGTGAGTCAGCAAGGCTACCTCGGCCCGTTCACGATTACCTCGAGTGACGGTGCCGTGCTGAGTTTAACGCCGAAGCTGCAGTCCACGCAGCGCGCGCCTGCCGCGTCCGGTCCGCAGACGATTATTAGCTCGAACGGGCAAGCGTACGTGTACGCAGCCGCGCAGGGTTCGGCGTCGATCGGTATCACTGGATACGGCGGCATCAGCATTTCACCACCGCAATTACAAAATATCGCCATCGGCGCGGCGACTCCATCTCCGTCACCGACTCCGTCTCCGGTACCAACCCCGGGCCCGGTCGTGCTGACGCCGAGCAGCCTCGCCTTTACCGCCGTCGGCGCCGCCAACGCGCAGAGCACGACGGCGAGCGAAGCGAACTACAGCGGAGCCTTTGCGCCTTCCACGGCGGCAGCCGGGCAGAGTAACTCGTGCAGCGGTATTGCGACGATATCCCCGGCCGGCGGAACGAATTTCAGCGTGACCCCGGTCGCTGCCGGGCACTGCACCTTCGCGCTTACCGGTGCCGGAACGCAGAGCGCGACGCTCACGATCGATGTCACCACCACCAACGTCGGAGGTTCATAAGCGATGATCGCCTGGAAGCGCCCGCTCGCGCTCGCATTGGTTGCCTCGCTCGCCGCATGCGGCGGCGCCGGCGGCGGTGCACCGTCATCATCTCTCCTGCCCGGCAACACGCCGACGCAACCGCAGAGTGCGAGCGTCGCGTTTCGCATCGTCATTCCCAGTTCGAGCACGGTGAGTGCGTCGCGCTCCCCACGCTATATCTCCGCGTCGACGCAATCGGCGTCGATCGCCGTGGCGCCGAGCGGTGGAAGCCCGGGTACGCCGGTCACGGTGAATTGCACGACGACGTGCAGCGGCACCGTCAATGCACCGGTCGGCAGCGACACGTTTACCGTGAACCTCTACGACGCGCCGAACGCCGGCGGGCACCTGCTCTCCACCGGCACGTTGACGCAAAACATCGTCATCGACCAAGCGAACAATGTGAATCTGACCTTTAACGGCGTCGTCGCATCGCTGCGCATCGCGCTCGCCTCGCCGACGATCGTGCCCGGTAGTGCGGGTTCGGTCGGGGTGAATGTCAGCGCGCTCGATGCCGACGGCAACACGATCGTGGGTCCCGGCACCTACGTGAATGCAGCCGGCTCGCCCATAAGCATTACGTTGAGCGATTCGGATACGTCGGGGAACTCAACGCTCTCGCAAACCTCGGTGACGCAACCGACCGGCGGAATCACGTTGAACTACACGGCTGCGTTCAGTGCGAATCCCACCATTACCGCATCGGCAAGCGGAGTGAGCAGTGCGAGCGTGGTGTTGCATTTCGCGGCACCGACGCTGACGACGTTAAGCGCGGTTTCGGGCGTCGCGGGCAATGTGGTGAGCGAAACGATAGCCGGAACGAACTTCGTGAGCGGCAGTACCTCGGTTGCGACGAGCGGCTCGGGCGTGACGGTGAGTAACGTCAGCGTTGCAAACTCGACCACGCTGACCGCAACGTTCACGCTCGCCGCCGGCGCAACGTTCGGTACGCAAAACGTAACGGTGAGCACCACGAACGGTACGAGTGGAGGGTTTCCATTTGCGGTTGCCACCGGTTCGGTCCTTACCGTCACTGCCGCGACCGACACGAGCCCGGGCACGCCGCCGGGCACCGGGAGTGGTGCAGCGGGAGATCTCCGCAGCGCGATTCTTGCCGCCGATGCACACCCCGGCGATGCCATCGTCTTCAATTGCGGCTCGCCCTGCCACATCACGCTCGCCGGGCCGCTGCCGCCGATGACGACGAACACGGTGATCGACGGTGGAGCCTACGGCGACGTGGTGATTGACGGAGGCAACACCTATCGCGCGTTTTGGGCGCAGAGCGGCACGATCGTGCTGGCAAATCTGGAGATCGAGAACGCGCTCGCGCACGGTGGGAATGGCGCTGGATCCGAAGATACGGGAAGCGGTGGGGGCGCCGGGCTCGGTGCCGGGCTCTTCATCGACAGCGCGAACGTCTCGACGATCGACCTCTACTTTCTCAATGATGCCGTCGTCGGCGGCAATGGCGGTAACGGGTATAGCAGCCCCGCGGATGCTGGAGCCGGTGGTGGCGGGCTCGGCGGCAATGGCGCCCCCGGCACGGGCGGTGCCGGCGGCGGCGGTGGAATTTTGGGCGCGGGCAGCGCTGGTGCATCGTTCAATGGTGGGCTCGGCGGGGTCGGCTTCAGCAACATCGCGGCGAGCGGTAGCCTGAGTTCGTCGACTGCAACGCCTGCGACACCGGCGATCGCAGGGTATGGCGGCGGTGGCGGGGGTGGCGGCGATTACGTTGGGCCCGGCAATTTCAACGGTGGCAACGGCGCCGCGGGTGGCTTCGGCGGCGGGGGCGGCGGCGGCGGGGGGGCCAGCGCAGTAGGCACCGGCAACGGCGGCGCCGGGGGCGCCGGCGGATTTGGTGGCGGCGGCGGTGCCGGCGGAATCGGCCCCGGCGGAAGCAGTATCGGTGGTGCCGGCGGTGCGGGAGGCGGCGGGGGATCCGGCTTTGGTGCCGGCGGCGCGGGGGGCGTCCTGGTGAGCATCGTCGGCGGCTTCGGCGCCACCTTCTTTTACGGCGGTGGCGGAGCTGCGGCAGGGCCCGCGATCTTCATCAACGCCGGGAACCTCACGACGGTAGCGAGCGGGGCGAGCGGAACGTCGGCGACCGGTGGCGCCTCCGGCGGCAGCGGTGCCACCGGAGGCGGGAGCGACCCGACACCGGTCTTCAACTTCGCGGGAACCGTCAATGGCTCGAACGCGACCGGCCCGGTTGCAAGCGCGCTCGGGAGCTCGCCTCCGTAGCGCTCGCGGCGCTCGATTGATGCCGACGCGGCGTCACGCGGTGTCACGCCAAGTCGGGCGCGGTGTCACGCCGAATAGGCCCCGAAGGGCCGTATCGAGGCGGCGCGCTCGAAATGGGTGTCACGCCGAGTAGGCCCCGAAGGGCCGTATCGAGGCGGCGCGCATATCAGGCTGAGCCATCGCTGCATCGCCATACAAGCCCGCGTCGCTAATAACGACGCGGGCATAAACTTGGTGGAGATGAGGAGACTCGAACTCCTGACCTCTTACATGCGAAGTCGTTTCAACGCCTCGCCGATTTAAAATCACGAAGCGAGAGGTGGCCTGAGGCGGCATCGGTTGGCACCCGCCGGACCCCGCGTGGGGGTAAAAATGGGTCTAGAACGGTGCGACTCTTCAGGGCGCCTCGTGCGCTAGGCCGTTGCCCGATCTGTGCTGGAGTTCTGAACCGGCCAGGAAATCGGCCAAGATATCGGCCATCAATTGCGATATGTTGTAAAAAATGCTAGTGTTATAGCCAAAATGGCTCAATCAGCATCGGCCAAATCACGGCCGGAATCCGTTCAACGAATCGAACCGACGAGCTTCGAAGCCGTGCCGCCCGAGCTCGCCGACCTGGCTGCCGAGCTCGCTGCCGCGGCATCCGCGCTTGGCAACGCCCTCCATCCGCGTACGGCGGCAAGCCTCGCCCGCCTCGTCCGCATCATGAATGCCTATTATAGTAACCTCATCGAGGGGCAGCACACGCGCCCGCGGGATATCGAGCGCGCTTTGGTCGGCGACCTGGATGCGGACGAAACGCGACGCAATCTCCAACTCGAAGCTGCGTCGCACGTGCGCGTACAAACAATCGTCGATCGACTCGCCGCCGATGGCCAACTCCGAGAGCCCGCTTCCGAGGAGTTCATCAAATTGCTGCACCGCGAATTCTACGACGGTGTGCCTGAATCGATGCTTTTCGTACGATCGACACGGCCCGATTATCGGATGAAACCCGGCGAGTGGCGTTCGAACGCAGAGGATGATGTTGTCGTCGGTCGTCATAGGCCGCCCTCTAGTGCGCACGTGGAGGAGTTAATGCGATATTTTTCAGCTCGGTTTCGGTTCGCCGAGATGGGCGCATCGACGAAGATTTTTGCGATGGCGATCGCGCATCATCGCCTGAACTACATTCACCCATTTCCCGATGGAAACGGCCGCGTGAGTCGGCTGATGAGCCACGCAATGGCGCACGCTGCCGGCATCGGCGCCCACGGCCTCTGGTCCGTTTCGCGCGGGCTCGCGCGCGGCTTGGATTCTCGAAACGAATATAAGAGCATGATGGATCTCGCCGACACTCCGCGGGAAGGCGCGCTCGATGGTCGCGGAAATCTCTCGTTGAAGGCGCTCACGGAGTTCGTGGCCTGGTTTCTGCGCGTCTGCCTCGATCAGGTGCGCTTTATGTCGAGCCTCTTCGAACTCAATGCACTCGGATTTCGCCTCCGTGAGCTCGTCGAGCATCGCTATCGGCTTCGGCCCGAAGCGGCGACATTGGTCGAGCAATTACTGGCACGCGGAGAACTCGAACGCGCGCGGGTCCCGATCGTTCTCGGTATGGCCGAACGAAGTGCGCGCCGGATCGT